>JAZOAL010000029.1:0-15827 GCA_045595425.1 Eubacteriales bacterium
TCCGTGTGGCGATAAACAGATGCAAGGATATTTTACGCAGCAACAGGATCCGTGCTGCAGAGGATATTGAAGAAGCATTGTCGGTCAGCTCCGGGGATGATTCCGATGGCAATGAGATCATAAAAACGCTGATGCTTCTTCCGGAAAAGTACAGCGAGGTGATGATCCTTCATTTTGCCGAAGGGCAAGATTACAAAACGATTGCCGGCATCATCGGCAGAAGCGAATCGGCAGTTAAAATGCGCATTAAAAAGGGGCGCGAACTGTTTATGGAAATTTACAAAAAGGAGAAATACCTGTTATGAAAGAAAATCCGATTAGCTCGGCTATGAAAAATATTCGCCTGGGGGACGGGGCAAAGGAAGAGATCAAGGCGGCATGCCGCGAGCAGATGACTGTCCGAAATTTGCATTGCGGCTTTTGCAAGCGGACTGCCTTCAAGGTTATAGCGGCGGCTATGGCGATCGCGGTTATGACTATAAGCGTTTTTGCGGTGTCAAAGCTTATTACCTTCTCTATGACGCAGAAGAATGATGAAGTTAGGATAAATGCGGCACTTCCCGAGGAAAACAAGGATACAGATGCTCCTGTTCGCTCTTGGAACTCCGATAAGGAAGCCGGTGAGATAAGCGTTAGACTTGAATTTGCCTACATGCCCGAGGACATGAGCGAGGATATGACAGCTTCGCACAAGTATGGCGGTTCTGTCGGCAACCGTGCCATAACCTTTAACGGCTATGATCTTCGCAGAAGCGATCTTAACGCGATCATCAAAAATATAGATTCCGCAGAAAAATTTATGGCCGGAGATAAAGAAGCCTATTTACTGATCTCAAATGATCTTTCCGTTTACGATAAGGATATTTATGTTCTTTTTGCCCAGGAAGAAATGGTCGTTCACGGCATAGTCGGCTATGGTATAACTGTCGAAGAGATAAAAGCAATTGCAGAGGGAATGAGCATTGCAGAGACCGATGATGTCATTCATGCTTTGCCTATTGGAAACGAGCCAAAGTCAAGCGATGTTCCCGATATTCCGTTTGTATTTGTTCATGATGATCCCAAAGTATACCGCTCCGATTTGCTCGCGATGGGCGAGGTAGGTACATATGAAAATGTTTTTGAGAGCATGAGAAGCGTAAATGTTGAAAAGGTCGAGATGTTCGATAGCATTTCGGGCTTTGAGGACGGTGTTATAAGAAAAGATCTCGTGGAAAAATTTACCGATGCAGGCGGAAATCTGATTCCTTATAACAGGACTGAGGTTATCATTAACGATGATGATGTCGCAAACGGAGGAAAGGTTAAGAGAACTCTTGGAGAGACGCTGGAAATGACGAAGCGGTTTATTTGCGTAACGGTAACAGCAACAGGCGACACCGACGAAAATATGAAGCCTTTTCTTCATACATTCAGTCTTGGCGGACTTGCAGAGACAGAGGAGGGGACTATTGAGCGCACACAGGGGCGTCAAAACTTCTGGATAGACGGTGTGCCCGGTGAATATGCGGATACTCATGAGCCTGTTTACCGCAAGAAGGTCGGCGAGGGCAGGTGGGTTCTCGGATATCTCCTTGATGCGGATGAGATTGGTGACGAGCTGTATTTTTATAGCTCATATGCTGAGCTACATTATGTTTTGAATCCATAATGCAAAACGGGGACTGCCGATTTCGGCAGTCCTTTTTGATGAGATGATAATCGGTAATTCCTAAAAACTTAGTTTAAAAGCTATATACAATAATTTATCGGTTCAAAGTAAGTTGCAGCCTATGAGATCCTTCACTGCGTTCAGGATGACATTTGTAAGTTGTATCTTTCTACAGCAAATCTCCTGATTTTTTCATGTAGTAAAAGCTACAAATGAGCACTATCTGTCATCCTGAACGCAGTGAAGGATCTCATGTGGTAAAACTAACTTTTTTCTTTCTAAAATTCTTTTTTCGTTATAGAAAGGCACAAAACAGTATTCACCTAAAAGTCATCCCGAGCGTAGTCGAGGGATGACTTTTCGGTAGTGTTCGCCTTGTTCACGAATGTTTATTTGCCTTAACTAACAGACCGATAAATTATTGTTTAGAGATGTATGGAAACGTATATTAACAAAATGTAAACTCTGAAAAAATTATCCAAATCGGTTGACAAGTGTTAACCTGTATGGTAATATATAGTTAGATAACAAATGTTAACCATAAGGTTAGGAGGTGAAAAAATGAATAATATCAATTTATCGGAAGGTGAATGGAAGCTGATGAAGCTGCTTTGGCAGAGAGAACCGAGGACTATAGGCGAATTCGTCTGTGAGCTCCGCGAAGATACAGGGTGGACTAAAACAACGGTTTTCGTTATGCTTAAGAGACTTATCGCAAAGGGTGCGGTCAAGGTCGATGAGAGCGGCAGGGTACATGAATATTATTCTTTGATCGAAAGAAACAATGTTGCGGAAGAGGAGACGGCTTCTTTTCTATCCAGAGTTTATGACGGGAGTCTTGGAATGATGGTTTCTTCTCTTGTTGGAAGGCAAGCACTTTCGGAGAGTGATATCGCAGAGCTTAAAAAGATTCTTGACGATGTTGACACAAGCAGAAAGGGGTAATTATGCAGCATATTATAACTTTATCACTTCTTATAATTGCGGTTTTAGTTGTTCGACTTTTGTTCCGTAAACACATTTCATCCAATATTATATATTCACTTTGGTTAGTTGTGATATTAAAGCTGTGTATGCCTTTTTCGCTGTTTGATGTTCCGATTACTGTTCCTTCTTTTGAAAAAGAACAGGTATCGGATACCGAAGAGATTCGGTTAAATGATGAAGCCTCGTCTTTTTCCGATGAAAGACAATCGATGCCGAATATTACCCATAATGATCAAGCTGTTCAATCCGATATCGGTGAAAATACCGAAGATCGGTTTACAACTATAGAATCCGAGCATAGCGGCTTGGATATTGATTTCCCGAGCGCTCAGCCCATATCGCCAATTGAAGCAATCGGATCTGAAATAGAAGGAACGGAAGCGGCGGAGCTGCCGATCCTTTCCCAAGATAAGAATGTTGCTTCGGAAAAAGCCGATGTAAATATTTTATCGGGAGAGAAGAGTGAAAAGATATCAATAATATCTGCTTTTAAAATTATTTGGAGTTGTGGTTCAGCGGCTTTGGCACTGTGGTTTATCATAACCGGGGCGGTATTTTCCGTGAAGCTTCGCAGTGACCGCCGAGAGGTCGGGAAATATAAGAGACTTAAGGTGTATGTTTCCGAAAAGGCCGGGACGCCTTGTCTCCATGGCTTTATACCGTCGGTCTACCTAACTCCGAAGGCATATAAAAGCGAGGGCAGGGGGCTTATACTATGCCATGAGTATACCCACCTTTGCCATGGCGACAATATCTGGGCTTTCTTCCGTATAGCGGCTATAGTGCTTCTTTGGTGGAATCCTCTCATTTGGGCGGCGGCTATTCTTTCAAGGCAGGATGCAGAGCTTGCCTGCGATCATTCTGTTACGAGCAGTATGAATGATGCCGAGCGCGTGAATTATGCCCGTGTTATTATAGATATGCTTCCCGTAAAACGCAGCCTTGCAAACGGATTTGCGAACGGTTCCGTGAAGGAACGAGTTATCATGATGACGAAGAAGAACAAAACAAGGCTGCTTTCAGCAATTCTCTCTGTGATACTTATTATTTCAGCTGTAGGCTGTTCCTTTGTTGATATTAGTGTAAAAGAAGACATCGATGATAAGGAAAATACCTTAAACAGCGGTCTTGATACTCAGGCTGAAACGGACAAACCGAATGAAAACGACAAGCCTATCACTCCGGATGTGTCTGATGAAACATATTTCAAACTTATTTCAAACAATGCCGATTTTGAGATAAAGCAGATAGTTTTTGAGAATGCTTCTGGCGCTTATCACCCGATAAAGCTTGACGAAAAGCTTTATATTTGCATGATTGACCAAAGGAGAAGCAGAGGAGAGGTTGATCTGCATGTAGTTGACACTGTCAAGGGTGAGCATCTTGCTTCATTGAGCTTAAAAAGCGAGAAATTTCCGAGCCAGGTGATGTATACCGATGAAGGTATTATACTTTATAATTTCTATTATGATACCGAAAAGCAGCAGCCTGTGATTGAATGTGCTTTTGATGTAAAATATGGGAACGGAGATCTGACTTGCATACCGAAGTATGATTTTGATCTGTTTCCCCATTATGATGATTATATAAGATCTCCAAACGGAAGTGTTACTGTGTATAAGACGGTAGATGATTTGGCCGGACACGGAGGAATTGATATTCTCTATTCTGATGGCAGGATCGAACGCATAGCGGAAAATGTAATGCTTGACGATAAGATCGGAAACAAAAAGGCAGATATAGGTGACGTCAAGGGCCATTCGCCGATAGCTTTTCTCGATGATAATCGCTTCGTTTACAGGATAGGCGGCTGGGAATGGACATGGGGCTATGGAATTTACGATATCTCCACGGGCGAGAAGATAGAATGTCTCGACGGTTTGGGACTGCAGGCGATAGATGAAGAGGGCAATTTCTATGTAAGCGAGGTCGTTTCATATGAGCCGAAGAGCTATTATAAGATAACTCCCGAGGGAGAAAGTATTCTTATTGCTTCAAATGACGAGAATCCTCCTGAAGGCGTTATACAGCTGGTCGGACACTCAAACAGAAGCGTTGGATTTATCGACAATTACGGCAGTATTTATGAGTTTACCGAGGACGGCACGCATACATATACCGTCACAACTCCCGATTTT
This sequence comes from Eubacteriales bacterium, assembly GCA_045595425.1. Taxonomy (GTDB): domain Bacteria; phylum Bacillota; class Clostridia; order Oscillospirales; family CAG-272; genus SIG710. The sequence goes on from JAZOAL010000029.1 coordinate 4,777, forward strand.
AAAACTCAGCTTTGCAAATATGAAATGGATCACTCCTTTGGAACGACATTTACTTTTTTTGGAGACGGAACTCTTACTCTTGTGACCTTTGGAAATCAGGTGGAAGCTGATGCAGAGATAAGCTCAACACTTGCAGAAATGAAAAAATATGATGATTCCATAGAGCTGCTTCACATGTCGGAGGATATTGACTTTTCATATATGGAGATAGATTTTGAGCGCGGTGCAAATGGCTCAGGAAGAAATTCTTATAGGATCGATGATTCTCATTATCTTTACATGGTCTATGCACTTGGCTCTACTTACCATTTGGATTTTTATTTGGTTGATATTATGAGCGGCGTCTTAAAGGATACCTGTTCGGCTGAATGTGACATCTTGCCCCATATCGAGAGCTATACAGATGACGGTATAATACTTTCGGGATGGCGAGATTCTAACAGCGATACCGAGGCTGTATATAAGCTCAGCTTTGAAAACGAAAAAATACAGCTTGATGAGATCGAAAATGGTGAATATGCAACCGATAAGGAGATAAAGATCGTTTCCCCAGATGGGAAAACGATCGTTTATCTTGTCACTGTAGATGATCTTTTTCAGGGCTATGTTGAGGCGGTGCATCCCGACAGCGGCAAGCGTGATCGGATCTTTGAGAATGTTTTTTCGGATGAATATCCCCGTTTCTCTACAAGCGGTCAAGGGGCTGACAGATATGATATCCTTCGCTATACTCCCATTGGATTTATAAGCAATGATGTGTTTGCTTATCACATAGGCGGAAGAAACTGGTCTGAGGGGTACGGCATATATAATGTGAAAACAGGCGATAAAGTAGAATATCTTGACGGCATGAGGCTGAGATATGTCTGCGGCGATAAAATGTATCTATTTACCTTTGATGACAAAGATATTTATGAAACAGACATAAGCGGTAAGAGACGCCTGATAGCTTCGGAAAATGCACCTGAAGGCGTATTTAACCTTGCCGAAGGAAAACACGGCACCGTTGATAAGGTCAGCTTTTCGGGTGACGCCTTCATAGTGGAATATAAGGATTATTCTTCACATATCTATAAAACGGCTTATTATTCTCCCGATTTTTCCGAGGAGCTTATCCTGCTTCAGTATAAGGTGAGCTTTTTGAATTCCACAGATCCGATATATTTCTTTGGCAATAAGCTGACATTTGTTAAGTTCAAGGAGAGGTAGTATTGACAAAAATGCAAATTCGTGATATACTTTTCTTGCGACGGGGTTTGACATAATTTTTAAGGCACTGCATCTCGCAGTGCCTTTGTTTATAAGGAGAAGAATATGGATAAAATGCAAGGCGGAGATATCAGGGTGGAGAATAAATTCACAAAATGGTTTGACAATTTCTGGTATCATAATAAATGGCCCGTAATAGGCATAATTTTTGCACTGTTTGTTATAATTGTCTGCACTCTTCAGATGTGCGAAAAGGAAAAGGTCGATACCTATGTTATGTATGCAGGCCCCGATGTCATTGAAGGGGAACAGCTGATAAATTTCCGCTCGGCTCTCAAAGCAGTCCTCCCCGAAGATTTTAACAACGACGGAATTGAATATGTTGAGGTTGTGACCAATTACATAATGAGCGCGGAAGAGATCAAAGCCGCTGAAAGTGAGGCAGTCGAAGCGGAAACGGCAGATGATTTTTATATTGATCCGACATTTATGGCTCAAAACAAGCAAAAATTCGAGAATTTGATAGTTGCAGGTGAATACTCTGTCTGCTTTCTTTCACCCTATCTGTATGAAGAAGTGAAGGCAGGTAACGGATTTATGCCGCTTTCAGAAATGTTTGACGAGCTTCCGCAGGGAGCTGTTGACGAATACGGTCTGCTCCTCTCGGAAACGGATTTCGGCTCTTATTTTCCGGGCGTAAACGAGCTACCGGAGGATACTATTCTTTGCATGCGACGGATAAGCACTTTAACATCCTTTATTAACAAGGGTGCGACAGAGAAAACCTACGAAAAATCTATGAAGCTGTTTCGCGCAATAGTGAATTATGAAGCACCGAAGGATTGACGAACAAAAAAGAGTTGTAAAAAACTATTCTAATATAAACAATAATACAGTAAGTTTCTTCTTCGCTAAATTATTGTTTGGTTATTCAATTTTGAGCTTTTAGAGATTCCTTGTTGGTTCGACTCTCTTATGCTTTGAAATTACCGGAGTTAATAAAAAAGGTTCTATAATAAATGTTGGTTTCACCCCGACATTTATTATAGAACCTTTTTTAAAGTTCGAAACTCAAACGAAAAGCAGGGCGGTCATTTGACCGCCCTGCGAGGCTTTTAATTTTCGGTATCAACCGTCATAAGCATCGGACCAAACTTTTTCAAGAGCTGCCCAATCACGAACATCGCGTATTCTTACCCAAACCTCATGTTCATCATCCCAGATATAGATATGAGAGTTGGTAGCTTCCTGAACTTCAGCATAGTACCATCTGTTCTTGTTCTTGTTGTCGCTCCAAACGATCATATCCTTATGGAGGTGATCCTTATGAGGAATTCTGTCAAGAGTACGGTTAATGATCTTCATGGCTTCTGCACGGGTAACAAGTCTGTCGGGACGGAAAGTACCATCGGTATAACCGTCAATGAAGCCCATTTCACGTGCTGCTTCAATGAAGTCATTTGCCCAGTGTGCGGAAGTGTCGGAGAAGTGAGTGTCCTTACCGGCACTTGTTCCGTAGAAGGAGACTGCGATCTTAACCAGCTCTGCTCTTGTGATATATTCGTTGGGACGGAAGGTGCCATCCGAATAACCGCCGATAACTCCGGCATTTTCAAGAGTAGATACAGCATTGTTGAACCAGTCGGTTGCTGAAACATCGGAGAAGCTGTTGTTCTGTGACCAAACTCTTGCGCGGCTCTCATCTGTGAGCATGCGGAAGAAGATCGTAGCAACTTCAGCGCGAGTGATATAATTTTCGGGTCTTACGGTGCCATCGGGATAACCGATGATGTAACCAAAGTGATCATCCTTTTCGAGCTGAACCTTAACATAGATATTCTCGAATTTGATTCTGGAAACCTGAGAGAGCTTGATTGTAACTTTATTGTTTTTGCTTCCGCAGAGAACCGAATGAGCATATCCTGAAACCTCGGCATTTTCTTCAACAATGTAGTATGTACCCGGAACAAGCTCAAACACTTCGGGAGAGCCTGCTTTTACGGAAACAGTCTTAACATATTGGTTGCCGCTGCTTGTATTGCGGTAAATTCTGAAATTGAATATATGGCTACCCGTGAATCCTGCAGGGGCGGTGAGCTCCTTGTCGATAACAAGATAGCCTGTGGTTGCTGCAGTTTCAAAAGAACCTGTGAATACAACATCTTTTGCAGGCATAGTGAACTTGCCGTCCTTGGGAGTTACCTGAGAGGAGATCCAGCCGCTGAAATTGTAGCCTGATGCTGTGGCATCGGGCGCAACGGTAACTTCTTCACCATAGATGTAAGTCTTTTCTGCAGGAAGGGCAGAAGCACCTTCAGGAATTGTACCTGTATAAGCGTAGGTTACTTTGTAAGAATTACGCTCATAATAAAGCTTAAGAACAAGGGAGCCGTTTGCCGCGATAGTACCGGAAGGAATACGTCCTGCATAGTCGCTATCCTCGGTAAAGCCTTCATAGGTCTTTGCAACAGCGGTAGCAATATCGCCTGTTTTACCCGAGAGATTCTCGGTTTCGCTTGCGTTTTCGGGATAAGTTCCGTCGAGATTCTGCTTATAGTGTTCAACCTTGTAAACCGTACCCGAATTAGCTGTGAAGCTGCCTTTGAATACGACATTTACATCAGGCATATCAAATTTACCCTCTGCGGGAGTTACCTGCTCGCTCGCCCAACCGCTAAAGGTATAACCTTCAAGAGTGGGATTGCTTGCAACGGTAACATTTTCACCGGGGTGGTGGCTTGATCCTTCGGGAAGCTCGGGAGCACCCTCGGGAACGATTCCGTTATACTCATAAGTAACCGTCAGCTTCTGATTTTCAACGAATGTACCGAGGATAATAACATCCATAGCGGGCATGATGAAGGAAGCGGCATTTACGGAAACCTGATGAGAACTCCAGCCATCAAAGGTATAGTTTTTGAGAGATGGCTTTGAAGCAAAGTTAAGCTCTGTGCCGTAAAGAACCTTTGTGAGGTTATTACGTGTTATATCGGGAGCATTTTCGGGCTGGACACCGAAATAACGGTAGTAAACATTATAAGAATTTCTCTCATAATAGAGCTTGATAACGAGCGTGTCAGGCTCGGGAGTGATAGTGCCTGTGAGAACATTAGTTGAAACGGGAGTAAATCCTTCATAATGATTAAATTTTGCGGTAACGCTGTAGCCTGTTGTGCCTGTTGCATTTACAACATCATCGGGAGTGTCTCCGTAAGAGCCGTCAAGCTTTTGCTTGTAGTGTTCAACTCTATAGGGAGTATTGGTGTTAGCCTTGAAGCTTCCCTTGATGATAACGTTTGCCTGAGGCATCGTGAATTCTCCGTTGACGATCTCAACTTGCTCGCTGGACCAACCGCTGAATATATAACCGGGAGCTGTGGCATCAGCAGCTACATCAACTATATCACCATGACGCTTGCTTTCCGAAGCGGGAAGATCAGAAGCACCTGCAGGAACAATTCCTTCATACTCATATGCTACGGTATAAGTATTTCGTGTATAATAGAATCTGAGTTCAAGAGAACCGTCAATCAAAACTGTGCCACTCTTTACGGTATTCGGATGAGCCTCATAAGCCTCAAAACCGTCAACGGTAAGATAGTCTGCGCTTACAAGCTCGTTCTCGTGAGAATCGATCTTGTAGGAAAGCTGAGGATCGCCCCAATTACCGTCAGGAAGCTGGAAATAGTGAGAAACTGTGTAGGGAGCTTCATTTCTTGAGAAGAAACCTGTAAATACGACATCTTCATCGGGCATTGTGAACTTTCCGTCTTTGGCGGTTACGTTACCGACAGTCCAGCCGATAAAAGTATAACCTGAAAGGGGAGGAACAGGTTCAACTGTTACAGTATCGCCCATATGATGGATCGCAGATGCGGGAAGTGCAGGGAATCCGCCCTCGGGTGTTTCACCTGTAAACTGATAGTAGACCGTATAGGGGGTCTTATCATAGTAAAGCTCCAGAACGAGCGAACCGTCACCGAGAATGTGACCTGTAGCGGTAGCAGCGCTCTTTGTGGATTATAGGAATAGCCTTCAAAGTTGCCGGGCTCACCAACAACATAAGCACCGGTCTGACCTGTGTGCTCGGTTGTAGCAACTGGAGTCGTTTCATACACACCGTCAACATCTGATTCGAGGTAGTGCTCTACCTTATAGAGCGTGTCACCGTTTGCGAGGAAGAAACCATGGAGTGTTACATCATGGTCTGGCATAAGGAGCTTGCCATCGGTTATGATAACATCAGAACGTTCGGAAGCCCATCCTATGAAGGTATAACCTGCAAGAGTGGGAACGTTTGCCACGGTAACTGTTTCACCGGCTCTGTGATCGGAATCAGCAGGAAGAGCAGGGGCACCTGCGGGAATATCTGCCGGATCATCGTAATCGTATGTATATGTAACGGTATGAATATTACGAGCGTAATAGAGCTTCAAAATAAGAGAACCGTCAGCAAGAACAATACCTTCGGGGGTGGAAATAGAAGGATCGTAAGTGAACTGAGGATAATCCATAATGGTAGCTTCAGCTTTTTTGCCCGTAGTTCCGTCATAATGATAGTGGAAGTTAGTAGGTTCTGCAGGATATGTTCCGTCTGTATTCTGCAGATAGTGCTCAACCTTATAGGCAACTGTATTTGAAGGAACGAAAGAACCGATGAGCACAACATCACGTGCGGGCATAGTAAACTTGCCTTCGGTTATTACAACTGAAGAACTGTCTACAGCCCAATATACAAATGTGTAACCGGGAACATCGGGAATATCTGCAACAGTAACAGTATCACCTGCGTTGTATGTAGCGGGATCTGGAAGATCGGGAGCACCTGCGGGGACAGTACCTCTATATTCATAAGAAACTGTAAAATCGATAGCAGTGCTTGTTGAGCTGAGGACAACATTGCCTTCAGGCATCGTGAAGCCTCCGTTTGTAACGGTAACATCGGTTGTTGTCCAGTCACTGTAGGTATGAGTTGCGGTATCTGCATGCTTAGGCAGAACGGTTATGTCAGCACCCGGCAAACGGTAATATGTAGCATAAACATTACCGTCAACCATATAGGTAACCGTATTAAATTCAATTTCGGGAGAGTTAACAACTGCAACTTCATTTTGCTGACTGTCAACTATCGAAGCTGTACCCAGGTTTGTGTTTATAAATCCATCATTTGCAGCAATTTCGGTGGTACGGGAATCGATAACATTGTAATCGGGAGCAACATTGATTCTGATAACCAACATTTTTCCGTAGAAATCACCGTCACGAGGAGTTGTTGAAACGTAATTTGCATCAAAATCAAAGCCTTCAACGTGAAGCGTATTTCCGTTGATGCTCGGAACAAGATTTGAATCTGTAATTTCAGCCCCCCAACCGTTCGCGGTCTTGTTTGCGGTAGCGAGAGCAATGTAATTTACATTATTCGGAAGAATGAAATAAGGAGAAACTGTATCTATAACAGCAGCATCTGTTCCAAGTGAGATAGTGGGTGTTCCGATATTCTGCATAACCGACTCAAAGATAGCATCGAGGGTCAGTATATCGCTTGGAACCCAATAATAGCCGTTTGTGGGGCTGCCTGTGCCGGCAGTTATCGTGCTGCCTGAAGCTTGAGCGTCGGGATAGTTGCTCGATACATAGTGCATGAACTGGTTGGTCTGGTCTGTACCGAGTTGAGAATCATCTGCACCTTGAGCAACACTGATGGCATAAACCTCAACGTTTGCGTTCTTAAGGGCATAAGCCTCGTTTATCGCGTTTCCTGCAACATCGGATTCATACCCGCTTGAATGTGTAGGCGAGCCGTCTGTAAATACAACAACGATCTCATGTCTGCCTGCGATATCTTCAGCAGTTCTGTCGTCAAAGAGGGCGTGCTCTGCAAGCTCAAGACCATAGTCTATAGCGGTTGCTCCGCCGGCGTCAAGAGAGTTGACTGCGCTCTTAAGAGTAGCGGCACCGGCAGAGTTGACAGTTGTGAGCCCCGTGACTATCTGGGTGTAGTTATAGTCGCTGGAGTTCTTATCATTGCCGACAACCGCCGCTGTGACATCCTGTGTGGCACCGCTTCCGCTGTAATAGGAATCATCAGCAAATTTTATAATAGAAATGCGGTGCTTGTCAGCTTCGTTTGAGATCGCCGCATTGCTTTTCAGAGCTTCATCAATGAAACTGTTAACAGCATTTTTGAGCTGTGTCATCTTAGTTTCTGTAGCTGTTGTGGTAGAAGTTGTTCTTGTGTAGAACTGCACAACCTCATAGCTGTTTTCTCTGCTTGTGCTTGGTGTAACAGAAGAGTCAAGCGCCGGGTATACATATGTATAGCCATCGCGATAAGAACCGTAACGGTAATAATAGTAATTGCCATCGTCTGCATTGGAACGGCTCACGCTTTGATAAGTGCCGTCTGACAGCTGGATATAATATGTTGTGCTTGTAGTATTGAATCCGTAATAGGTCTGGCGGTTGATATAGCCGGATTCATATGCTACCGCGTTTACGGCATTGTAGGTAGTGGTGGTATGGGAGTCGGTCTGATCCATACTCCCGGAAACGTCAAGCACAAGAGCTATATCCGTGGGGATAATTGATTCTGTGTTTGTAACGGTACCGGTGGTAAGTGCGTTGATAACGATATCAACAGTCCCATCGGGAACACCATTTTCAAGATGGGGTCTGGCTATTTTTGTGAGAACAACACCGTCTCCTTGATTGTCGTTCATCATTAGTCCGTCTGAATGAGCGATAATACCTTCTTCAGCGGAAATCGGGATAGATGGGATCATAGTGATCACCATGAGCATCGCCAGCAAAAACGACGCTATTCTTTTTGTTTTTTTTCATTTGCGTTCTCCTTTCGACTGTTTTCCGATACTATGATTTGATTTGAAGCTTGATACACAGATCAGAGTGAGATTTTTATGCCCTTAAAGCAGATTTTAGGTAAGAAAATTTTTCATATACTTTCTTAATATAAATTATAGCATTTTTTTCAATATATTTTGTCAAAAAAATTTTTAAAAATAAATTTTGTTAAATATTTACAAACTGCTGATGCTCTGGAATAAAAAGCAACAAAATTCTTGAAAAAAGATATCTTTAGGTATATAATAGCAGTGTTAAGTGTTGGCGGAAGGTTATTTGTGCTGATTACTCTTTAAAAAATATACTTAAAGATCGGGATATAGAGAAATGAATGTGAAAAAATGGCTTAAAAATAACACAAAATCCCTTGAAGGCAGGACGATCGCGGTCACCGGATCAACGGGCGGCATCGGCCGTGAGCTTTGCCGATATCTTCTTTCGCTTAATGCGTCTTTGATACTTATAGACAGAAGCAAGGAAAAATCCGATGAGCTATGCAAAATTTTAACTTGGGAATTTAAAGAACCGAAAATCGAGCAAATGTTTGCCGATATGGAAAATATTGAATCCGTCAGGATAGTTTGTGACGCTTTGAAAAAATATCCTCTTGATGCCTTGATATTAAATGCCGGAGCGTATAGCATACCGCGGCATAAGTGTTCAACGGGATATGATAATGTGTTTCAGATCAATTTTGTTTCGCCCTATTTCATGGTGAGAAAGCTGCTTCCGTGCCTTCGTGAGCGCGGCGGAACTGTTGTTGCCGTTGGCAGCATCGCTCATAACTATTCCAAAACCGATGCAAAGGATATTGATTTTTCAACTCGCAAAAGGGCAAGTCTCGTTTATGGAAATGCCAAAAGATATGTGATGTACGCGCTTCAAGGCTTGTTTCAAAATGAAACCGAGGTTAAGCTTGCTGTGACCCACCCCGGAATAACCTTTACCGGCATTACTGCGCACTATCCAAAGCTGATATTTGCAGTTATAAAGCATCCGATGAAGGTGATTTTTATGAAGCCGCGCACCGCTTGCCTTTCGATTCTCTACGGACTTTTTAAAAAATGTGAAAAGGGCAGTTGGATAGGTCCCGCGGTATTTGATGTCTGGGGCAAGCCCCAAAAGAAGCATCTCCGTACAGCATCGGAGAAGGAACAAAACCATATCTGCATTGAAGCCGAAAGAATATTTAAGGAAATAAAATGATATATATTGATGTCCGAATTGGAATATTTGAAGGAAGAATCGATAGATTTATTGCTGAAACAGAACCGTGCAAAGAATTTTCGACCCTCTTGTGGCTGATTATATAGAAAAAGATCCCATCAGGTCAGACTGAAACAATCTGATTTTGATGGGATTATTTTTAGTTTTATATTAAAGCAGTTCGCGGACGATTTCTGCATGAGATTTAGGGGAGAAATAAGCGGGAGGCACATCAAAAATCGTTGCGGCTCCTGAATGACCTGCAGAGTTCATTTTGTAAACGGCCCTTGCACAGCAAACAAGAACACTTGCTGTAAATTCGGGATTAGAGCCGAGCCTCAGGGAATATTCGATCATGTGCTTTGTTTCGCCGTTTTCTCCTGTAACTCCGCTGCGCATAACAAATCCGCCATGAGGTATTCCGCTGTGATCACGCTTTAGCTCCTGTGCTGTGATAAAATGCACTATGGTGTCATAATCGGCAAAATAATTCGGCATTGTCTTGATCTCGTTTTCAATGCGAGCCTTGTCTGCTCCGTCTGCCGCAACAACGAAACATTCACGCAGATGCTTTTCACGGGTGGTCAGAGTAGGATTTTCGCCGCCTCTTACCTTTTTAAGTGCCTCGGGCACGGGAATGGTATACTGCTTTGCATCGAGCACTCCTTCAATTCTTCTGATCGCATCGGAATGACCTTGGCTCACGCCCTTGCCCCAGAAGGTGTAATCATTGCCGCAGGGTAAAATGCAGTTTCCGAGCAAACGCTGAAGGCTGAACATACCGGGATCCCATCCTGCCGAGATAAGGGCGGTCTTTCCGCTCTCTTTTGCAATTTTGTCACAGTTTTCGAAGTGTTCGGGGATCTTTGCATGGGTATCAAAGCTGTCAACTATGTTAAAGTATTTTGCATAAAGCGGACTCTGAGAGGGAAGATCTGTGGCACTGCCTCCGCAAAGTATCATGACATCGATTTCGTCCTTCATTTCAATTGCCTTGTCGATTCCGTATACGGGAACACCGGGTGTTAGAGTCTTCAGAGTTTCAGGGGGTCTTCTTGTAAAGAAAGCTGTAAGCCTCATATCGGGATTGGCTCTCAGCGCAAGCTCAACACCTCTGCCAAGATTCCCGTATCCCAAAATTGCGATTCTGATCTTATTGTTCACTGTTATCACCTCTTGTGACAGAATTTTACTTAATAATTATACCACGCGATCTGCTAAATTACAAGATATAGGGAAAAATTAAGAGGTTTAAATTTTTACAAAAAAATATCGTCCGAGCGGCTTTTAAGACAGCATTTTTTATAATAAAGGAGGAGGTAAATTACTGCTTTTTCAAATTTTTCTGATAATGCTGAATAGAAAAACCCAGCTACCTTTTGAACTTTTGAGAGAAATATGACAGGGAAGAGAAGCCGAATTTGCTTGCCACATCAGTGGCTTTTTTCCCGCTCAGGATAAGGTCTCTGGCATTTTGCATTTGGATGATATTGAAATATTCCATGACGCTTTTTTCGGTATATTGTGTAAAAATATTTCTGAGGGTCGTTTTTCTGCAGCCTATGTGTCCGGAAATATCATCGAGAGTCGGACTGCGTTCGTCAGGGTACGGATGTTCTTGAAATGGGAACAGACGGCGAAAACGCATTTGATATCATTACTATAGCAAATGACGGAAGAATCGTTTGCACCAGAATAGGCGCAGGCGAAAGCAGAGAATTTATGTATCAGTAATATTTTTTCTGGCAAACGGGGCTGTCTCATCAAATCGATGA
>JAZOAL010000030.1:0-6952 GCA_045595425.1 Eubacteriales bacterium
CTTCCAAGGTCGAGGTGGCGGGTTCGAGCCCCGTAATCCGCTCCATATTTGGCCCGGTAGTTCAGTTGGTTAGAACGCTAGCCTGTCACGCTAGAGGACAGGGGTTCGAGTCCCCTTCGGGTCGCCTCTTTGCGGATTTAGCTCATTTGGTAGAGCGCGACCTTGCCAAGGTCGAGGTGGCGGGTTCGAGCCCCGTAATCCGCTCCATGAAAAAAGCACTGCTGATGCAGTGCTTTTTTCCTGGAGCGGATTATGGGTGTGAGACATGCCTTCAAGCCGTATGAGGACAAGCAATATAGTATAAATAAAGAAACGGCTTGACACCCAAGCTCGGCTTGGGATGGGTTCGAGCCCCAATACATTACAACAAAAAGCACTGCTGAAGGGCGTACTCTAAAGGACAGTTTTGTAAATTGAATATAATATGTTACCTACCGACAGGAAAAGGACGAAGAGTTGTTAAAATTCCTCGTCCTTTTTATATGCTAATGAAATATAAACTTTATTCTCAGCGATATTTTCTTCTTTTTTGGTATCAAATTCAGGAAAACAAAGCAAATAGTAGTCACACTCGTCACAACAACACTCGAAGCCTTGCTCCCCGTTGCCAAGACAAACGGCAGGCTCTCCGGGCATAAGCTCTACACCGGTAATATCTATTACCTTTTTTTGAATATTCTTGCTCATATATCCCCCTATCAGCATATAAAAAAGGTGCGCAACCGAAGCCACGCACCGAAAAACGCGAACTCCAAGTTGTCGCCAAACGAACTTATACGCAGATAGGTATTTTCACACCATCAAACGGGAGTCGCATTTTTACCAAATGGATTCGTTTAATGGCGCACATAGGAAGGGTATAATTGTCCCACAAAGAAAAATATACCTATCGATGCGATTATTAAGTTCGTTTGGCACAACTATTATATCACGATTTTTGCGGTTTGTAAATATATTTAGTAAAATTTTGCAAAATTACCTTCTGGGAAGGAAGAACGTCATTTTTCCTGACAATCACTGCTGAAGGTGCTTACTCTAAAGGACCGTTTTCTAAATTGAATAGAATATGTTACCTACTGACAGGAAAAGGACAGAAACTATTACGTTCCCTGTCCTTTTTTATACGATTATCAAATATAAACTTTATTATCGGCAATATTTTCTTCTTTGTTTTTTGAATCAAATTCAGGAAAACAAAGCAAATAGTAGTCACATTCGTCGCAACAGCACTCAAAACCTTGCTCTCCGTTGCCAAGACAAACGGCAGGCTCTCCGGGCATAAGTTCTACGCCGGTAATATCTATTACCTTTTTTTGAATATCCTTGCTCATATATCCCCCTATTAGCATATAAAAAAGGTGCGCAACCGAAGCCACGCACCGAAAAACGCAAACTCCAATTGCTGCTACACAAACTAAATTAGAATTAAGGGTATTAACCATAACCATTTAGTGGAGCTTGCGCTTTTACCAAGTTCAAAAATGATTACGGCAAAAAAAGGGGATAATATCCCTGTAAAGATAAAAATACCGCTAATTCTAATATTCAGTTTGTGTAGCATACTCATTATATCATATATTTTTGGGGTTGTAAATACCTTCCGAAAAAGAAAATGAAACCAATATCATTTTTCTTGAAAAGCACTGCTGATGCAGTGCTTTTTTCATGGATCGGATTACGGGTGTGAGACATGCCTTCAAGCCGCTTTAATAATAGGGGAAAATGCTAAACAATTGATAAAACCACTTGACAAATTTGAATTTTTATGTAATAATATAAACTACAGATTTTATGTCTGCTTAAACACCGAATATCATTCAATTTTTAACAGAAAAGGAGTTTATTATGTTGTTCAAGAAAATCAGTAAAATAAGTGTGCTTGCATTGATGCTTGCAATCATGCTCATGTTCACATTAGTCCTCGGTTCTTGCGGTGAACAAGATGTTGATTTTGATGATGACGATGATGTTGAGGATGCCGATGATGACAGAAAGGACGATGACGAAGATTCTGAAGAAGTGCTTGAATTCGATGACGATGATGAATTCATGCAGCATGTTGAAAGCGTATCTCTGAAATCCGTTGTTGATAAGCTTTCTTCTGTATATGACAAGACTTTGGGATCTGCTTCGCAGGGGAAGGGGATCTCGGCTGATATGTCAATCGACGTTGAGCTTTCGGATGATGCTCTTGAAATGATTGAGTCTATAGCTGAGATGGATGTTTCTTGGCTTTCGAAGATAGGTCTTGATTATGCTGTAGCTATGGACGAAAGCTTGATAGAAGCTATTATCGGTTTAAGACTCGGAGGCAGTAAGCTGATCGATATCGAGGCTATTCTCGATTATGGCGAAGGCGTTATGTATATGGCAGTGCCCGAGATTCTCACAAAATATGTGGGTATTGATATTGGCGAGACCATGGGCGTGGACTTTGAAATGCTTGAAGAGGCTATGGCAATGACAACTCCCGAGCTTCCCGAGGCTGATGTTATGGCGGATATGCTCACAAAATATATCGACATAATCGTTGATAACATTGAGGCTGTTGAAAGCGGCGAGGACACCATTGAGATCGGCGATATTGAGCAGGATTGCACCATTCTTGAATTTACTATAACAGAGGCTGACATTCAGACTATTGCTCTTGCCGTTCTTGAGGAAATGGCTGATGATGAGGATCTTAAGCAGGTTATCGTTGGTTTTGGTAACTGGATGAGTGATGTTGCCGCTATGGCAGATGGATATTCTTCCGGCGATGGCAATGATGTTTATGATGAGTTTATCTATGCAGTTGAAGAGGCTATCGAGGATCTTCAGGATGCAGAAGCTGATGATGAAGAAGTCCTCATGGTTTTAAAGGATTATGTTGATGAAAGAAATAATGTCCTTGGCAGATCAATAATAGTTGAAGATGAAGAGGTTCTGTTCTTCGGTTCTGTTACAGATGGAAGTGATTGCGCATTTGCAGTTATTGCAGGTGAGGAATTTGAATTTTCCGGAGAGGGAACTGTTAAGAGTGATAAATTCAGCGGTACTGCCAATATGATCTATTATGGAGATACATATCTTGAAGTTGAAATCAGCGATTTTGATATGAAAAAGCTTGACGAAGGCTATCTTTGCGGTACATTTGATCTCAAGTTTGGCGATCTGCTTGAAGAGATCGGAGCCGATACGGTAGTAGCATCTCTGCTTTCAAATTATGATCTCCGCCTGAGCCTTGATTCATCAAATAAAGGCGTTGAGTATGAGATAGGACTTGTTTCCGGCGGCGATTATTTTGTTAAGCTTACCGTCAAGACTGAAGCAGGAAAATCTTCTCCTTCCGGTGTTCCCGATAATGCTATCTTCCTTGATGAGAATACCGATCCCGAAGAGCTTCTTGAGTATATCGACCTTGATGTTTTGGTTGACAGACTTGAAGATTCTCCCATTCCCGATGAGTATGTAGATGCTATCGCAGAAGTTGCGGATCAGTTAGGATAATTAAATACCGATTTTTGAGGCATCGGCACAGAGCGACTTTCGCTGAGCCGATGCCTCTTTTGGAGTGAAAATGATAATTAAAATAGAAAATATTTGCAAAAAATACGGGAAAAAGAAGATTTTAAATGATGTTTCTTTCAGTGTGAGCGATGGAGAATGTATAGGCATACTCGGCGGAAACGGCTGCGGAAAATCAACACTTCTTTCTATACTTGCGGGGGTTCGTAAATCCGGCGGCGGTAAGTTTTTGGCAGATGAAACAGATCTTTTTTCGGATAAAAAGAAGCGTTCGGAATTGGTTGGATATGTTCCTCAGGGAACTCCTCTGCTTGAAGAGCTTACGGCACTTGACAATCTGCGTCTTTGGTATAGCCATAAAGATATGAAGGAGGAGCTTTCCCAAGGAACACTGAAAATGCTGGGGATCGACGAATTTTTGAAGGTGCCTGTCCGCAAAATGTCCGGCGGAATGAAAAAAAGACTTTCCATTGGATGTTCCGTTGCCAAAAAGCCCCACGTGCTTCTTTTGGATGAACCAACAGCGGCACTTGATCTTATCTGCAAAGAACAGATAAGAGAATATCTGCTTCGCCATAAGGAAAGGGGCGGCATTATTTTGCTTACCACTCATGATGAACGAGAGCTGGAGCTCTGCGACAAGCTTTACGTAATAAAGAACGGTATTCTTGAGCAGGTGGAATATTCGGGCGATATTAAAGCCCTCACGGAGAAATTCTGATGAAACGGATAGTATATTTTTTTCTTCAGCTAAAGCGTTTTGCTCGGGCAATGCCGGCTGCTTTGGCATTGTGCTTGATTCTATTCGGCTGTATTTATTTTGCTTTTGATGCTGTGATGCAAAAGGAAGCTGAAAGCAAGACAAAGTTTGAGGTTGCCATTGTCGGAGACCCTTCGGATTCATATCTGGAGCTTGGCGTGGTGGCTCTCAAAAATTTTGATACATCACGTTTTTCCATAAATGTTGTTTATATGGAGGAGGAAGAGGCGAGACAAAAGCTTGAAGCTGGGAAGCTCTCGGCTTATATAGTGATACCCGAGGAATTTTTGGTAAACGCCTATTACGGAGATATAGGCAAGCTTACATATGTATCCTCTCCCGGTGCAATAGGTATGGGAACCATTATCAAGGATGAGATCCTTGAGGTTATATCGGTGCTCCTGGTCGAATCCCAAAAAGGGATTTATGCCGCAGGAAATGTGGCTGATGAGCTGGTTGAGGGCCTTGGATATGGTGAGGTTGCTAACGATGCCAGCTTTGAATATATAGATTTTATTTTGTCACGTTCTAAAATGTATAGGCTTAACTCGATCGGATCGATAGACGGAATCAGCTTCGGAGCTTCGCTGTTCTGCGGTGTTCTTATCTTTTTCCTTCTGTTTATTTGTATAGGATTTGCTCCGGTATTTGCACGAAAGGAAGCTGCTCTTTCGAGGCTTCTTTACGCCGGGAGATTCGGTTCGGTGGGGCAGATCATCGGCGAGTATTTGCCTTTTGCGATCTGCGGACTTATAGCGGCAGCGGTTTTCCTTGGTTCTTTAACTCATTTTTTGAAGGATGAGCTGATTGCAATTATCGGTCAGGAAATCGGTTCGGATTTTTTCGTCAAAGTTCTGATCTCTTCTTTGATGATCTCAGCAATGCAATTGCTTATTTTTGAGATTACCGAGGGAATAACCGCTTCGGTTCTTTCGCAATTTTTGGCGGCAGTAGGACTCTCATATTTTTCGGGATGCCTTTATCCGATATATTTCTTCCCCGAGACGATTCAGAAAATTTCGACATATCTGCCCACGGGAGTTATACGGATCCTTTTGTCCCGAACCTTGACGGGAGAGGATGTTTCTGATCAGTTTGTTATTGTGTTTGCATATCTTCTGCTGTTCCTTTTGGCTGCGATGCTTGTGCGGCACAGAAAAATCACGAAAGCGAACGGAGATGCAATATGAAAAAATTAAAAACGGCATTTTCATGGTGCCATATATTTCATAAAAGACTTTTCCTCAGACCGAGCTTTCTGATTTTGCTTGCTTTGGTTCCTATAACGGGGTTGGTTCTTGGCATTGTTGCGGGAATGGACAGCGGTGTTATTACCGTATATCTTGCAAGCGAGGAAGAAAATCAAAATGTATCAAATGTGATGTCAACCCTTATGCAATCCGATGAAGTGCTCAGATTCGTTGAATCAACGCCGGAAGAGGCAGAAGAGGCGGTGAAAAGGGGAAAAGCGGATGCCGCTTGGATATTTAAAGCAGGCTTTGATGAGCTAAATGATAAATTTGCTGATAAACAGGTTTCGAGAAATTCTCTTGTGACAGTCATTCAGCGCGAGGACGATGTGGCGCTTATGCTGGCTCGGGAAAAGCTTTGCGGTGCATTATATCCCTATGTTTCCTACAGTCTATATCTTAAATATGTTAAAGATGAGGTATCGGATGAGATTGACGAGGATACCCTTAAGACCTATTATGACGCGGTGATGCCGGAAGGTGAGGATCTTTTTGAGATCTCTTATGCGGATGGCGGTGATGCTTCGGAAAATTCCGCGGGATATCTCACAGCGCCCTTGCGCGGACTTCTTTCTGTTATGGTCGTGCTTGCAGGACTTGCAGTGTCGATGTTTTATAAGCTTGACGGGGAGAAGGGACTCTTTGTGAGGATACCTAAAAAATATCAGCTGATATTTTCTCTGGGATATCATTTCGCTCCGATCCTCGATGTGGGTATTGCTTTGTTTTTATCGCTGATGGTTGCCGGAGTTACGGTGGATATAATAAGAGAAGCTTTGGCGATGATAATATTTGTTGTGGCATGCTCGCTTTTCTGCATGACAGTGGAGCGTATATGTTCAAAGCTCGGTGCGCTTTGCGCTGTCACTCCTTTGCTTGTTATCGGTATGATAGTGATCTGCCCCGTGTTCTTTAATATCGGATTCCTACGCCCTCTTCAAATTTTATTTCCTCCTTATTATTATCTCAACGGAGTATATAACAATACCTTTGTGATACAGATGCTTATCTATATCGCGGTGCTGGCTGTTTTAAATATTCTTCTTTTTGCCATTTCAAGAGAAAGACGAAATTTTGATTGACTTTGATAGTGTAAAGGTATATAATAACTCTGTATTACTTTAAATTATAAAAAGGCTCTAAAAGGTGGTATTATGGGACTTTTCGGAAGAAAAAAAGAGGACAGCAAAAAATTTCGGCTTGAAATGGCAGAAATGATAAGTAAAAAGCTGATAAGATATGTTACCGAGCGGAAAGACGATGTTGAAGAGGTCATAGGAAAAAGCGGTGCCTTCAGCATAAGAAACGGTGAATTTATAGTTTTTGCTTCATCGGAAGTGATCTTCAGAACTCCCGTTGAGGATCTGCGCGCTTGGGAGCTGCTTTCGGGCGATGGCGCGGTGCTGACAGGCATTGACCTTGAACAAAGTCGGAT
>JAZOAL010000031.1:0-9425 GCA_045595425.1 Eubacteriales bacterium
CCCCGTAATCCCTGAAGATCTCGGGGATGCTCTTTCCTTCCCTGACCTCTATGAGCTGGTCCATATCATAAAATTCTCTTCCCAGCTCATCAGCCAGTTTCTGGCCTATATGAGACTTGCCCACACCGGGCATGCCGATGAGAACTATATTTTCCTTTGCAGAAAGAACTTCCTTATAAACTCTTTCGGTGTCTGCATCAGAATATTTTGTGTCGATGAAGATCTCCGAGGCTCTGACAGCTTGCGCTACCAGCATATAGAGACCGCCCTCGGCTTTTATCCCTTTTTTTCTCGCCTCGGTAACGAGGCGTGTGCGCAGAGGATTATAGACCGCGTCAACCACGCCTTCGGCTTTGGGAAGCTTTTCGAGATCAACGGGTATTCCCTCCGGATTGGGATACATTCCGCTTGGAGTTGTGTTTATTATTATTTTGGTGTCGCTGTGAGAAGCGTAGAAATCTTCATATGTAAGTGCCCCGTCCTTGCCGCTTCGGCTTGTTCGGATAATTTCTGCGGCTCCCATGTCTTTTGCAACGGCGCAGGCTGTTTTTGATGTTCCGCCCGTACCGAGAATAGCGACCTTTTTGCCCGAAAGGTCAAGCTCCATACGGCGTATGAGTGCGCTCATTCCATAGTGGTCGGTATTATAGCCATAGAGCTTGCCGTTACGGTTTACGATGGTATTTACCGCGCCGATGGCTTTTGCCGTATCGGAAATATAATATAGATGGGGAATTACCATCTCTTTATAGGGGATGGTGACATTTATTGCGGAAAATTCGCGCTTCTGCATGAATTCGTCCAGTTTGTCGCGAGCCACCTCGCAAATTTCGTATTCATAGGGTGCAAGAGCATTGTGGATCTCCTTTGAAAAGCTGTGCCCAAGGTGCTCCCCGATACATCCGTATTTCATTTTAATTATATCTTTCTTTTTTATGATAATTAGTTTTCTTTGAATAATTTGTATGATGATCTACTCATCCACCGCGGGGCGGTCCCCCTTCCCTGCAAGGGAAGGCTATTATTTAAGATAATCTGTGCCGAAGCGGCCTGCAAGCAGGTCGCAGAGCACCATTGCCGTTACCGCGTCAACAACGGGGGCGGCTCTGTGAACTATTGTGGGGTCATGTCTGCCCTCGATCTGAAGCTTTGTGTTTTCCATGGAGTTCAGATCAACGCTTTCCTGCTCCTTGAAGATCGAAGGAGTGGGTTTGATCACCAGACGGAATAGAAGGGGCATACCGTTTGTAATGCCGCCGTTGATACCGCCGTTATGATTTGTTTTTGTCGCAATGCCTTTTCCGTCGGTGATAAAGGAATCGTTTGCTGTGCTTCCTTTCATATCGGCAAGGGCAAAGCCGTCTCCGAATTCAACGCCCTTTACCGCAGGGATAGAGAACAGCGCATGTGAAAGGATGCTTTCGGCGGTATCGAACCAAGGCTCACCGACTCCTGCGGGCATTCCGATAACGGTGGTTTCGAGGATTCCGCCAACGCTGTCGCCTTCTGAGGCAGCTTTTTCGGCTTCGGCTCTCATTTCGGCTCCTGATTTTTCATCAAGAACGGGAAAATTGCTTTTTGCAAGAGAATCGATATCGCTTTTGAGATTTTCAGCATCAAAGCTTCTGTCCTTTTTTCCTGCAAGAGCTTTGATGTGAGTTCCGATATATATCCCTTTTTCTGCCAGCGCCATGCGCGCTATTGCGCCCGCCGCAACGAGTGGGGCTGTGAGTCTTCCCGAGAAGTGTCCGCCGCCGCGATAGTCCTGAAAGCCGTGATATTTACACATGGCGGTATAATCTGCGTGACCCGGACGGGGAAGGACGGCGAGCTTTGAATAGTCACCGCTCTTTTTATTTGTATTCGGAATAAGAATACAGATGGGGGTGCCCGTTGTGCGGTTATTGAAAACGCCGCTGACTATGCGGAAATTATCTGCCTCGGAGCGGGATGTTGAGATCCTGCCGCTTGGACGGCGGCGGTCAAGCTGAAGCCTGATATAATCGTTATCCACTTTAATGCCGGGGGCGAGACCGTCAATGATGATTCCGATCTCCTCACCGTGGCTTTCTCCGAAGAGAGTGAAGGACACGCTTTGTCCGAATGTATTTTTCATTTTTACCTCTTATCTGATGTATTGTGAAAATCTTTCACGCATGAGGTTTTTCCAATCCTCAATGGGCATTTTCTTGAATTCAAAGCTGCCGGGAGTGTTTACAAAAACTACGGAGATGCTTCCGCCGTCACATTTTTTATCATGCGTTGCAATATCAAGCATTTTTTCAATATTGCCCTCTACACTTGTAGGAAGACCTAACTTTTGGAGGGCACGGGTAAGCTCAGGGCGCATCTCATCCGAGCACATGGGGATCATTCCGAGTGCTACGCATTCGCCGTGATAAAGTCCGTTTAGCCCTTCCGCGCCCTCGATGCCATGACCGAGAGTGTGACCGAAATTAAGAACCTTGCGAAGTCCTGTTTCCTTTTCGTCCTGCTCAACAACATCGATCTTTACGAGAAGAGAACGGCGTATGACCTCTTCAATGTTGCTTTCTGCTTTCCCTGCTTTGAAGATATCATAAAGCTCCTTATCCGAGGTCAGCGACATCTTGAGGGATTCCGCAAGACCTGCCGCGATCTGACGGCGAGGAAGGGTCGAAAGAACATCGGGATCGATAAGAACCTTTTTCGGCTGATAGAAAGAGCCTACGATATTCTTAACATTATCGAGATTTACCGCAACCTTGCCTCCCACCGAGGAATCTACTTGCGAGAGAAGGGTTGTTGGAATATTATAAAAATCGATCCCACGCATAAATGATGCCGCCGCAAAGCCTGTAAGGTCTCCGACAACACCGCCGCCGACGGCAACTGCGCAGTCGGTTCGTGTAAAGCCTTCTTCAAGCATTTTTCTGCACAGGGCTTCAAGCATGGCAAAGGATTTGCTTCCTTCGCCCTCGGGAACTGTCACGATGACGGGATGCGCGCATTTTGCGGCAACTGTCTCGGCATACTGCTTCGGCACTCCAGAATCCGTTACGATGAGAACCTTTCGGTTTAATTTGAGTTCTTCATTTGCACGGGAGAGAACACCGCGCTCAATAATTATATCATAGCCGTTTTCGGCGAGATTTACATGTAGTTTCATTTCAGCCTTGCTCCTGTTTTGTGAATGTTCCTGCGGGCTTCAGTCTGTCACAGCAGGCTTCAAGACCG
Source organism: Eubacteriales bacterium (assembly GCA_045595425.1). GTDB lineage: Bacteria > Bacillota > Clostridia > Oscillospirales > CAG-272 > SIG710. The sequence continues at coordinate 3,217 of JAZOAL010000031.1, forward strand.
CGGAGCATTTCCTTGCCTTCTTCACTATGGATATTGCCCTCGATCTCGATATAGAAATAATACTGCCAGAGCAGTTCCTTCATGGGGCGGGAGCGGAGAGTTCTCATATTAAAGCCGTATGCACCTATGATGTCCAGTGCTTTTGCAAGTGAACCTGCCTCGTGCTTTACCGTGAAGAGGAGCACCGAATAGACGTCCATTTTCTTTGCACCGGGGATATTTTCGGAGCGGGAAAGGACTGCGAAGCGGGTTGTGTTGCTTCGGCTGGCGTTAATGTTGCGCGCGAGAACCTTGAGCCCGAATATCTCGGCGGCTTCTTCGCTTGCGATAGCGGCAAGGGCCTTATCCCCTCTTTTTGCAACATGCTTTGCGGCAAGAGCCGTATTTGTATATTCATGTGTTGCAAAACAATTGCTTCTGATATATTCTGCGCACTGTCCGAGCGCTTGGGGATGGCTGACGACTTCCTTGATATCTGCCATTTCCGCATCGGGAGTTCCGAGAAGGTCATGTGAGACGGCAAGCTCAAGCATGCTGTTGATATAGAGACTGCCTGAGAAGAGCAGATCTGTTACCTGACCGACCTCGCCGTTATAGCTGTTTTCAACAGGGAGGACTGCGGCGTCACATTCACCCTTGACCACTGCATCATAAACGCTTGGAAAATCGGGATAAGCAACGCTTACGGCACTTGGGAAGATCTTGCGCGTTGCAATATGAGCAAATGCTCCCTCTGTTCCGCAGTATGCAACTCGCATGCCTTCGATGAGGCGGGATTGATACTGCTTTGAGACCTTCATGGTGTCTTTGAGGAAGTTTACATAATACTCGCGTAGGGCTTGGTCTTCTATCCTCCTTGCTCCGCGGCTGATTATCTCATCCTCTCTGCCTAAATCAAGGATCGGCAGACCGTTTTCCTTTTTATAGTGGGCAACCATCTCTGCGGCGCGCATTCTGCGCTCAAAGAGCTTTGCCATTTCTGTATCAACTTCATTTATTATTTGCCTTGCTTTTTCAAGTTCGTTCATTTTCATAACCTCAATTTATAGGATTCCGCAAGAGATTTGAATGCGGGAAGGGAATTTCTTATCTGTTCTTCCGAGGTGCAATATGCTATTCTCACATAACCCTCACAGCCGAAATCGTTGCTGGGAACGAGCAGAAGCTCGAATTTTTTTGCTCTATCGCAAAATGCCTTTGCATCGGGCTCAAGAGACTTAACGAAAAGGTAGAATGCGCCGTCGGGCTTTGCGGTTTTGTAGCCGTATTCGGTGAGTGCCGAGCAGAGAAGATTTCTGTTCTTTTCATATACCGAAATATCCGAGGTCTCGCCGAGAAGCATTGGCATCATGAATTGAAAAAGACTTGTTGCGCAGACAAAGCCGAGGGCTCGTCCTGCACCGCAGACCGCAAGATAGACATTTTGCGCGTTCTCGGCTCTCGGGCTTACCGAAACATATCCTATACGTTCGCCCGGAAGGGAGAGGGATTTGCTTAGAGAATAGCAAACGATGGTATTATCATAATAATTCGGGATATATGGAACTTCGATACCGTCATATACCAGCTCTCTATAGGGCTCATCAGCGATAAGATAGATAGGCTTGCCGATCTCCTTTGATTTTTTTGAGAGAAGGGAAGAGAGTGCTTTAATGTCTTCTTCGGGATAAACAACGCCTGTGGGGTTATTGGGGGAATTAACGATCACTGCGGCTGTTTTTTGATTTATTGCTTCCGAGATAAGGTCAATGCGCGGTCTCATTGTTTCCTTGTCGCAAAGAACCGGTACGAGCTTTGCGCCTGTTCGCTCGGTAAAAACTCGGTATTCGGGGAAGAAGGGAGCGAGGACTATAACCTCATCACCTTCATTCAGCAGGGCTGTCAGCGAGCAGGTCAGAGCCGCCGCGGCACCCGAGGTCATATAAATTAGATTCGGAGAGGAGATTGGTTTGCTTCCTACATTATATGTTTTCTCAATAAAATCGGAGATCTTGCCTCTGACCGAGGCATCGCCTTGAGCGGAGGTATATCCGTGGAGTATAACAGGATCGGTACTGCAGAGAAGCTCGGTGAGGGCGTTCTTTACGCTCTCGGGCGCGGGAACGCTGGGGTTGCCGATGCTGAAATCAAAGACCTTATCATCTCCGATCTCGGCTTTTCTAACCTTTGCATATTCAAATATTTCTCTTATGACCGAGCGGCTTTTCCCCAGACCTAACATTTTCTCATTCATTAGGTTTTTTACCTCCGTTTATGACATCGAGTTAACACTGTTAACAATGATATGTTATATTATACACTATTTTTCAAAAAAGTCAAGAAGAAATGGCGAAAAATCTTGATTTTTTACAAAATTTATGTTAAAATAACAGTGTTAATCGATTTTGAAGGAGTGTTTATATGAAAAGTGCTTATTCGGAAGAAGGAATTCGCGAACGGCTGATAATTGCAGGCATAAAAGAGATCGAGCTTCATGGACTTACCGACTTTTCTCTCCGCCGCGTTGCTTCTGCCTGCGAGGTTTCCTGCGCCGCTCCTTACAGGCATTATAAAAACAAGGACGAGCTCGTCCTTGCCATAATCGCATATATAAATTCACGCTGGGATATGATGAGTGAGCAGATCGAAAAGAGCTTTGAGGGCGATACTGCAAGACAGCTTATTGAGGTCTGCACCGCAAATGTGCGATTTCTCATTGCCAACCCCAATTATTTTTCCATAATGCTTCCCGTGCAGAGCGGAATGACAGAGGAACAGCAGAGGGAGAGGGGAAAGATATGGTCACGCATTAAAAACATTGCGGAAAAATATGCCGATGAAAAGAATTTTGATACCGATGGAAGAGAGGAGCTTGCCTTTCTTCTGCAAACCTTGATCTATGGTACTGTCATGCTCCTTGAAGGGCTTACCGCTTCTGAATGTGAGCAGAAGATATTTATCATGCGCAAGAAGCTGGGGAGAATAGTAGCAGATGATCATATGGATATCTGAAAATTATAATTATAAATAATAATTTGTGAGTTGTTAGTTTTCACCCTATGAGATCCTTCGCAGGCTCAGGATGACAATTGGATTGTTTGCTTATCTTCCTGTGGTGAATTATATGATTTTTCATATAGCAGAAGCGATAATCGGATACTATCTGTCATCCTGAACGTCAGTGAAGGATCTCATAAAATGTCAGTTACTTCTTCTCGGAAAATTATTGTTTTCGTTAGTTTTTAGATGTGCACTATTTGTTTTACAGCATTTTAAATAAAGCTTGACATTCCCCTTATTTTCTGTTAATATTATAGAGCCGATATTTCGGTGGACGGAGGTTTATTATGAGTATTGTTAACGGTATCCATCATGTTGCACTTGCAGTGAATAATTTTGAGGAATCATATAAGTTTTATACCGAGGGCTTGGGCTTTACGCTCTATGCCAAATGGGGAGGTCCCGAAAAGACCATTGCTCTGCTTGATATCGGTGGCGGAGAATACATAGAGCTTTTCTCAAACGGCAGCGAAAAAGATGAGCAGGACAGCCGTTATATACATCTTGCTTTTAAGGTTGATGATGTTGAAGCGGCTTATAACAAAGCTATTGCGGCAGGCGCAAAGCCTCATATTCTGCCGAAAACAGTGCCGGTTGATTCTGCACCGACAAATATCCTTATAAATTGTGCGTTTGTTATTGCTCCCGGCGGCGAGCAACTTGAATTTTTCAAGGCGACCGAGGTATAAAATAGTTATATTCAGACAAAAGTGAGGTGAAACCGATGGCGGCTTCGGGTAAGGAAGGGAAAAAGATAATCGCCCAAAACAAAAAGGCTTTCCATGATTATTTTGTGGATGAAAGATATGAGGCGGGCATCGTGCTTTCGGGTACGGAGGTCAAGAGCCTCAGAGCAGGTCAGGTAAATCTTAAGGATTCCTACTGCGAGGTTAAGAACGGTGAGCTTATTGCCGTTGGAATTCATATCAGCCCCTATGAGCAGGGCAATATTTTTAACCGAGACCCGGTGCGCGACCGCAAGCTTCTTATGCACAAGCGCGAGATAATGAAGCTGCATGGTCTCGCTTCGCAAAAGGGATTTACTCTCGTTCCCTTGTCTCTCTATTTTTCGGGTTCATATGTTAAAGCCGAGGTCGGGCTCTGCCGAGGCAAGAAGCTCTATGATAAAAGAGATTCCGATGCCAAGCGCGAATCGGATCGCAACATTGAGCGTTTCACTAAAAATAAACATGCTGATTTTTAAAAACAAGCGGCTGTCGCAAAACCGACAGCCGCTTTGGTATTTACTTTTTGCGTATAAACAGAACACCCAGTGTGTTTCTTCCGCAGTGCGATGAAATAGTGCACCCTGCGCGGGTTAGCAAAACTTCTCCAAACGGAGCTGTTTCTTTAACTATGCGCACACATTCGTCGCAGATAGCCTTATCGCATCCTGCGTGAGTTACGAAAATATGCTCGGGCTCAATCTCTGAGCCGTCTCCAATCCTTTCACGGATGTATTTTTGGAGTACAGCAGCGAATTTTCCGCGATATTTTTTTCCGACACCCATTCTGCCGTTGTTAACAACTATACAGGGCTTGAGCTGGAGAAGATTTGCTCCGAAAGCGGCAAGTGCTGAACATCTGCCTCCCTTGTGGAGAAATTCAAGATCGTCAACGACAAATGAGGCATCAACACGTTTTGCAATCTCTTCACATTCCTCTGCTATTTCTTTTGCGCTTTTTCCCTCTGCGGCAAGCTCTGCCGCTCGAATTAACAGCAGTCCGCCGCCTGTTGACAGGTTTCTGGTATCGACTACATATACATTTTCAAACTTTTCGGAGGCAAGCTTTGCATTTGCATAGGTTGAGGACATTTCGGAGCTGATGGTGAAAAACACCATCTCGCTTCCGTCACAGGTGTGCTTTTCAAAAAAATCTTCAAAATCTGCAATATTTATTGCGTTGGTTTTCGGGAGCTCCCCTGTTTTTTCATAATGGGCGTAAATGCTGTCGGGATCGATATCCACTCCGTCAAGGTAATTTTTCTCGCCGAGAGTCACACTGAGGGGCATAATGATTATTCCATATTTGGCTGTCAGCTTTTCGCCGAGATCGGTGGTACTATCGCTGGCAATCAATATTTTTTCGTTCATGTTAATATCTCCGATGTATTTTTTGTTATAATTATAAATCATAAATTTAAACTCAAATTAAACATAAATGAAATTTTCACAAAAAACGGTAAAATTTTGGGAGCTTGAAAATGCTGTTTAAGAAAAATGTGTTAAAAATCTGACAGAATTTAATAAAATCTCTTGATTTGTGGCAAATATGTGGTAAAATATATAGGTAGATCATAAATTTGGAGGATTTTTAAATATGAACAAATTGGAAAAGAACGCACGCTTCGAAGGTATCGAAGGTCCTGTGCTGACAATTGTTATGGATGGCGTAGGTATGGCGCCTAACACCATATCAAACGCTGTAGCCACTGCTTATACTCCCACTCTTGACGGACTTATGGCGAAATACCCCATGGTAACTCTTAAGGCTCACGGCAGGGCAGTTGGTCTGCCCTCTGATGATGATATGGGTAACTCCGAGGTCGGTCATAACGCTCTCGGTGCAGGTCAGGTATTTGCACAGGGCGCAAAGCTGGTTTCCCAGTCCATCGAAAGCGGAAAGATGTTCGCTTCCGCTACATGGCAGGAGCTTGTAGGGAATGTTAAGGCAAACGCCTCAACTCTGCATTTTATCGGTCTTTTCTCGGATGGTAACGTTCATTCCCATATCGACCATCTTAAGGCAATGCTCACTCAGGCTAAAAAGGAAAATGTGAATAAGGTTCGTATTCACATCCTTATTGACGGACGTGATGTTGGCGAAACAAGTGCTCTTGATTATATCGAGCCCTTTGAGGCGTTTATTTCTGAACTTCGTGCTCCCGATTTTGACATCAGAATAGCAAGCGGCGGCGGAAGAATGAAGATCACTATGGATAGATATGAGGCTGACTGGAGCATGGTTGAGCGCGGCTGGCAGACTCATGTTCTCGGTGAGGGCAGACAGTTCTGCTGTGCGGCAAAGGCTGTTCAGACCTACCGCGACGAGCTTCACGTTATTGACCAGGATCTTCCTCCCTTCGTTATCGCTGAAAATGGCAAGCCCGTTGGCACTGTAAACGACGGCGACAGCGTTATTTTCTACAACTTCCGCGGTGACCGCTC
>JAZOAL010000032.1:0-17085 GCA_045595425.1 Eubacteriales bacterium
TGAACAGATCGGTTGCACCGTCAAGATTTTTCCAGGTTTCGCCGTCAAGCGTGTACTCGACAACAATGTCAAGGTTGCCTGCGGTAATTACGTTGCTGCCTGAAGCAGCACTGTCTGTGAACCACGCGAATGTAGTCCCGAGAAGCATTGTGAAACAGAGAAGGAGTGCCATAACACTGCTGAGCAATGCTCTCTTTGAGGATTTGCTATTCGTCATTTTGTTTTACCTCCTAAAATGAATTTTGTAAGACGAATATATATAAACGGCATCTTACCGTATATACCTTACTGTTCGGGCTTTTGCCCGTCTTTTGCCGCAAGCTGCTTCTTAAGTGCCTGCAGCTCTTTCATCATTTCCGCGGACTGTCTGCGTTCTTCTGCGATCTTCTCCCGTTCTGCCCTGAGCTCTTCCATCTGCTCCCGCTTGTATCTGCGGAACAATCGGATACACTGAATCCCTTGATAAAGGATAAGCAGAAGAAAAGGCACAAAAATGCAAAGAAGATAGCCGGGTGTTGTTTTAAGAAACTGAAAAAATGAGCCTATGTCCGGAATTTTGCCTGCGTACTTGCCCAGTACATATGGATATGTAACCGGTACCTCGTCGTTATCATCTGTAGTTGTACCATAGGTAATAAACGCAGAACTGCCCTGATCATCGGTTATGATCTCCCTTATCTTGTGGGTGACGGTTTCCCCAAAATTATGGCTGTTTTGCGAGGTAAAGGCGATAATATCTCCCACCTGAAGGGTGGCGGGATCAACGTTCTTTATAAAGATGAGATCGCCCGATTTGAAATCCGTTGCGCTCATTGAGTCAGTACGAACAATGAAGAATTTATATCCGAATATACTTCTGTTCGCCTGATCGAAGGTGTTAACGGAAATCAAGGTAAATATCATCATTGCCACCGTGGCGACAACAAGCGTCCATACAAGAACAGTAGATATAATCTTTAATGCTTTTTTCATGCGCCGTCTCCTTTCGGTTAATCAAAATCCTTATCTGGGTTGTTTTTCTCCTGTACCGCGTCGGCACAGAGATCAAACTTTAGCTGCCAATTTTGCGTGGCATTTCCGCTGTTTTCGGGATAATGGAAGCGGATCGTAAGGTCACGCCTCTCTCCGATCAAAAGGAGATCATCCGCAGCAATCACGTTTTGCCGTGTCAAGCTGCTTGCCGTACCTTCATACAAAACTTTTTTTCCATCCAATATAGTAATTTCCAGCACATCGGCAAGACCGCCTTCAACACCATCAAAGTATATTTTGTAATAAACAGCCCAGGTGCTTTGATTTTGTATGTAAAACGGCTTTTCAACGGTCATACCCGGCTCAAAAAGATATTCGTGTTCCTCAATAACCGGCTTGCTGCCGTTCAAATCAATGCTCACGACGCCTGTTTTGAAATAGTTGCCGTCAACGGTGACGGTGGCGTAAAACAGGGCATAGGTCGTGATGCAAAGAGAACAGGCGAGGATGATTGCAATGACGATACTTCCCGTCAGTTTCTTTTCTGTATTGCTTTTATTGCTCATTTGCTTTTTAGTCCTCCTGTTCGCCGTAATCTCCGCGCCGTTTCGGCCAAAGAAGGATGATATTGATAAGCAGGGATATCATCGCGATCCAGAACCAAATACAGAAATGCGAATTATCACCCGTCTGCGGAGGGTAGACAAGCTCGCCGTCGTCGGGCTTTGTTGTGTCGTCAGGTTCTGTCGTATCATCCGGCTTTGTTGTATCGTCGGAATCAACGGGAACTGTAGTATCGTCCGGTTCCGTAGTATCATCGGGATCGGTTGTTTCACCCGAATCCGGAGGGGGTGTAGGATCTCCGCCGCTTTCTTCAACCCACCAGCGGAAATCTGCAACAAGTTCCTTGTTCATATACTCGTTGCCGACACTTGTATCCAAATAGACTGTAGTATAATAGGTAAGCTCTGTGGTCTTGCTGAATACTGAAGTGATACGGTGGTTAAGGCTTTCGGGCATATCGCGCATAAGACCGTCATACAAGGGCGTATTTTCTCCACGCAATTCAACCTTGCATTTCAATACTTCTGCCAGCTTTTCATAACTTGCTCGGATATCCGAGTGAAAACGGACGGTAACGGACCCTTTATGGGATACTTCAACCAAATACACCTTTGTTTCGCTATCACCCGGAAACATATTTGCCAAATGGAAAGGCTCGCTGTCCTCTGCGTGATTTTTATATATGGAGATCACGGTCTCCTTTGCACTGTCCGAGGTAATGACCGTTTTTGAAAGTGCCATCACAGGAAAGTTACCTGAAAGGTTGATAGCTGGGACAGACGCACAAAGCATAAAAGGCGTTGCGCAAGGCTGCGTTATTTTCGCACTCGTATTCAGTTCACCGCTGCTTGTCGGCTCTATGTAGTTATCCGACACAACGGCAGATCCGTTTGACGGACTGAGCACACCGTAAATAATAACTCCTGCAAGAGCAGCAAGGCTGAGCCCGAGCAGTACGGCAAGTACGATAATTATGATATTCATTTTTTTAATGGTATCCGTCACCGACTCCACCTCCTTGTGTTTCTTTCTGTCTTATTTCAAATACGGCGCAATGGATGAAAACACAACTGTAAAAATATGTTCTGCATTTTCCTCTGTATCTTCAAGTGTCCGATTTGCTGTTCATACGCATATCGTAATGGCATAGTTAACTCCCCCGAATCTCGCAAAAAGCTTATTTTTTCGGGGGGTAACGCTTCGCTTGTTTTAAAATGCCTTTTTCAGAAGTCTTCTCAACACTTTGAAAGTATGGACATTTTCCGTTTTTCCAACAACCGATATATGGGCAAACTTCCGAGTGCCTGTCAAGCTCATAACTTTCTTTTCCTGTTTTGCATCTTGGACATATTTGCTTTTTCAAAATCATTTCGTTATTCCTATTACTTTTTTTATAGTTGCCTTATGCAACTATCAGTCAGCCAAAGCTGAATAACTACCAAAAAACTACATATTACCGCTGTTCTTCTAACCGAAGAATGTCTGCAACTCTTCCATATAAATTTTCAAGAAGCATTTGCGTTTTGTCGCGATCGTCCCATATTGCATAATCGATCACAAATGCAATAATGGAATAGATAAATGTTTCAGCCTGTAAATAGGTGCAATCGAAAATGTTAATTAGCTCAATGGCATACCTTTCATACCACTGTCTGAAATCCTTCGATTTATCTCGCATACGGTCGCCAAATATTGTGCTGGTAGTAATCTGGGTGGCGAGACGCAGCTCGTACTTGTATTTCTCGACCTCATCTAAAAGGGTATCAAAATATGTTCGTATATCATTTGTATGGTCGAGAGTAAAAGCTAAGAGTGCGCCAACAACCTTTGAAATTCCATATCTACCGGCACTTATCCAAATATCGTCCTTGTTTTCAAACCAGTAGTATAGGCTGCTCTGAGCGAGCCGCGTTTCCCGACATAATTCGCCTATTGAAGCGTTTGTTAAACCTGTCTTCAAAAGGTATTCCCATGTTGTTGCCATAATATCCTTTTTCTTGTCGGACATGTTCAAACTATCCATTTTACTTCAATCCTTCCATTTAATGCTTTTCGCCACATTTGCTGTAATGTAACGTTCGTTACAAGGAGTGAACAAAAAAACTGCCTGCAAACATAATCGAAATTATGTTGCAAGCAACTGAGGTCTTTGATATTAAATTTAAGAATATGAATACTAATTTCTCGAAAAACAAAAAAATATTCATGGATACAAGACCGGGCAATGTGAATTTTGTTTAACCGGTCTGCTTTGCTATGTCAATTTTTATACAATCTGACGATTTTTGAAAAATATAAGCAAGATCATTGACAAACGCCCCCAAAAGTGATAAAATAGATGCGCTAAATGATATGTAGGTGCTATATATCTTACCACATAATTTCGATTATGTGGTTTTTTTATTTGTTTATTTATGACCTTAAAAGTCCTAACTTTTGAATTTGGCGGCGATGCACGTCTCCGCTTTCCATCGTGTAAATGCGCGTAGTATTTACATTTGAATGTCCTAAAATGTCGGCAAGGCGCACGATGTCCTTTTGAATGGAATAATAGGTGCGTGCAAATAAATGCCGGAGGTTATGCGGGAACACCTTTGCCTTATCAACTCCCGCACTTTCGCATAGGGCTTTCATCATTTTCCATATTGTACTTCTGTCAAGCGGTTTTCCTGTTCTTGTGACAAATACGGGACCGCTTGTTATTTTTTGCCCCCTTGCATATTCGGTCAGCATCTTGCAAAGATCCTTCGGCAGAATTACAACACGCATTTTGCCCTTACATTTTATTGTTGCCTGTCTTGCTCGCACTGCTTCGATGGTTATGGCAGAAAGCTCAGATACCCTGATCCCACTTGCACATATCGTCTGCATGAGGCAGTAAAGTCTTTCGTTTTTCTTGTGCTTTGCAGCATCAAGTAATCTTTCATATTCTGCTTTATTAAGCTCTTTGCTTCTTTCCGCGAAAATCTGCTTCTGGATTTTCAGCATTTTGACCTTTAATCCGTGCCACTCGTTATACTCAAAAAAGCTGTTAAGTGATGAGAGCACAGAATTCACGGAGGCTGGTGCATAGTTTTCTGTTATTAAATGCTCCTTGTAACGAAGTACCGCCATTTTATTAAGTTCGCATCCTGTAAGCCACACAAAAAATGCCGTTACATCACGCACATACTTTTGAAGTGTTGCGGAGGATTTTTCTTCCTCAATTAGAAAGTGTTTGTATTTTTCTATAAGCTTTTTTGTTATTGTCATATTTTTAACAACTCCTTTTTTCTGTTTTATACTTATATTTTACCACTAAATGCGAAAATATATAAGAGCTTTCAATGTTTTTTTAGTTACATTGGTATTAAAATGCGAGTATTTTTCATTACTCCGATTTCATCTCATATTTAACGGTAATAATTTATGACAATTCGTTTTTTACAGAACGTGTGAAAGATTTTTCAAATAAATGCTTGACAGTACCGATATTGTATGGTAGAATGAATGTATAAATCAAAAGTGAGGATGTATTATGAAAAAAATATTGGCTTGTGTTATGGCAGCAATTCTTTTGGCTGTAGGGTCGCTTAGTATATATGCGGCTAATATTTACGGTGATGTATATACCGATGGTAAGATCACGACTAAGGATACTGTTAAGCTGGCACAGTATATCGCAGGCTGGGGCATTAAGCTCACAGCAGATGAATTGGCGGCGGCTGACGTTCATGCAGACGGTAAGATCAATACAAAGGATGCAGTTAAGATAGCACAGTTTATCGCAGGTTGGGATGTAGTTCTCGGCGATGGTCCTTCGAATTCCGGCTCAGGCTCCGGCAGTACAAATGATGACAACGAGATTCAAGCCGGAGATGCTTTTAACTGATGTTTTTAAGGCAGTTGCCGTTTGGCAACTGCCTTTTCCTTTTGCGTATAATTTGTATATTATTTTTTGTTTAACCAATGTTATTTTTCGGAACAAAAGCTGACGGTTTTCGTCTGAATTAGTAAAGGTAAGATATTAACAAATTGTAAAAAGTTCGAAAGTGTCGAAAAAAGTCAGTGATTTTTGTAGATTTATGTTGTCAAGAATGTTTGATAGTGATATAATATAAGTCGGTGAATAATGATTAAATATTATATAGATTAAGGCAAGGTGACAGTGCCACGTGTTGAATTACAGTTCTCGCAAAAATAGAAGAAAAAAATTGTTTTTGCTTTTTGTACCCATTCTGCTTTCGCTGGCGGGTATTGGTATCATAATGCTCTCAGCCATAGGTATGCTCAAAGCCGATGAATTTACTTGGAAAGGCTTTTCTGGAATTAAAAAACTTGAAAAAAGACTGCCGGATACAAATTTCATTTTATCGCTTGATGAATTGCCGGCGGGCAATGATTCTCATGAGAGCCAAGATACTTCAGGGGCGGAAGACCCGATAATTAACGATCCCGTTAATATCGAAAGACCGTCTGCGGGCGGTGAAATGAGAGATCATATACTCAAAGAAACATTAGCCGCAGATGAAAAATATTTTGAAAACACACTTTTTATAGGTGATTCGAGAATGCTTGGACTCGGCATGTCCTGCCAGAATTCAGGCGCAACTTTTTATGCTGCTGTGGGATTGTCGATAAATCAGCTTAATACAAAAAAGGTCATCAACGTCGATTCCGAGACTTCATATACCGTGATGGAAGCTGTAGAAAATTCCGCTAAAGATTTCAAGCGGATCTATTTGATGTTCGGCTTAAATGAGCTTGGTTGGGCTTATCCCGGTGTATTTGTTCGTTCGGTCGGCGGAGTTATCGAACAGCTCTCGGAGCTTTGCCCCGAAGCGGAGATATGTATAATGGCGATCATGCCCATATCGGCAGACAAAAGCGTCAGTATCTATGTCGGCCCTGAAGCCAATGCCCGTATAAGAGAATATAATGCTCTGCTTTTACAGCTTGCATCGGAAATGAATTGCTGGTATCTTGATTCCTATAATCTTCTTGCCGATGAGGAAGGGAATCTTCCTGGCGGATTTGCCGCTGACGGTATACATATGTATTCAGAACAAAACAAAAAGCTAATGAACTATATTGCATGTCACGCTTTTGCTTCGTGACAGCTAACGGAGGAAAATTTTAATGAAAAAGAAAATCGTTGCTCTTTTTGCCGCGGTTATGATTCTGATCTCTTTTGTAGGGTGCGGTGAGAAGAACGAGGTTATTATAGATACCGCAGTGCTTGCTAAGGAGCTTTCAAAGCTTTATAAAGGCGGTGAAGTCGATCTTGTTAAGCTTGAAAAAGAATCTGCCGACATGACATATGGGCTTGCAGGTCTATATACATCGCTTTATGCAGAAGCATCTGTAACGGCTACAGCCGATCAATTTCTCGTGATGGAGGCTTTAGACGAAGAAAACGCTGAAAAAGCCTTGGGTATTCTCGAGGAATATCTCGATGCAAGAATAAAGCTGTTTGCTTCTTATGCTGTAAACGAAGTGCCGAAGCTTGAGGAAGCATTGCTTGAAATTGAGGGCAAATATGTTGTTTTTGCGGTTGCTGCGGATGTGTCTGCGGCTAAAAAGATATGGAATGGATATGTAGGTGATTAACAATGGAGAGAGAAAAGGTTGAAAGAATAAATTTTCTTGCGAAAAAATCAAAGGCGGAAGGACTTACCGAGGAGGAAAAAGCCGAGCAGAAGACACTCAGAGAGCAGTATATTGCCGAGATCAGGTATTCCTTCGGGCAGACTCTTGAGAGCACGGTTATCCAGTATCCTGACGGAACGAGAAAGAGAGTCCGTAAGAAGGATTGATAATGGATGATAAACAAAAGCAACCGTATTCGGTTGCTTTTGTTATATAAGAAAAATAAGCACTATCGGGATCGCAATTTGAAGAATCATGATGATCGGCAGACCTATCATAAATCTTTTGTGCTTTGTTTTATGGCGGATAGTTTTCATTGTGCAGTACATTAAAAGTGAGCCGCCGATGATTGCGACAGAGAAGAGTGTTTTTTCGGGAATTCTTCTTTTATCATGTTTTGCGGCGCTTTTGTCAGCGCATGTTATGATTAGCGCAATAAGAGAAATAATCGCAAAATAAATATAAGGTATGTATTGCATATATTCACCTTTAAGTTAAGCCGATCCACAATATGCGGATCGGCTTTTGATTTTATTTCTTAGGTGCACTGTCCTTAAGACCGACGATGCGATTAAAGGTATTCTCGCTCTTTACATCCTTGCAGAAATATCCTGTTCTTACAAACTGGAATTTCTCACCTGGCTTTGCATCCTTCAGGCAAGGCTCGATTTTTGCGTTTTCAAGAACGATAAGCGATTCGTCGTTGAGATACTCGGCATACTCATTGCTTGAGACCTCATTCATATTTTCCCTTGTGAAGAGCTTGTCATAGAGCATGAGAGCCGCATCTTCGGCATATTTCGCAGAGAGCCAATGAATAGTACCCTTGACCTTGCGTCCGTCAAGAGGATTGCCGTTGCCGGCTTCAAGATCCGCAGTTGCGTGGATAACCTTGATCGATCCGTCATCATTCTTTTCGATCTCGCCGCATTTAATGATATAAGCCCCCATAAGTCTTACCTCGGAATCCGGCTTCAGGCGGAAGAACTTCGGAGGCGGAACCTCTGCAAAGTCATCGGCATCAATATAGAGCTCGCGAGTGAACTTAACGGGACGTGTGCCTGCGTTCTCGACAGTGGGATTGTTGGGAAGCTCAAAGATCTCTTCTTTATCCTCGGGATAGTTGTCGATAACGATCTTGATAGGCTTCTGAATGGCAATTCTGCGGTTAGCTGTGCTGTTCAGTTCTTCTCTGATGCAGTGCTCAAGAACGCTGTAATCAACCATGCTGTTGGATTTTGCAACACCGATGCGTGAGCAGAAATCAAGAATAGAAGCGGCGGTATAACCGCGGCGGCGCAGACCGCAAAGAGTAGGCATTCGGGGATCATCCCAACCGTCCACGAGCTTCTCTTCAACGAGATAACGCAGGAAACGCTTGCTCATAACGGTATAAGTCATGTTCAGACGGGCAAATTCTATCTGTCTGGGCTTTGAAGGAACCGTAACATTCTGAATTACCCAATCATAAAGCGGTCTGTGGATCTCATATTCAAGGGAGCAGAGGGAATGTGTAACACCCTCAAGAGCATCCTGGATTGGATGAGCAAAGTCATACATGGGATAGATGCACCATTTGTTGCCCTGACGGTGATGCTCGATATAGCGAATTCTGTAAAGAACGGGGTCACGCATGCAGAAATTGCCCGAAGCGAGGTCTATCTTCGCGCGGAGAGTGTATTTTCCCTCGGGAAATTCGCCGTTCTTCATTCTCTCGAAGAGATCAAGGCTTTCCTCAATTGGTCTGTCTCTATAGGGAGAGATTGCGGGATGAGTGAGATCTCCGCAGTATTTGGGATCTCTGAAATCATCGGCGGTAAGCTCGCAGACATATGCGAGCCCTTTCTTAATAAGCTCAACTGCAAGCTCATAGTCCTTCTGGAAATAGTCGGAACCGTAATAGAAGCGATCACCCCAGTCAAAGCCCAGCCAGTGGATATCTTCTTTGATAGCGTCAACATATTCTGTGTCTTCCTTTGCGGGGTTGGTATCGTCCATGCGGAGATTGCAAAGTCCGCCCCATTTTTCGGCTGTGCCGAAGTCTATGACCAGTGCCTTGCAGTGACCGATATGAAGATAACCGTTAGGCTCGGGAGGGAAGCGGGTGTGAACCTTCATACCGGGATTCGCCGCCAGATCGTCCTCAATTATCGCATCTATAAAATTACTGTTTTTCTCTTCCATTTTATAACTCCTGTGCCGCCATTGCGGCTGTTTGAAATTTTATTAAAGTTTGTCCGCCATGGCGGTGATTCTCTGGGCAACCTTCTCCTTGCCGAGAATGTGCATAACAGTGTAAAGATCGGGGGCATTCATCTTACCTGTAACAGCAACACGAATGAACATACTCACATCAGCAACATTACCCTTGAAGGCTTCGGGATCCGCTTTATATTCCTTCATATCTGCGGCATATCCCATGGAAGAAGCGAGAGCCTTGATCTTGTCAAACCAAGCGTTCATATCATCGCACTCATCATAGGTCTGAAGGAAGCCGAGAAGAGCATTTTTGATATCGGCGCGGTCGAAATTTTCGGGATATTCATCGCAGATCTCAAAAAAATTATCATAGAAGAAGCCCATATAAGCCTTGACCTCACTCCAAACTGCAAAGTCCTTCCTCGGCTTCTTACCGCCTCTGCCGATGGCGAGGATAGCGATAGCCTTTTGTGGATCCGCTTTAAGCTCTGCGGCAAATTCGGCATCATATTCTTCTGCCCATTCGAGAAGATAGCTATATACCTTTTCGGCATCCCAGCGGCAGATAACATTCTTTGAAACGTCATTAAGCTTGCTGAAATCGAAGAGACAGCCCGAGGTGCTCATCTTTTTTATATTGAAGGGGAAGTCAGTGTATGCCTTATCAGCATTTGCAGTATGCCATTCCTCAAAATTTGAATTGAGCAGGGTCATTACATATTCCATAACACATTCGGGAGCATAACCGATGCGCTTGTAATCCTCCATATTTGCACCCATATCGCGTTTGGAAAGCTTTTTCTTTGAGCCATTCTCATCAAGACGCATGAGCTGTGCGATATGGAGATATTTAGGCGTTCTGAAGCCCAGATATCTGAAAAGCATAAGATGCTTGGCAAGGGAAGGTAGCCATTCCTCACCGCGGATAACATGTGTTGTACCCATAAGGTGGTCATCAACCGCATGTGCGAAATGATATGTTGGAATGCCGTCGCTTTTAAGAAGAACGAAATCCTCGTCATTTTCGGGAATTTCGAGCTTACCCTTTATAAGATCGGTGAATGGTATCCTCTTTTCGGGATCGCCGTCGGCAAGCAGGCGCAGAACAAAGGGATTGCCTGCTTTGATATTCTCTTCAACCTCTTCGATGGTAAACTGTCGTGCTTTAAGCTTTTCCTGACGCTGTTTTTCGGCATCCTCGTGCCAGTCCTTGTTCTTGATCTCGGTCTTTTTATCAACGGCATTCAGCGCTTCAAGCTCTTCTTCGGTTGTAAAGCAAGGATAAGCCTTACCCTCAGCAACCAGCTTCTTTGCGTAAACATGGTAGATAGGACCGCGCTGGCTCTGCTTGTAAGGACCGTAAATACCATGGTCGCTTACAGCACCGTTTTCATCGAGAATAGCACCCTCGTCAAAATTTATTCCATAATGAGCAAGTGTTTTGATAAGAGCTTCAGCCGCCCCTTCGATTTCACGCTTGTCGTCGGTATCCTCAATTCTGAGATAGAATACGCCGCCGCTTTGGTGCGCAAGACGCTCACCGACGGTGGTGGGGAAGAGTCCTCCGAAATGCACGAAGCCCGTGGGGCTGGGAGCAAAACGGGTAACCTTTGCGCCCTCGGGAAGGTTACGGGGCGGAAAACGCTTTTCCATATCTTCGGGAGTTTCCTTAACATTTGGGAAAAGCAGATCTGCAAGATAATTAAAATCCATAATTATTATATCCTTTATATTTCAATGTTTAATAAATTACGTTGTCAAGTGCTTTTGAGAGGATTTCACTCCAGCCGTGCCCGGGGTAAATCGTGATCTCGGAGTTTTTTTCAATGCTTCTCATGGAAGCAAGCGAAGAATATATAGCTTCTGTATTGCCGCCGTGAAGATCGGTTCTGCCGATCCCTTCGGCAAAAAGAGTATCGCCCGTGATCAAAATATCACCGCAAGCGAAGCAGGATGATCCCTTTGAATGACCGGGGGTATGAATTACAGTAAAATATTCTTTTCCGATAAAAAGCTTATCGCCATCGATAAAGGTCTTTTCGGGGCATCTTTGTTTAAAATTATCACCGAAGAAAAAAGAATAAGCATTTTTTACCGAATCGGTTAGCATTTCCGCATCATCCTTATGAATATAAGCAGGAATATCGTATTTATCACGTATTTCATCAAGAGAAAAAATATGATCGAAATGACCGTGAGTCAAGAGCACCATATCGGGAATCAATTCATATTTTGTAATTGCTTTTTCGATAATTTCTATCGGTTGCCCAGGATCAATTATAGCACAATGACCGCTTGATATGGCAAAAAAAGTATTTGAGCGGTAGTCATAACTGTGAAGATCGATTATTCTCATAAGGCCTCGCAAAGTAAACATATATAAATATATTATAGCACATTTTGTTTTAATTGTCTACATATATTCATGAAAATATTCCCAAATTGCTCTTAAATTTATCAGAAAGCAAAAAAACGGATGCTGCACTGTACATGCAGCATCCGTAAGTAAATCTTATTTAAGCTTTGCCTTTGTAAAGTCGTTGTGACCGAAATAGTCAACATCAACGCCCTTAACACCGGACATAAGTACTGCTTCCTTTGTAAAGACTATGGGACAAACGGGAAGATCCTCCATGAGCTGCTTTTCGGCATCATGAAGAATTGCCGCTCTCTTTGCCACATCCTTCTCTGCAAATGCAGAATCGATGAGTGTGTTATATGCTTCGCTGTTGTAGCCTGTGATATTCACGGGTTCATTTGAGGAATCGATAGTATGAGTCAGGTTACGTCCCGAATATCCTGCAGCATATGGAGCAAGCATAGAGAAAGCATCAACATCAAGCGCACTCACATCTGTCAGAATAACATCGAAAGTTCCGCTCTGAAGAGCCGCGAGATAATCATCGTTTACAAATTCTTTTGTAGGCTGTTTCTCACCGTCAAGTATAACATCTGTTGCACTTGTTCCAAGCTTCACGATATTAACTTTAAAGCCGAGTGCTTCCCAAGAGGTTTTAAGCATTTCCGCAACAGCAACATCGATCTCATTGTCTGCAACTGAAATTGAGAACTCACCGCTGTAAGAACCTGAAGAAGCCTGAGCTGTTGTTGTAAGATAATCGCCGCCAACGCTGCGGAAGCTCTTGCTTGCCTTTTTCGCTTCGAAAACTCCATCGGGAACAAGCGCGGTTGCGGCTTCTGCAAATACGAGCTTACTTGCGATTGCTTCGCGGTCTATTGCGTTTGAAAGAGCTTTGCGGGTATTGGCATCGCTGAAAATTTCGTTGTTAAGATTGAAATAGCAGGAGAGAGTTGAAAGGGAATCATAAACCTTTGCTTTTTCCTGATACTCAGCGCGGCTGTCAAGTGCGATATTGCCTATATAAGCGATCTCTCCGCTTTCATAAGCTGCAAGCTGATCAGCTCCGCTCTTAGCATAGTCAACCACGATTCTGTAAGGAGTTACAGACTTTTTGATGCTATCCTTTTCTCTGTTGCGGAAATAGTAAGAGTTTCTCTCAAGGGTGAGAGAAGTACCGTAAACTACCTCACGCATAATAAAGGGACCGCTGCAAACAAGAGTTGCAGGACGCTTAGCCCAATCCGTATTTTTGGAAGCTGCTGATTCGCGTACTGGAACGAGACAGGGGCTTGCAAGATTATAAAGGAAGTTATTAAAGTCGATCGGCTGGTCAAAGTCGATCTGAAGAGTATTATTATCAATAGCGCAAACGCCTATATCATCAATTGAACAGTCGCCGTTTTTGGCATCATAAGCATTTCTAATCTCATAAAGAAGAGCCGCCGCATCCGATACGCTGTTGGGATCGAGAATCCTCTTCCACGCAAAAAGCACATCCTTTGCACTGACGAGATCGCCATCGGACCAATAGGTTTTTTTCAACTCAAGAGTAATGCGATAGATTTCCTGATCGTCATCGTTTTCAATCACATACTTTTTAACGAGATCCTTTTGGAGGTTTCCGTTATCATCAATATAGAAAAGACCGGAGAAGAGAAGGCCGGTTAGCTTCATAGCCTCTTTTGAACGATAGGCGTAAGCCGGATCGAAATCATATACTTCGTTTTCAAGATACATATTGAGAGTTTCTCCGACATCCTCATCGGGGTCATAGGATGAGCAACCCGCCAAAACCGGCACGACCATGAGGACGCAAAGAAGCATTGAAAACAACCGTTTAATCATAATATTGGAAAACCTCCCGTGAATAGAAAAAATGTTGTAGGCACAAAATATGTGTTACAAGGTATTATAACATTAAATTGTTACATAATCAATAATTTGTCAGAAACAGAAAAAATCTTTGGAGATGTGCACAAATATCAAATGTGAATTTTGGGTATTTTGAACACCGAAATTTAACAAAAAAGAATTTTTGAGGAGTTAACTGCAAGAAAATGAAGGAGTATATCAGATCCGATCTGGCACTCGAAAAAAAATCTTTGCGAAACAGTGACGGTAACGTCAAATTTCATCGGGAGAAAAAAATCGGAAACGCTGTTGTTACAGAAATAATATTCGGAGAAAACGATAATACTGCGGGCGGAAGGTATATAAGCGTCAGCTATGAGAGATTATGGGAGCTTGAGGGAGAAGAATACGAAAAAACCTGCACACTGATTGCCCTTGAGCTAAGAAAGATGTCACGTATGGCTGCCGGCAAGGAGCTTTCCGATGATTTCGGTGTTCTTGTTGCCGGGCTTGGAAATTCGGAAATAACAGCAGATGCGATCGGACCTCTTACGGTGAAAAATTTGACGGTGACGAGACATTTGCGCGAAATGGAACCCGGGATCTATTCTTATCTCGGAACCTGTGAGATATCGGCACTTGCTCCGGGCGTGCTCGGTCAGACAGGGATAGAGACGGTGGAGCTTATAAGAGGTGCGGTTCAGAATTGTGAGCCGGATCTCGTGATTGCGGTTGACGCCCTTGCGGCAAGGTCCTGTGAGCGTCTTGCCTCTACCGTTCAGCTTTCGGATGCCGGTATAAGTCCCGGTTCGGGAATAGGGAATATGCGCAAGGCAATAAATTCCGATACACTTGGAGTTCCCGTTGTATCTATCGGAGTTCCCACGGTAGTGAATTCATCCACTCTTGTGTATGAAGCTCTCGGTAAAGCGGGCATCGAGAATATCGGAACGGAGCTTGAAAGAGTTCTTGAAAACGGCAAAAGTTTTTTCGTTACCCCGAAGGAAAGCGATGTTATTTCAAAACGTATATCGATGCTTTTGGCTGAGTCGATAACCCGCGCCTTTACAATGGTATAATATGCCGGCGAATATTCCATGATTCTCCGTCATATACTTTTAACGGCAGTACCAAGTAAAGGAGTTAAAATTATGGAAGAAAAGAATTTTGCGAAAAATGAGGATATATCGGGGCTGCTCGATCAAAATATCGAAAGGATAGCCCCGGATTTTCCTTTGCACGAAAAGAGGAGAATAAGCATCTATCTTCTGCTGACGCTCTCAGCGGCAGTGTTTGTCATCGGCTTCGTATTTGCGGATTTTGGCTTTAAGCTTTTAAAAAATCGTGCGGAGGATCTGCCGTCTGTTTTGTTAACGGAGATTTTCGGCGGTGAGACGGACGATTTAGGCTTGACACTTTCGGAATTTATTTCGGGAAAGATTCTCGGAATATCCAAGTTCAGAGCTGAGAAGCTTACATATGCAAATGCGGAGCCGGGCACGGACGAGCATGAGAAAATGGATTTGAAAGATCCTGTTTCGGAAGAAACGAAAGATTCTGCAGACACGCTATATACCGAAAGCGATGCTGTTGGATCTCATGCAGGAGAAACAATGCCTCAAAAAGAGGATGATGAAGCAGTAAAATATCCGATAGTTGCTTTGGATTTGAGTCAGAATTCAATGGGGGAATACTATATAGGAAATGAAACCGGTTATAATCCGAATATAAAGGCACTGCTTGAAAAGAAGGATATTGTTCCGGATTTTTCCGAACCCGAAAATAAAAATTCTCCTCTTGTTCTTATAATACATACTCATGGAACGGAGGCTTATGCTGAGGAAGGGATAGATTATTATGTCGATGACGGCGGTGAGATATCAAGAACTCAGGATACCGAAAAAAATATAGTTGCGATAGGAAAGCTGATGGCAGAGATACTTAATGAAGAGGGAATAAACACTGTTCATTGCGATATCATGCACGATAAGGAATCATACCAGGATTCATATATAAGAGCGGCAGAGAGCATAAAGAGCTATATTGCAAAATATCCCACAATTAAATATGTATTTGATGTACACCGCGATGCTATATTGAAAGCGGACGGTTCGCTTGTGAAAGCGGTTACAGAGATAGACGGGGAATCTGTTGCACAGGTGATGACGGTTGTCGGATCAAATTATAAAGGGGCGAATTTTCCTGATTGGGAGAATCATTTGGCGCTTGCATTGAGGCTGAAATCAAAGCTTGGCGAGTCCTATGAAAAGCTGAGCCGACCGGTATATCTTCGCGGAGCAGCATATAACCAACAATATACAGAGGGATCCCTTCTCCTTGAAATCGGAAGCAGCGGAAACACACTTAATGAAGCCAAGCGTGCTGCGGAGCTTGTTGCCTACGCGCTTGCTGACATAATTAAAGAAGGATGATTTGGCGAAAAGCTCCGAAAGGAAAATAAATTAAATCTTACAGCACCAAAAGCGGAATTTAATTCCGCTTTTGGTGCTGTAAGAAAGAAGGAAAAGAAAAATGAATGAGTTTGAAAATTTTCTGAAATGCAAAAGAATAAGATCAAAAATCAGAAAAAGCATTATTCTTATATTTTTAATAAGTATCGCCTTAAGCGCAAGCGGAAATCTTAGATCAAATAATATCGAAAATGATATTATGCCGCCGATATTAAAATTTGATATCGAAATAAGCAGAGAAGACCCTTTCCGAGGCAGTATAAATATAAATGATACAGAGTATTCTTTTGATCTGCGAGACAGTGAAGCTTACAATGCTTTTAAGGAGTGCATAAGACTTTACGGCAAATTTATTCCCGGGGGAATAAATCGATAGACAGATCATTCCTCTCCTCTGAAGATGAATGCCACGACAGCAAGCAAAATGAGAGAAATAAGGATAGCGGTAATAAATCCAAGTTTGCCCACCTCAACAAAATGAACGACGGAAACAAGGCCGGCGAGACAGGATAAAGAAGCCGAGATCTTGAGTGTCATGATAACGGTCTCGTTTGTAACTATAGCCGAAACAACAGCATATACAAAGGAAAGAAATTCGAAAAACTTCTCTGCAAAGCTCTTTGCGGGAGCAATGGAACGGCGTGCGGAATATCTTGCTTTTGTAAATTCTCTATTATAAGTTGTATTCATGGTTTTTACCTCTCTTTTTCCAAGTTTGGAACTTCTGTATGCTTATTATACCACAAAAATTCGATTTGTCAATAGGTTTTTTCCAAAAAACGAAAATATTTTCAAAAACCTCTTTACAAATCGATTTTTATGTGGTATAATAAGTCCGTAAAAGGAAAAATGATGCCCGTGAATTCCCAAAATGGATATTTGGGGGCAACAAAGGAAAGGTGTAGGGAATGGAATATACTTATATTGATAGAATAAAGCAGCTGAAAAACGAGAAGAAGATAACTAACGATCAACTTTCCGAAATGACGGGCATACCGCTGGGAACGCTTTCAAAGATCCTTGCGGGCATCAGCGATT
>JAZOAL010000033.1:0-3016 GCA_045595425.1 Eubacteriales bacterium
CGAACGCAAGCCTTCCCTATCAGGGAAGCCTCACGCTTGTCATCATCTGCCATAGTTCACCTTTCTACTCACCGACAAATTATTGTTTATTGAAGCGATCTGTATAAACAGAAATCCCCATGAAGAAATGATATGCGCCCCAAAAGTTAGACACTTTTGGAGTGCATATCACTTCATGGAGATTTTTGTAATTATCAATATTCGGCTTCAATGATTTGCCATGATTCTATATTATATATACCTTCGATTTCGGATTTAGCTGCGTAAATGCGAAGTTCATCGCCCTCGCGGATCGTCATTAGACTTTCGTCAATGGCTATATTGCCTTTATATACATTGCCGTTTTCGCCGAGAATATATATATTCGGCTCGCCGTTAAGTTCTGCTATTCGAACCTCGCTTACAATGAGGCTATGTTCTTCGCCTGTAATGGTTGAACCGGAAGAAACACCGTTTTCGCGAAGCAGCTTTTTATAATTTGCCATAACCTCCGACTGGGTTTCACCGGTGGCAACGATGCTGTATTGCTCAACATTTACAAGGGCATAGAGCTTCACAAGTCCTCCGCTGTCCTTGAGAACCATAATATAGGTTGCTTCGCCTGCCACATTTATAAGTGAGGGGAAGGAGGCGACATACCCTTTTTCCTGAACCTCGCCCTCTGCGGCAGTCATCGCGCTGTATTCCTCTGCGCCGACAACGGGATAGAATTTATATTCGCCTGTTCTCGCATTTGAAAGAATGAAACCGATATTGCTTTCATCTGCCGCGATAGAAGTAACTCCGGTAAAATACCAAACGTCATCTTCAAGAACGATATATCCGAAATCATCTGTGGTCATCTTACAGCCAACATTGCCGATAACGCTGTTCCAGTAACCTCCTGAAAGCATACCATACCAATTATATTTCTGTGTTGCGAGATTGCCGTGGTAGACGATATCGATCCAGGAGGGAGTCTCGGAAATATTATAAATTTCGGAAGATCCGTCACAGGGATCGAAAATAATAACCTCGCTTACATCAAGTGCCCCGAAAAGTCCTATCCTCGGTGTGAGGCAGGATACTATGTAATAAGGATCACCGTTTTCATCCAGTTCAAAGCTTAAAGTCCCGAAAATTTTTGTGGGATATGAAAAGCGGAGCTTGCGCATAAGATCATCTGTAAAATATCCGCTCTCTGCATAGTGGATCGTCTTTTCAAGCTTTACATATTCCGATGTGTTATATACGGGATCTACCATTATATAGCCCGGGATTCCGCTGCCTCGGTTGCCCAGCCATTTAAAGAAATCGGCATATTCAAGGGTGCTGACCTTCTTCGGGGTGCCGCCGTAATTTATCTGCGAATAGATTCCGCTTGATTGATACTGGGAAACAACTTCGGAAAGAGATCCGAGCGCGCGGTTTCCGATGATGATCGCAGACTGAGTGTCCATCAACGCAATGTTTGTAACATCGTTTGTTTGCGGCATATCCTCCTCAAATACGGCTTCTTCAACATCGATAAGCGAAGCATAATCCTTTGCTCTGAAAATAGTTGCAGAGGTAAGATTTCCTATGAGAATAATGATTATGGGCACCGCTATGGCACCTGCCGCCCATAAATTCAGCGCTTTAAAATCGAGGTTGACATATGCTCCTTTTGCGGTGGATTTTTTCTTGATGATTTTGCTTTTATCTGTTAAAATAAAAGGCAGAAGGGCTAATACGAGCAGCCATGTGATGAATGTCCAAAATTCGGTGCTTCTCGGATTAAGCGGCGGCAAAGCTATATAATAGGAGATGCCGCCTCCGACAAGTAAGAGAAGTGCAGAAATGATAAGTTTTTTTAATGTTTTGTTCATAAAAAGACCTCCTTATTGTGAATTTTTGCGGTCGTCTATGGGGGATATGCCGAAACGCCGCTTATACTGCCGGTAAAAGGATGAATAATCGCGGAAACCACATTCTGCCGCGGCAACAGTGGCATTCTTGCCCTCTCTTAAGAGCGTGCGTGCTACAAGGAGCCGCTTTAATATCACATAGTCCCATATAGATGATCCTGTAGATTGTTTGAAGGCTCGGTTGATATAGGATTTACTGAAAAAAAATTCTTGCTCAAGGGTATCGAGCGTCCAGTCCTCGGTGAGATGTGCATTTATATAGGTTATGACGCTTCCAACAATTTCGTTTGTCGCATCCTCTACCGATATGATTATATTCTGTTCCTTTGCATTGCCGTTTTGAATATTGCGAAGCTCGCTTAAGACTGCTGTCAGATTTGAAAACATCAGTGAAAGGCGTTCTTCTTCGCTTGCCACATTTTCGCGGCACATTCGGCGCATACAGGTGTCAATGAAGGCAACAGAATCAGCATTTCCGCAGAAAAGATTGCCTTTTCCGATGGGGCGATCGGTAAAAAACTTTGCAAGATGAGAACACCACGGGTTATCCTCTATCATGGAGAGTGGAAAATGGAAGGTGATGCGCTCATATGGCATGTCGGGACTGATATGAAGCTTATGCACCTCGCCATAGCGCATGATAAGCACACAACCGGGAGTAAGAGGATAGTCGGTGCCCTCAACGGTATAAAAGCCGTTGCCGGAGATGAAATAAAAAAGCTCACAGCTCCTATGTGCATGGGTGAGAAAGTCCGAATCCTTTGGGCTTTCGTCGATGGAATGATGGAGATATATATCTCCTTTTTTGTATATAGTCATGTTTATGCCTTCCGTTTCATGTTTTACAGAAAGTTTTGCGCTTTAATTATACACTGTTTTCCTTATTATAGCACATTTGTTTTAAATATGCAATATTTTTTGTGTATATATACAATTTTATTGCTCCTTAAGGGTTGTATAATATAAATAGTAAGCAACCCCTAAAAACTCAAATTTAGCAGATAAATAATAATTTGTCGGTGAGTAGAAAGGTGAACTATGACAGATGATGACAAGCGTTAGCCTTCTATAGCAGAGAAGGTGGCGCGGAGCGACGGATGAGTAGAAGCCCCGTCTATGATTACGATATC
>JAZOAL010000034.1:0-20333 GCA_045595425.1 Eubacteriales bacterium
CCTTTTTGCCCCCAAAGAGCACGGGGGCAAAAAGGGTTTGTGCAGAGCGAACTGCTTTCGTCAGCGATGATCGATTATTTAGAGCGATAATCGCAGTTCGCTCTTGGTTGTTTTGGAGAAATTAACTTTGAGATCGAATGCGGTCAGGTGAATTTTTTTGGATGGTTTGCTCGTGATTTGAAATATAAATGTTTTATAATTATCTAAATTGTAAATAAAAATGAAAAGGGCTTTCTTTTCATTTTGATTTGTGTTATACTTGATACCGATTTAAAGCTTTTTACTTTCAGGAGGAAAAAATGTTTAATAATTTTAAGAAAACGCTTATTATCATGCTTGCTTTTGCGCTTATGCTTGTATTTGCATCCTGCCAGCTTTCCGAGCACATTGGTAAAAATACCGACACCGGTACGGCTGCAGGCACCGACACCGCGGCAGGTAACGATCCCACCGAAACAGGCGAGGATACCGAGTCCGGGAATCTTTCAACCGATCCTGAGGACTATATTCCCGAGGGGATCGATGTCGATTATTCGATGGACTATATGAACGAAGATCTTACTGCTTTTGTAACTCTTGGAGAATATAAGGGAATTTCGGCATCTGTCAGCACCTATGTTGTTGACGATGAATATTTGGACGAAAAGATCGGTGCCCTTCTTGAAGATGCGGCAGCTCCCGCGCAGATAACAGACCGCAAAACTGCCGAGGGAGATACTATATGCGTTGACTATGTCGGTACGCTTGACGGAGTTGCTTTCGGGGGCGGAAGTGCAGAGAATGTTTCTATCAATCTTGTGGAGAACAGTGGTTATATTCCCGGATTTACGGATGGAATGTATGATGTCATGCCTGGAGAAACGGTGAGCTACGATGTTACATTCCCTGAGGAATACAGTCTGAATCCCGATCTTGCGGGAAAGAAAACCGTATTTACCGTTACCGTTCATTATATTGAGGGTGAGGAGGTAGTTCCTGAGCTTAACGATGATTTTGTAAAAACCTATTATTCATCTGCAGGCTGTGAAACTGTTGCACAGTTTAAAGAATATTATAAGGATCTTCTTGAGAAGGAACGCTTGGAAGCATTTAAGGAAGACGCTTTCGGCATTGTTTGGGAAACCATCGTGGGAAATGCGGCCACTATTGAGCTTCCTCAGCAGGCGGTGGACGCTTTTTATTGGAACACACGTTCAAAAATGTCCGCATATTGCGCGGCATACGGCATGACATATGAGGAGTACCTTGCTTACTATAACAAAACCGATGCGGAACAGAGAAAAGAGGCGGAGGACTATATCAAAGAGGATATCGTTATATATTCAATAGTAAAGGCCGAGGGGATCGAGCTCACAGAGGAAGAATTTAATGCGGAGCTTGCCGCTTATTGTGAAGCAAACGATCTAACCGAAGAATATGTGATAGAAACCTATACCGAGGAGCAGGTCAGAAGTGTGTTCCAGTGGAACAAGCTGATGGATGCCGTATATGAATGGAGCAATATTACCGAGGTTATTGAATAAATATCTGTCTTTAAGGATGAAGGGACTATGATATTCACCGGGGAGCTTCGGGAGAAGCTCATATCCCTTGGCGATATATCCCAAACAGAATGTGAAAAATGACTGTAAAAACGGTCGACAAATTAAAAGCATTAGGCATGCCGCCTGTTTGACGGGATGCCTAATGCTTTTAATTTATGAAAACGATAATGATTAGAGACAAACAATAATTTAGCGGTGCGTGAGGACACCCGTAAGCCTTCCCCGCTGGGGAAGGCTTAGGTCGCTACCATTCGTCTCTCCGCTAAATTATTGCTTGTATAGATATTTTTGAACTCTTTTTTGCTTTTTTGGGAACTTATGATTCATAAGATTCGTCTACTGTAAGTGAAACCAGTGAAGCTTCGTCGAAATAGTCCAAGGGATCAGCGGATTTTCCGCCTACGGTCATTTCAAAATGCAGATGCGGTTCTTCGGCAATCTCGATCATTGCGGTATTGCCTACCGATGCAATAAGCTGTCCGGATACCACGTTTGCTCCTTCCTCGATTCCGGAAACCGCTTCCGTGGAGAGGTTTTTGTATACCGTGTAGCATTCGCCGCTGTGGCTGATGGCTATGCAGCTCCCCATCAGCGGATCCTGCCAGACCTGAGATACAATGCCGTCTGCCGCGGCATAAACAGGCGCGCCTTCGGCTGTAACGATGTCTATTCCCGTATGAATTCTGTAATCATTCATTGTTGAGGAATATACCTGCACATCGGTATCGTGTCCTTTTGACAGGATACCTGATGTCGGAAGCGTGAATTTTGGCGGTGAGGACACTACGGGCTCTGCCGGATCATCGTTTATAGATGCTTCGGCCTCGGAGGTCTGTGGTGGAGCTTGTGTGTCGGGTTTGTTTGAGGTTCCTTTGGTTCGGTCTGTGGTTATGGGGGCTGTTGTGATGCTGTCTGTTGCCGATTCGGTATCCATAACGGTTTCGCTGCCGCTTGGGTCAAGTGGGTCTTTTGTTCGCCTGCTTGCCGCCGAAGTGATCGCTATAATAACGGCGATGGCAAAAAGCAGTGTTACTGTGACGATATACAGCACTCGGTTGACTTTGCGATTGTTTTGCATAGGTGTTTGATTCATGATTATGTCTCCTTTTTTGTTTTGGTTTCTAATATTTTTGACGGCACGGACAGGTTTTATGCGGCAAAATAGTATTAGCCGATATTTTATGTAAAAAAACACATTGGGAGAGAAAAATTTTAACCATTTGTAAAAAAAATGTGTATTTTTTCAAAAAACTGGTTTGGTATGCTCAAAAAGTATTAAAAATCAAGCTTTTACAAGGATTGCTAAACTGAAAAAAAGTTGGTTGTTTGCACAATTTTTTTGCTGTTTCTATTGACTTTTATCCCAATCTTTGCTATAATAAGTTAAAATAAGCGGTGGGTAGGGGTAATAATGCTGTTTTTTCACCGCAGTGTACCTATTGGGAATGTTTGAAGACTTTTGACCGTCTATATTCCTGCGAAAGATTATACTTGGAGGTTTTTAATGAAAAAGAATGGTTTTTCAGCTAAAGTTCTCGCCGTATTTTTGGCGGTGGCTCTGTGCATGCCTTGCTTTGCTTTCTCTGCGTTTGCGGATGAAACGGGCAAGCTTTCGATGAGCAGCATTGAAGCTAAATCCGGAGATTTAATATCGGTTTCGATAAATATTACAAATAATCCCGGTATTGCGGGAATCAAGCTTAACATTTCATTTGATAACGCATATCTTACTCCTGTTTCGGTGAAGGCGGGAAGTGCCTTAAATACATCTATTATTTCAAATATTCAGTCGGCATCAAATGTTGCGTCTCTCAAAAATCTTACCGCCGTTTTCTATGGCGTGGAAAATGTTTACAAGACAGGTTCGATTGTAGTTGTCACTTTCCGTATCAAGGAAACAGATAAAGATGTGATGACATATGTCAGTGCTGTATGCGAAGAGGCTACAAATGAGAATCTTGATGATGTAATATTCGGAGCTGTCAGCTCCAGAGTGAGCATCGCTGCCGCAGAGGCTGATGATAAGGACGATAAAGAGGAGATAACTCCTGTTAAAGCTGATATCGATCTTAAGCGCGGTGCAAGCAAAATGAAGTACATGGCGGGTTATTCCGACGGTACCTTCAAGCCTACTCAGGCGGCAACAAGATATGAGGTTGTCGAATGCTTCAATGAGCTTTTTGATGTTGGTTTAAAGGTTGATCAGTCTATCTCGTTTAAGGATGTTGATTCCAAGCACAATGCGATGGTTAAGCTCTTTGCGGCTGCAGGCGTTATCAACGGTTATCCCAGCGATAATACCTTCCGCGGAACGAAAACTATCACTCGTGCAGAATTCTGCAAGATAGTTACCGTGCTCCTTGATCTTGATGTTGACCGCGCTATCGACCAGGGCTTTAACGATGTTAAGAGTCACTGGGCTAAAGATTTTATCAACATTTGCGCAAGAGAAGGACTTGTTCAGGGTAAGGGTGCAGGCAGATTTGATCCCGATGGTGAGATCAAGAGATGCGAGGTTGTAACTCTTATCAACCGTATCACAGGCGCAAAGGCAGGTACATCTTGCAGCTACTCTGATGTTCCTTCAGATGCTTGGTACTTCGGCGCTGTAGCGGCTGCCGCAAAATAAAATTCAGGAAAGAATTTGTTATATTCGCGGGCAATACGATTTTCACAAAGGAAATCCGATGAGATGACTCATCTTCATATATAAACAAAAACATTTTTAAGGAGAATAAAATGAAAAAGAGAATTTTAAGTGTCTTTCTCGCCGCACTCATGGTGCTCGGCTCTGTAGGAACATTTGCTATCGGCGCATCTGCTGCAGAGTATGAAGATTTCACAATTGCACTCGAGGCAGGGGAGCTTAAGGACGGATCCGTTCATGTTGACCTTGTGGTTGCTAACAACCCCGGCTTTGCAGGTCTCGAACTCGAGGTAAAGTTCGACAACACAAAGCTTCAGCTTCAGAGCTATGACAAAAACGGAACTTCAGTTGATTCCATATTTGGCTGCATTTCAAACATGACAAAAGCTGAAGACCTTTCTACACTTACACATGTTAAATATGTTGTTGTCAACTTAGACCCAGAACATATGGGTGAGAATCTTCCGGCAGATAACGGTAAACTCTTGGGTCTGGACTTTAATGTTGTTGGTCAGTTTGAGTCTACAGATATCACAATTGAGCTTAGTAGTTGCTTCAGCACTGATGAAGCCAAGCCTGGAGAAATGAAAGATCTCGAGCCCACTCTTGTTAACACAACCATTGCTCCCCCTAAGGCGTTCACAGATGTAACTCTTGAGAATGGAACATTTACATATGACGGTCAGCCCAAGAGCCTTGCGCTTAGCGGCAATACCGCAGGCGTTACCGCTGAGTGGACAGGAAATGGTAAGGTTGATGCAGGTGAATACACAGTTACCGCAGTTATTTCCAAGACCGGTTATATTACTACAACCTTAACCGCTACACTCACAATCGAGCCTAAGGAAGTTAAGCTTGCAGGTGTTGATCTCTGGCCCACAACCGAAGGAAGAGTTCCCGAGATCAAGTCCTATGCTCCTTATGCAGTAGATGGTTCTGTTGATGTAGCTATCAATGACACAGGCGACAATGTTGTTGCTGCAAACGGCAATACATATATTATCACCGGCCTTGAGTCTGCAAACAGTAACTATACACTCGATACAACCGTTGCTACCCTCGTTGTTGGCGAGGATGCTTTCGCTCAGACTGTTGTAGATGTAGCTGATATCGAAAACACTGCAGGCACTGCAAATTATGTTTCTCCCGTTGCTGAAAAGCTCCCCGCTGCCCCCGAGCTCCCCTATGGCTTTAGCCTTGAGGTTGTACCTACAGCAGATGGCATGATCGATGCGAACGGTAATATAGTTGCAAGACCCGAAGAGCGTGTTGTTGTTCCTGTTGTATATAAGGTTCTTGATGCTTCGGGTGCAGATACAAACGCTACTGTTACTATATATTATGAAATTATTGAGCAGTCCTCCGATGCTGAAACTCTTGCAGCACTTCTTCTTTACTATCACAAGAAGCTCGCAGAGATCCAGACCCCTGTTGAGGCTGTAACAGCCAGCGTTGCATCCGGCTCCAGCGTTGCTGCAGGCACAACTGTTGAGCTTAAGACTGCTACTGCAGGCGCAACAATCTATTACACAACAGACGGCACAACTGCTACTGTTCTCTCCAATGTTTATACAGGTCCTATCACTATCAAAGAGAATATGACCATCAATGCATTCGCAAAGAAGAGCGGAATGAAGACAAGCGCTTCTGCAAGCTTCACCTATACTATTTCTGCTACATCCATTGATCTCAAGGACAATGCAGCTGAAATCAAGTATATGGACGGTTATGCTGACGGTACCTTCAAGCCCACTCAGGATGCTACAAGATATGAAGTAGTTGCAGCTCTTGCAAACGTATTTGATATCACTTCCACAAATTCTCCCAAGGCTCTCACAGATGTTTCCGCAGATTATAAGGCTGTTGTTGATCTCTTCACAGCAGCAGGCATTATCGATGGTTACACAGATAATACCTTCCGCGGCAATAATCCTATCAAGCGTTCGGAGGTTGCTAAGATCATCTGCGTAATGATGGATCTTGATACCAAGAATGCTAAGGATGCAGGCTTCAACGATGTTGAAGGTTGGGCAGAAGAGTATATCAATGCTTGTGCAGAAGCAGGTTATGTTCAGGGTAAGGGCGAAGGCAGATTTGCTCCCGATGAATATATCACTCGTGCACAGCTTGCAACTCTTATCAACAACATCACAGGTGCTAAGGCAGGCACAAGCTGCTCTTACAGCGATGTTGCAGAGGATGCTTGGTACTTTGGCGCAGTTGCTGCTGCTGCAAAGTAATATAGCATATATTTGCAAAAATAATAACTTAGGGCTGTCGCCACTTTGCGACAGCCCTTTTTATCGGATGGCAGGATGCTATGCAGAGATATAAACAATATTTGTCGGGCAGTGATGGCGATGGCAAAATAGAAGTTTTGATAAAACTTTTTCAAAAGTTTTCGCCGATCCAACGCGCGTAGCGTTGGTCGCCACCGCAGTGGCGAAACCCTCTATCGGCGCTTTCTTTTTGCAAAGAAAAAGCTAACAAAAAGAAAACGCCGCTTGGGAGATTTCGCCGTCTGCGGACGGCGACAAGCGCACGCGCGCCCCGGCCGCGCAAGCTTCCCCCAAAGCTTGACCAAAACTTTTAATTATTACGTTCGTCTCACAGATAAATTATTGTTTGGCATCTTAATTATAATAATTTGTTGAATTGACACCGATCATTGAATTTAGAGACAAAATAGTATTCAAACCCTTGACAAAAGGTGAAAAATGTGTTAAAATACCATAAATGCTGTGAAAAAGTTTGCCTTTTTCGTTAAGACACAGTTCAGAGACGGTTGCCATGGGCTGAAAGCGACCGCTGTGGCAGAAAAAGAGTGTTTCGCTTTGGAGCAGAGTGGGTGAAGAAGAGCCTTTTGCTTTTTTGTAGTCCGCTTCGGGCTGTTCCGTTAAAGACAGAATGAGTTGTCCGTGCCTGCACGGAAATTCAGGTGGTAACACGAAGCTTTGCTCCGTCCTGAAATATGGATGGAGCTTATTTTTTTGAAAATAATTCGAAAGGATATATAAAACCATGATGGAAGAAAAGATTCGCGAAATACGCGAAGAGATCGAGGCGAAAATTGACAGCTTTGATTCTTCAAAGGCACTTTACGAATTCAGAAAGACCTTCCTTGATAACAAGGAGGGTAAGATCGCTCAGCTTATGAAGGGCATGAAGGATGTTCCGAAAGAGGATCGTCCTGCTTTTGGCAAGGTCGTTAATGAGATCAAGGAGTGGGCAATCGCTCGCTTTGATGAGACCGACGCAAAGATGAAGAAGATTGAGCTTGAAAAGCGCAATGCCGCAGAGGCGGTTGACGTCACCATGCCCGCAGTGACCACGAAGACAGGCACGCTTCATCCCGACACGCTTATCGTAAATGAGCTTATCGAAATCTTTGCCGGCATGGGCTTTGAGGTCTTTGAGGGCAACGAGATCGAAAATGATTATTATAACTTTACCGCGCTGAACACTCCCGAGGATCATCCGGCAAGAGATATGCAGGATACCTTCTATGTTTCAAAGGATTTTCTGCTTCGCACACAGACCTCCGCAGGTCAGATCCATGTTATGGAGAACAAGAAACCTCCGATAAAGATACTTTCTCCCGGAAAGGTTTTCCGCTCGGATGATGACGCTACTCATTCTCCCATGTTCTCCCAGATGGAAGGACTTGTTGTTGATAAGGGCATCACACTCTGCGACCTTAAGGGTATGCTTGATACCTTTTCCGCACAGATCTTCGGCGAGGGTGTTGTGACCCGTCTCCGTCCCTCTTACTTCCCCTTTACCGAGCCTTCGGTTGAGGTTGACGTGAGCTGTTTCCAGTGCGGCGGCAAGGGCTGTAAGCTCTGCAAGGGCACGGGCTGGATCGAGGTTCTCGGTGCAGGTGTTGTTAACCGTCACGTGCTCGAGAACTGCGGCATCGATCCCGATGAATATTCCGGATTTGCCTTCGGCATGGGTGTTGAGCGAATCGCTATGCTGAAATACGGAATCAATAACATCAAGACTCTCTTCGAATCGGATACAAGATTCGCAGAGCAGTTCAAAAACTGAGGGAGGTAGAAGAAATGTTAGCACCGCTTAGTTGGCTTAAAGAATATGTTGATATAGATGTTAGCGCAAAGGAGCTTGAAAGACTGCTTTTCTCGGTGGGATTTGAGGTTGAGGAGCTTATCGAGCTTGGCAAGGATATTTCGGGTGTTGTGGTCGGTGAGGTCAAGACCTGCGAGCTGATCCCGGATACGCACATTCATATTTGCACCGTTGATTGCGGCGATAAGGGAACCTTCCAGATCTGCTGCGGCGCCGATAATGTTAAAGCAGGCGGCAGATATCCCGTTGCGCTTGTTGGAGCAACCGTTTATGCAACAGCAAAGGATCATGTTACTATTGAGGGCGTTATGACGATCAAAAAGGGCAAGCTCCGCGGAGTTGATTCCGAGGGTATGCTTTGCTCGGGTGTTGAGATCGGCGTAAACGAGGATATGTATGAGGGCGGCGGATATTGCGGTCTGCTGGTGCTTCCCGAGGACGCACCTCTTGGAGCTGATATAAAGCCCATCGTTGGTCTTGATGACTATATTTTTGATATCGGTATCACAGCGAACCGTCCCGACTGCCAGAGCATTATCGGTATTGCACGCGAGGTTGCGGCTGTGCTGAAAAAGGAATTCAAGATGCCCGCTCTTGACTATGTGGAAAGCGGCAAGCCCCTTGATTTCAATATCACGGTTGAAGCTCCTGACCTTTGCCCCCGTTATATCGGTCATTATGTTTCTGATATCACTATCGGCAAGTCTCCTGCATGGATGCGCCGCAGACTTCACATGGTAGGTATCAATTCGATCTCCAATATCGTTGATATTACAAACTATGTTCTGAAGGAATTCGGTCAGCCGATGCACGCTTTTGACCTGAATGATCTTCAGAATTCCGAGATAGTAGTTCGCCGTGCACATAACGGCGAAAAGATCATAACTCTTGATGAAAAAGAGTTTGAGCTGAATGAAAACAACCTTGTTATCTGCGATGGCAAGCGTCCCGTTGCCCTTGCGGGCATCATGGGCGGTCTCAATTCCGAGATCAAGGATACAACGAAGGATGTTCTCTTTGAAGCGGCGAAATTTGCCCGTGACAATGTTCGTAAGACCTCACGTTCTCTCGGTCAGAGCTCTGACTCCAGCTCAAGATTCGAGAAGGGCGTTGACGAATATTCCACGCAGTGCGGCATGAAGCGCGCTCTGCACCTTGTTTGCGAGCTTGGCTGCGGTAAGGTATCACCATTGCATATAGAGCGCAGTGTCAGCGGCGAGATCACCTGGGCGCCTCTCACTGTCAGCGTTGAGAAGATGAATGGCGTGCTTGGAATCAAGGTTCCGAATGATGAGATCATTCGTCATCTTGCGGCTCTCGGCTTTGATCCCCAGATCAACGGTGATGACCTTAAGGTTATGGTTCCCCCTTACCGTGAAGATATTGAAGGTCACGTTCAGGATATTGCCGAGGAGGTTATCCGTTCTTATGGCTATGACCATATAGTTTCCACATTCCTTAAGAGCGCAAGCGTTACCTGCGGCGGTCTCAACGGGGCGCAGAAAACTGTTAACCGCTTAAAGAAAACGCTTTGCACTCAAGGCTACAGCGAGTCGATGTTCTATTCCTTCTTCTCTCCAAAGGATCTTGATATGCTCCATTTCGCGGAGGATGCGAAGGAAAGGCACGCTATCCGTATTCTCAATCCCATAAGCGAGGACCTCTCGCTTATGAGAACAACCCTTGTGCCTTCTATGGTCAATGCGGCTGTCAGAAATCTCCACCGAGGCAATATGGCAGGTAGATTCTTTGAGGTGGCAAGTATTTTCGAGGCGGATGAGCTTCCTCTAAAGACCTATCCAAGAGAGCATAAGATGCTTTCTATCGGAGCATTTGGCGATGATGAGACCTTCTTCACCTTCAAGGGAGCAACAGAAGCTATCGCAAAGGAATTTGGACTTGCATTTACCTATGAAAAGGGCTCACTTCAGTATCTGCATCCCGGAATGACGGCAAAAATCCTGCTTGACGGAGAGGTCGTTGGCTTTATGGGTAAGCTTGCTTATGATGTTTGCGAGGAGCTGGCTGTTGAAAAGCCCGTATTTGTTGCGGAGCTCGATTATGAGAAGCTTGCGGGTAAGTTTAATACAAACATTGTTTATAAGCCTCTGCCAAAATTCACCTGCGAAAACCGTGACCTTGCTCTCGTTATGGACGAAGCGATCACCTGCGGCGCGGTTGAGGAAGCTATAAAGTCTTCCTGCAAGTATATCACAAGTGTTACACTTTTTGACGTTTACCGCAGTGCCCAGATCGGAGAGGGAAAGAAGAGTATGGCTTTCAGCCTTGTGTTTACCCCCGAAGATCATGAATTTACCGGGGAAGAGATCGACGGTTATGTAAACAGAATTCTCAAAAAGCTGGCTTATACCATGCAGATTGAGATAAGATAAAGCAATACGAGGGGGTGGACTCACAGTTTTGTGAGCCCACCCCTTTAAAGCTTGGCTTTTAACCGAAGGGCATAAACTTATCGTCCCGGGTAAAAGATCCAAAGTCCGGTTATGGCGTCCTCGAAGATGGCGGGAGATTTTTAGAGCCAATCAGGGTAATGCGCGTCGATTCAGAGATGAAAATCGATGCTGTCACGCTTCGTGAGAGGGAGTGCCTTTGAAAAAATCAGCATATTTCAAATTTTAGCATCGCCTGTAGAGGGGTTATCGATCAGCTTTCCGTCCTCCATAAAACGCGAACCGTGGCAGGGGCAGTCCCAGGTGTGTTCCGCTTTGTTCCACTTCAGTGCACAGCCGAGATGCGGACAGCGTTTTGAGGTCGGCGTAAGCAGATTTACTGCCGTTTCGATACCGTTGACGAGAAGCTGCGGCTTCATGATATTTCGGGATGGTGAAAAAACTTCGGAAAGCTCGTTCTTCCGATCTTGCACCAAATCACAAAGGAGCCTTGCCGCAACGCAAGACGATGTCATACCCCATTTGTTGAACCCGGTAGCCACATAGAGATTTGGCGTAAGAGCCGAATATTGTCCGATATATGGGATGCCGTCAAGACTCATGCAGTCCTGCGCAGCCCATTCATATTTGAGAACCGCTTCGGGATAATATTTTGATGCAAAGCCGCGAAGCTCTGTCCATGTGCCGCTGTTTTTTCCTGTGCGGTGCCCTCCGCCGCCTATAAGAAGCAGATCTTCATAGCTTCTGAAGGACATACCCTTTTTGTCCTCGTCTACATACATTCCGTCCGGATTCTGTGCTCCTTCAAAGGCTGATACATATGAGCGATGCTGATAGAGCTTGAGAAAATATGAACCGTGTTTGTTGATAAAGGGAAAATGAGTTGCAACGATAATTTTTTTTGCTGTTATTTTACCGCTGTCACATATTGCAGAGGTGGGAGTTATCTGACGCACAAAGCTATTTTCATATATTTTCAGTCCCTTTGAGATATGAGAGATGAATTTCATAGGATTGAACTGAGCTTGATTTTCAAAGCACACAGATCCAAGTGTTTTGAAGGGAAGCTCGGTTTTCTCCGCAAACTTCGCCTTGAACCCCAGAGCTTCAAGAGCGATGATCTCCTCCTCGATTTTTCTTCTGTCGCGAAGCGTATAAACATAAGAGTTCTTTTTTTCAAACCCACATTCAATCTCTCTGCAGATATTCTCATATTCCGCGAGGGCTTTTTGGTTTGCGTTCAGATACATGCTTGCTTTTTCTTTGCCTATACTGCGCAGCAGCTTTGCATATATTAAGGAGTGCTGGGAGGTTATTTTTGCAGTTGTATTTTTCGTTATTCCGCAGGCGATTCGATCCCCCTCAAGAAGGATATAATCGATGCCGGCTTGCTCCAGAAAATAAGCGCAAAGCAGACCGCAAAGACCGCCTCCTATTATGAGAACATCGGTTTTTGCCTCTCCCCTCAATTTGGGGAATTCGGGCAAGCACACAGAGCTTGTCCATACTGATCTTTTCATATATGACCCTCCAAAACGTTTTTTCAATTAGTATGGCTCGATTTTATCTTATTTATATAAAAAACACCGCTTTAAAAGCGGTGTGGAATATGTAAACAATAATTTATATGTGCCTCTGGCGGTCAAGGAACTTCCCCAAAAGTTCCTTGTAACCTCAAAACTTTAAAAGAAAAAGCCTTTATATTTAAAGTTTTTGGGATTCTAAAGACCTTTTTTCTAAAAAGGTCTTTAGCGGGGTTTGGGGCGGTGCCCCATGCTCACGAATCCTTTCTTTCGGGAAGCTCGCTTATCATGGTTGCGCCGAGGACGAGAATTGCACCGAGATATCCCGTGAAGCCGATATTCTCACGCAGAATAATACCGGAAAGAATGATAGCAACTATTGGGTCGATATAGCTGAAAAGTGCGACAGTTTGTGCTTCCAGCTTCTCCATTGAGCCGAAATACATGGCGTATGCGACACCTGTATGAAGTATTCCTACCAGAAGAATCATCAGGATAGAGATAGGTTCAAAGGTCAGTGAGGAAAAATCCTCGGTCAAAAGCGTATAGGGAAGGATAACTATCGCGGCAGAGGCAAGCTGAATGATCGTTTTATCATATGAAGGTACATTTTTAATTTTTTTATTGAGAATGACAACGCTTGCATAGAGCAGAGCCGCACCGATGCCGAAAAATACACCGTAAAGCTCTCGGATTCCCGAAAAATTCGCATTTAAAATGCCAGAAACCAACACCATGCCCAAAATTGCGACTCCGATGCAGGCGAGTTTTTTTGCTGTAAGTCTTTCTCCGAAGAATATCGGAGAAATGATGATGACAAATATCGGAGCGGCGTAATAGCAGAGGGTTGCAGTTGCCACGGATGTATAATTGTAGGCTTCAAACAAAAGGATCCAGTTGAAGCCGATAAGCGCTCCCGAAATGATGAGCAGAAGCAGATTTTTCTTTACCGCTTCCCACGAAAAATGTTTTTTGCCAAAGATAATAACAGCCAGAAGGAATAATGCTCCAATAAATCCTCTTGCCATTGCCAGAATGCTTGATGGGAGGGGGATATATCTTCTGAATATCCCGATAGTTCCGAAAATCAGCATTGATATTATAAGAAGTGAAAGTGATTTTGATTTATCTTTTTTGTTAAGCATATTAACCCCCGGGTATTCTGTTTCGTCTGCGGTATGCCGCATCTTGCGAAACGCGCATTGCGTTTATTCATAGTTTATTGTCGTATCAACAGGCAGCTTCATTGCTATCTTAAACCAGTACATATGATATGGATCATCATAGGGCATGGTGTATTTATGAGTGCCGTTTGGCAGGTACTTCTGTATCAGAATATGATCGTTGTCTGTTTCAAGCGTTTGGCGATATTCTGTAAGCAATCGGGCGTTCTCTTTATGAACGGCATAATTTTCATTATATCCTGTAAGAGTTGCGCTGAGCGAGTCAAGCATCAGCAGAGTTAGAATTAAAAGCACTCCGCTTGAGGCAAATATGTTTAGCTTTTTTACAGCTACGCATAACAAAACGGCGGCGATCGATATGAAAAGCAGAGCGGCAACGATGTGCCCGATATTGGTCATAAGCCCCATAAGAGCGGCGAGAATAAGGCAGGGGGGCAGGGGATTCTTTGATTTGGATACAGCAAACGCTGTTGGAATGATAAGGAAGATCACCGAAACAATGACTGTTCTCGGCCCCATTTCGGGCGAGACCAGCATTGCGCCCTGCATCACAGCCGCCATAACGGTGAAAAATGAGGGAACAGGGTCTTTTGTTTTAAGAAATAAGCTGATTGATATGATAATATCTATGAAGAAAGCTGAGAGAGCAATGATAATTGCTGTTTTTTCCAATATACCGAAGCGGATTTCAGCAATTAAAAGCACTGCGGCAAGTGCATTGACGGACATCAAAAGAAGTCGGCGCAATCCCTTAAGCCTTTCAAACGCTCCGCACCCTGATGCTCCGAAAAAGAGCACAAGTGCTATGCTTGCTCCGGAATGACGGAATATCAGACTGATCAGTCTGAAAATATTGTCTGTTATCCTTTCAATTAAGGTCAGATCATAGAATTCTTTATAGTATGTCGTTCGCACGGCGTTGCCGGGAGCCGCAAAAAGAGATATTATGCCGAGAATTCCAAATAAAAGTGCTGTCCAAAATGCAATGTTAGGCTTTTTCTTTGCCGAAAACATTCGTAATGCCGCAAAAATCAAGATACAAAGGGAGGCAAAAGCGTTTTGCTCTGTGCTTGCACAGGCAAGAAATGCGAGAGGACAGAACCAAGGACTGAAATGTCCTTTCTTTAAAGCACTTTCGGTAAAATAAAAGAGCGAGAGGGTAAGCAGGATGGGCCAGACATAATTGAGAAAACCGGTTGCCCAATAGAGGGTCTGATTAGCCGTGAGTATGCTTATGAAAGCGACACAGGCACATGAAATTACCAGTGAAATTTTAAAGCTCTCGGTATTTACACCCTCATTCCAAGCTCTCGAAGCAATAAGTGCGGTGAAAAATGCAATGAGCGAAATGACGATCACGGCAAAGATTTTCCATAAAATAATGGTTCCGCCCGCCAGCAGAAATTCATCTAAAAGATGAACAAGTGCTCTGCCGTTTGTTTCAAGCCAGTGCTTTGCGTTTTCCCCGAAAAAATACTCCGCGCCGTTATAAAAGAAGGATGTATAATAATAGTCATCTCCGAAAAGGACTATTTTATCAATTATCGATCCTTGCATTATGGTAAAAACAGCAAATATCAGCAGGTGAAGCTTTGAGGAGGCGCGTTGCAGAAAGCTTTTCATAAAAACATCCTTTCTATTGTTCGGAAGCTTTATTTATTGCCTTTATATCTTTGCCCGAGAGATCCCTTTCAGAGAGTGGCATCAGAGAGTCGTAGATGCAGAGGGCATCATAGGGGGTATCTTGATAATTGATATCCCCAGCATAATATATGTCAACAAACATTCCAACGGCGTCCTCATATGTCACATCATCAAAAATAAATTTTCGATAGCTGTAAAGAGTCTTGTATGCCGTCAGAGCTTCTCCCGAAGGATAATAACGCTCCTCTCGAAGCTTTGATTTATCGGTGTTGTCGCTCTGATCATCGGGGGTAAGGTCTGTTGTTTTTACTATAGTTATATCAAAAATCTCTGTTTTTCTGTCGGGTTCTTCGCTTAGTCCGTAGTCTTGGGCGAGACGGCTCAGAGTACTGTTGTTATATCGCACTGTTACCTGTATTTGACTTGCTTCAGGGATGAAAACACAGTCTGTCACGGAGAATTTGCCGCTTTCCGTTATTGTTCTCTGCTTTTGGGTTTGGAGTAATAATTCTTTACCGTATTGCTCATATGCCGCAACTGTTTTTTCATTTGCCGCCAGCACTTTTACTTCAGACGGGTCTCCCGAAAACAAAACTCGCCAGAGAACTATCACATTTATGGAGATAATCACAAGATAAAACAGAGCCTTGAAGCTCTTACCAATTATTTTCCCCGCATTTGCCATTTTAAACGACCTTCCAAAATTGAATTATACATTACATTATAATCGATAGGTGTCTATTTGTCAATAGTAATGCGGCTTGCAAATATTTGCAAGCCGCATTTTTATCTTATTACTGTCAGGTTGCAGATTCCGTAATACTCAAAGCATTTGATAGCATTTTCGTCTATGCGTTCGCCGCATACAAGTATCGGAACTGCCGGAGGGCATCCAACGTTTGCTGCCGCAAGGATCTTTCCGAGGCAGTCTTTTGTGGGAATGATTTTGCATGGGCACATTGCTGCTTCTCTTATCGGCATTACAGCGGTCGGTTTACTGAATACAGGGGGATTTTCCTCTATCACGTTTTTTTTCGGTATGGATAAAAGCGCGTCGGTCATTCTTTCAAGACCCTTTTCGTCTGTTTCGGGTGTCAGCATGATAACGAGAAAATCGGGATCTCCGAATTCGCAAATAATACCTTTGTCAGATAATATTTTTAAAAGCTCATAGCCGTAATAACCGTATTTCTTGGTACATATCGTCAGCTTTAAAGGCTCATCGCCGCAAAAGACATAGCCATGTGAGGCGAGAATATTTTTGCATTTTTCCGCTTTTATGCAAAACTCCGCAAGTCTTTTCCTGTATCCTTCATATAAATATCTGTTTGCCGCATCAAGGGATTGTAAAATCAGATATGAGGGGCTTGTTGAGCCGAACATGGCAAGAGCGTTTTTTACATTTTCGGCAAGGCTTTCCGCTATCCGATCCGATATATGCAGATAGGCACCGCCTGTCAGAACTGGTAATGTCTTATGCGCCGAATCACAGCACAGATCTGCTCCGAAATCCATAGGATGCAGAGATTCGGGCAAAAATTTGAGATAAGCTCCGTGGGCATTATCGACAAGCAGAAGAACATCGTGCTTATGGCATATATCGGCGATCTTTTGCAGATCGGTGATGTTCCCGAGATAATCGGGGCTGGTGATATATACAGCGGTGATTTTTTCAGAATATTTATTGACAAAACATTCTATTTCATCGGAGGTGAGCTTGCAGGAAAGATATGAATCCATTCTTTTTGGGTATATCCAGGTTGTTTCAAAGCCGATAAGAGCCGCGGCACTCAAA
This sequence comes from Eubacteriales bacterium, assembly GCA_045595425.1. Lineage (GTDB taxonomy): Bacteria > Bacillota > Clostridia > Oscillospirales > CAG-272 > SIG710. The sequence continues at coordinate 16,838 of JAZOAL010000034.1, forward strand.
AAAGACTTATGTACATTTCTGAGTGCCGCAACATGGGGGCGTTTTCCTTTTTTCTTAGCATAAAGGGCCGCAAGATAGAGCATGGCGCGGATACACTTAGAGGAACCCTCGGTGGAATAATATGTATCACAGCAGAAAAGCTTGCTTGCGTTTCTTTCGCTTTCGGCAATTATACCGTTTGCTTCATAAAGGCTGTCTGCACCGTCGATCTCGGTTATATCGTAGGCTTCAAAACCGAGGAATGACGTTCCTTTATGCCCCGGCATATGAAGCCTGAGCGCATTGCTTTCCGCATATCGGCGAACAAAATCGCAAATCGGCGTATTCATCACTGCTGACCTCTGAAGGCACGGTCAATGGCAACCATAATAGCACATTCCATTCTCTTGCGGAATAGCTTACAGCCATATTCATAAATTCCGTTTACCGATCCTGTTGAATGATAAGCGTTAGCCGCGCAGCCGCCCGAGCAATAGAGCTTAGCCCAGCAGTCTCTGCAATCGGGACGGGTATAAACATTGCATGCGCCAAATTCACATTGCGTTTCTTTGTTTGTGACCCCATTCCAAATGTCGCCCAGCTTGAATTTTTCTTCTCCGACGAACTGATGGCAGGGGTAAAGATCACCCCAAGGAGTGACAGCCATATATTCGGTTCCCGAGCCGCAGCCCGAGATGCGCTTATAAATGCAGGGACCGCCTGTAAGATCGATCATATAATGGTAGAAGGTAAAGGGCTTGCCTGCCTTATCTCGCTCAATCATCAGCTCGGCGAGCTTTTCATATTGCTCCATAACTATCGGCAGATCCGCTTCGGTAAGCTCGGAGGGATCGCCGGGAGCACATACAACAGGCTCCATGCTGAGTTCATTGAAGCCGAGATCAAGCATCACCTTGATATCCTCAAGAAAATCGGGATTTGCATGGGTAAAGGTTCCGCGCATATAGTAATTTTTTCCGCCGCGTGCCTCAACAAACTTTTGGAATTTTGGAACGATCTTTTCCCAACTTCCGTTTCCCGCATAGTCAACGCGGTAACGGTCATGTATATCTTTTCTGCCATCGAGACTGAGCACAACATTACTGCATTCGCGGTTTGCAAATTCTATAACGTCATCGTCAACGAGAACTCCGTTTGTTGTGAGGGTGAAGCGAAAATTCTTTCCCTTTTCCTTTTCGATGCTTCTTGCATAAGCTACGAGTTGTTTAACAACGTCAAAATTCATAAGCGGCTCGCCGCCGAAAAAGTCTACTTCAAGATTGCGGCGCGTGCCGGAATTTTCAATGAGAAAATCGAGGGCTCTCTTTCCCACCTCAAAGCTCATGACAGCTCTTTCACCGTGATATTTTCCTTGACTTGCAAAGCAATAAGAGCAATTGAGATTGCAAGTGTGCGCGATATGAAGGCAAAGTGCTTTAACGACCCCGGAGGTCTTTGCCTTCAGATGCCCCGCCATGGGCTCAAAGGTGTCGGGAGCAAAGAGCTTTCCCTGATTTTTTAGGTTTTCGACCTGCTCATAGCATTCTTCGATATCAGAGGCAGTGATATCATCCCTGTCTGCATATTTTTCAGCCATTGCCGCAAGAACAGCGTCCTTATCGCAGTTCTCAAACATTTCTATTATATCATAAGCGACCTCATCAACAGCGTGAACAGAGCCTGAGCATATATCAAGCACGATATTATAGCCGCCAAGCTTATACTGATGTATCATAAATACTCCTTTATGCTAAAAATGCCGCCCACAGGCGGCATTTTGCGTTTTTTGATTACCTGCTTACTTGTTCTCGCACTGCTGGTTAGCGATACCGCAGCTTGTCTTGCAAGCGGACTGGCATGATGTCTGACATTCGCCGCAGCCACCGTTCTTTGCACTGTCGCAGAGATTGCGAGTTTCAAGAGTCTTGATATGTTCCATAATGAACCTCCAAAAATATTTATGTACTTAATTATATCACCTTCCGGCGAAAAAGTCAATACCAATGCCGCAATTTGCCTTTGATTTTTTACGGCAGTAAATTCTCAAAGTAAATGCAACAGTGCAATTTAGAAGTTGCATTTAGTGTGAGAAGGAAATTGTGGTAGAATTTAGTCTGAGAAATGGAGGCTCAGACTATGAGAAACAACGAAAAGAAAAACAAGCATATGACACTTGACGATCGAATCGAAATTCAGGAGTGTCTAAGCAAGGGAATGACATTTAAGGCAATCGGAGAAAGGATCGGTAAAAACCAAACGACGATTTCCCGAGAAGTGAAGATCCACATGGAGCCATATACCAATTCGTTTGTACGAACGGAAGAAGTGTGTCCCAAACTCCTAAAAGCCCCGTTCGTCTGTAACGGTTGCGAGAAGAAAAGCCGTAGTAACTGCCCATATAAACGGCAGCTATACGTTGCAAAAAAAGCACAAGCTGAATATGACACAGTCCTTGTAGAATCTCGCACAGGCATACCGCTGAACAAAGAGAGTTTCTATGAAACAGAACGTATCATCTCAAAAGCAGTACAAAACGGGCAACATATATACCACATCATTCAATCCAACAATCTGCCCATATCGACAGCTACTGTGTATAGGCATATCCAAAAGAGATATTACTCAATTACTCCAATGGATCTTCCAAGAGCCGTTAAATTCAAGCCGAGAAACTCAAAAGAAAGCGATTATGTGCCTAAATGGGCTCGAGAAGGTCGCACCTTTGACGATTTTCTTGCATTTGTTGAAGATAACAGCGATATACCTCTTGTACAGCTTGATACCGTGATCGGCAGAATTGGGGGTAAGGTCATTATGACGATTCACTTTGTAAACAGCGATTTTATGATCGGTTTACTGCTTGAAAACAAAACGGCAGCGGAAGCGGCAAACCGAATCCAAACTCTAAAAGCGGAGTTAAAGTGTTTAGGCTTTAATTTCGGAGATATTGCACCGCTTTTACTTACCGACAACGGCGGAGAGTTCAGCATGGTTTCTGCTTTTGAAAACGATACTGAAGGAAATACCGAATCGCATATGTTCTTCTGCGAACCATGCTCGCCTCATGAAAAGGCGGAGATTGAGAAGAACCACACTCTTTTCCGAGACATTGTAAAAAACGGAACGTCGTTTGACAATTTCACTCAAGAAACGGTCAACTTGATCTTCTCCCACGTTAATGCTGTAAAACGAAAACAATTTAACGGAAAAAGTGCCTATGATATGTTTTCTTTTTACTACTCGGAGCTTTTAGCATCTGCCTTGGGGATTTCCTTTGTTCCGGCAAATGAGGTTATTCAATCTCCTAAATTGTTAGCGAAATCCTTCTCATAGTAAACGCAACCGTAGTTGCATTTAGTCTGAGAAATCTACCTCTCAGGCTTTTTCGTTATGCCTTCTTTTGTTTTTTACGTTGCTTTTTTCGTTGCTTTTAGCCTTTTCTTATACTTACTGCAACCGATTTCTCATAGTAAACGCAAGGCCTTTGCTACTGTTGCATTTACTTTGAGAATTTACG
>JAZOAL010000035.1:0-7450 GCA_045595425.1 Eubacteriales bacterium
GCCTCCGACTTCCCGAAAGCAGAATTATCTTCGGCGGTCCCGAGGTTTCATATGATATCGAACGGTTTGAGCAATATCATTTCATCGATTCAATAATCTGCGGCGAAGGTGAGGCTGTTTTGCCCGAGGTTTGCAAGGCTATTGAAGAGGGCAAAACCCCCGAAAGGGTCTATGCTTCGGTGAAAAACGAGATCCCGGGCGGTATTCTCTATAGGAAAGACGAAATATCGGGGCAGGGGAAGAGCATACTGTATTATGAATCTTCAAGAGGATGCCCATTTTCCTGCGCTTATTGCCTTTCATCAGCCGAGCTTGGTGTAACATCAAAAAGCATCGATCAAACACTTTTGGAGCTTCGTGATTTTGAGGCACTCGGCGATGATTTCAAAATAATAAAATTCATCGATCGCACCTTTAATTTCAATATTCCAAGGGCAAATGCCCTTTGGAGAGCTTTGTTGTCGGATGAATTTACAAAGAAATATCATTTTGAGGTCTGCGCGTCCTTGCTGAATGAGGAGAGCTTTGAGATTTTCGAAAATATGCCTGACGGAAAGATACAGCTTGAGGTTGGTCTGCAAAGCACAAATCCCATGACGCTTTCAGAGGTTTCGAGGCATCTTGACGTGGAAAAAACTCTGGAAAATTGCCGCAGAATCAAGGAGAAAGGCAATATCCATCTGCATCTCGATCTCATTGCAGGCTTGCCATATGAAGATTTCCATAGTTTCAGAACTTCTTTTGACCGCGCATATCCCGCATGCCACAAATTACAGCTCGGTTTTCTTAAATTGCTTCACGGCACGGCATTGCGCCGAGATGCGGATAAATACGGCTATAAATATCTGTCCTCACCTCCTTATACAGTCCTTCAGAGCAATTGGATATCCTATGAAGAAATTCATACCCTTGAAAAAATATCATATCTTCTTGAACGATATCACGAGAGCGGAAGCTTTGATAAATGTATAGAATTTGTGCTTGAAAAGCTCCCATCCCCCTTTGATTTTTATCTGGGACTTTCGCGTTTTATCGAAGTAAATGACGGCAGGGAAATACAGAAGATATCCCAAGCGGGTGCATATTCATTGCTTTATGCTTATGCCTCAAATTTGATTTCGGCAGAGGATTCCGAAGAATTTTCGCGCTTTATCCATGAGGATTTTGCAAGAAAAGAAGTCCGCAAAATGCCAAGGCTGAAATGATTGATTATAGATAAGAGGTGATAGCTAAAACCTCAGAATATTAGCATAAACAATAGGGCGTCACCCCCAAATCCGATAAAAAACAACAAAAAGCGGTGTTTCATATTGAAACACCGCTTAAAAGATTAAATTAGTCGGAAATGTAGGGCAGGAGAGCAACCTGACGTGCACGCTTGATAGCGGTTGTCAGCTCGCGCTGATGCTTTGCACATGTTCCGGAGATTCTTCTGGGAAGAATCTTGCCGCGCTCGGAAATGAACTTTCTGAGCTTTGCGGAATCCTTATAGTCGATATAAGCAACTTTGTCTACGCAGAAAATGCAAACTTTTTTTCTCTTGCGGTTATTCATGCGAGCAGGACGCTGCTGCTGAACTTCTCTCTCGACGTTGTTATCCATCTTATGAATCCTCCTGTTAATAATTTTGTCTGCCTTTTAGAAGGGCAGGTCATCATCGCCTTTGATCTCCTCAAACTTCGGAGCGTCAGCCGCCGGAGTGGAGAATGAAGGCTCGTTGTAGGCATCCGGCGTGTACTGACCGGCAGCGGGATTCTCGCCTCTCGAATCGACAAAGCTTACTTCGTCGGCAACGATGTCAGTCGAATAACGCTTGTTGCCGTCATTATCTGTCCAGCTACGGTTCTGAATGGTACCTACTACGAAAATAGAAGAACCCTTCTTGAAGAACTTGCTGACAAAATCCGCGGTTGCACGCCAAGCTGTAACATTGAAAAAATCAGCCTGCTGCTGGGAAGAATCTTTGCTGAAACGACGGTTTACGGCAATTGTGAATCTTGTCACGGAAATGCCTGTTTCCGTCTGTCTGTTTTCGGGATCTGCGGTGAGTCTGCCACCAAGCATAACTCTGTTAAAATTGAAATTAGCCATTTGTAACGCCTCCTACAGAACAAGTTTTTTGGTTTGAGATCACTCAGCGTTTTCTGCGGTCTCTTCTGTTGCAGCTTCTTCAGCAACGGCTTCCTTTGCGGCAACCTTCTTGGGATCGATCTTTACAACGATGGAACGCATAATGTTTTCATCGATATTGAAGATACGCTCAAGCTCTGCCGGGAAATCAGCCTCACTCTTAAAGTTTACAACAACATAGTAGCCTTCAGGAATATCGTCGATCGGGTAAGCGAGTCTGCGTTTGCCCCACTCGTTTACGGATTCAACGGTACCGTTCTCAGCTACAAGTCCTGTGAACTTGTCCACTGTTGCCTTGACAGCATCTTCGCCATTTTCGCAATTTACGATGAACAGTGTTTCATAAGAATTGATTACCTTATCCATTTTTACACCTCCCTATGGACTTTTGACCGTGAATTTCAAAAATTTTTCACGGTAAGGAGACAGGTATTATCCTGTTTCGAAAATGTATTATAACATACAAACAACGATTTGTCAAGCAAAATTTTACTTTTCCTATTGAATTTTTTCGAAAAATGATGTAAAATTTAATTATTCTATTTTTGGGGAGAGCTTTAATGAAGAAAAATGTAAAAAAGCAGATAGCCGTTGATGTTATCATCCTGGTCATATTGCTTATCGTCGGTGGAATACGTTATATTCAAAAGGAGAAAGCAGCGCAGCTCGTTGACGGCAGCGTTGAGCTTCATGTTATAGATGTGGGGCAGGGTGACAGTGTTCTTATAAAGACCGATGTTGGCAATATGCTTATAGATGCCGGCACCAATGACTGCGAGCAGTCACTTTCAAATTATCTCGATTCTGTTGGCGTTGACAGCTTTGAATACTGCATTTTTACTCATCCTCATGAAGACCATATCGGAGGAGCCGATATGATAATGGAGAATTATGATGTGAGAAATGTCATAATATCTCCGGCATCGGCTTCTACAACAACTTACGAACGTTTGCTTGATTCTCTTGAGAGAAGCTCGGCTAATGTTATCAAAGCCATGCCGGGAGAAGAATATTCCCTTGGTGATCTTGAGATATTTATAATGGGGCCTATCGTGGTAGGAGACGAGCGGGACGAAAACAACACCAGTGTAATAACTCGTTTGTCATACGGCGGTATGCGCATGATGTTTACAGGTGATGCGGAAAAAATACAGGAAATGGATATTCTTGATAAATATTCGTCCTTTGAGCTCGACTGTGATTTTCTGAAGATGGGGCATCACGGTTCATCCACATCAAGCTGTGAGGATTTTATGGATGCCGTTACTCCGAGCATTGCGGCGATCTCCTGTGGCAAGGATAACAGCTATGGTCATCCCCACAGAGAGATAGTTGCTCTTCTTGAAGAGCGGGGAATAGAATATCACCGCACGGACAGATTGGGAGATATCGTTTATATCTGTGACGGTGAGACGATTGAAATAAAGGAATAATTTAACGGGTGATAAAAAAGCTTCAAAATTAGGTGCGAAATCTGATTTTGAAGCTTTTTTTGTACACAGTAAACAATAGTTTGTCTCACAGATAAATTATTGTTTACCGATCGATAGTGCACCTCTTTTCAGATACTGTAATTTTTTTCTTCTGATCCGAATAGTATTTATCGGGAGTTGATTTTGGTGGTCTTAAAAAAAGAGAATACAACCTTGTTGCCTTTTTTTCTGAGAGAGGCGTTGACAACTGCAGTTATTGCCGATTTTGATAGGACGAGCAGGCTTTTTGCCGGCAGGATCGAAGAGATAAGACTGAGAAGAGGCAGAAAAAGTGAATTTTGCGCCCGAGGGACAAACATTCTCGGCGAAAATTCTGTTTCTCCGACCGAAATGCAGGAAATATTTTTCAGGCTTTGCGGAGGCTCGGTCTATGCACATTCGGATACCCTTTGCCGCGGTTATATAAGAGCGGAAGGTGGGATAAGGATAGGTGTATGCGGCAGAGCAGTGACCGATGGGACTGCTGTAAAGGCTGTGCATGATATTTCCTCAATAAATATTCGGCTGCCTTGTACCTTTATGCCGAAGGTCAGCGATCTTGCGGATGCTTTTTCAGAGTCGGGAGGAGGAATGCTGATCTTCTCGCCGCCCGGGGTCGGTAAAACAACGGTTTTGAGGTCTCTTATATGCGATCTTGCCGGCAGACTCGGAAAGAGGACGGCTGTTATCGATACCAGAAGTGAGCTGTCGGCAGGACTTGAGGGAGAAAATCTGCGGATTGATGTTCTTGACGGTTATCCCAGAGGGCTTGGGATCGAAATTGCTGTCAGAACACTGAATCCCGATGCTATAGTTTGTGATGAGATAGGCAGCATGCTTGAAGCTTCTGCGCTGATGACTGCTCGGAATTGCGGCGTTCCGGTTATCGCCAGCGCGCACGGTGACAGTGCACAGGGGCTTGTTTGCCGAGAGGGGATTGCAGAGCTTCACAGGTCGGGAATATTTGCGAATTATGTGCGTCTCAGCAGAAGCCGTGGCAGTGATAAGTGCATATGGAGCTTTGAACAAATCAAGCAGATTGGAGAGAAGGGAAATGTATAAGCTTATAGGTGCTGTGATTTTGGTCTTGGCGGCTCTTTTCTGCTCAGCTTACATATTGTTAAGAGAGAAGAAGCACATAGAGCAGTTAGGCGGATTTACAGAGCTCATTAGGCAGATATATAAGCAGATCGAAGCCTTTAATCTTCCTGTGCCCGATATTATGAAAAGCTTGGACAGGGATATCCTCAAAAGCTGTGGAGCAAGCGGACAAGAGGGACTTACAATAGAGTCGCTTGTAAGTCGTGAAGAGCTGTTTTTGAATCAAAAGGAAAAGAAGATAATACTGGATTTTTCACAGGGACTCGGACGATGCTACAGAGACGAACAGCTCAAGCTTTGCAAATATTATCTTGATGAGCTTGAAGGCAGACTTTCTATTATTCGGTCGGAATATCCCAAAAAGAGAAAGCTGACGCTGACTTTATGCTTTTGTGCGGCTCTCGGACTTATAATTTTGATGATATGAGAAAGGACAGAAAATATTATGGATGTTTCTCTTGTTTTAAAGGTTGCGGGAATGGGGATCATTGTTGCGGCGGCGGTGCAGATACTCGGCAAGACAGGAAGGGACGAGCAGGCTATGATGGTAACGGTAACGGGCATAGTTGTGGTGCTTTTGATGCTTGTGGGAGAGGTGGGCACATTGTTTGATACCGTTCGCGCGGTGTTTGGACTGTGAGCGCGGTAAAGATATGCGGAGCAGGCTTGCTGTGCCTCGTAGCTCTTATATGCGTTAAGAACTTAAAAGAGAATTTCGCTCCTCTTTTGCGCTTTGCGGCGGCGCTTCTTTTTCTCGGTGCCGCTGTGGGCATGCTGTCACCTTTGGTCTCTTTTGGAAGGGAAGCGATAGGGAAAAGCGGAATGAGTGAATATGGGGCTGTTGTGTTTAAAGCTCTCGGAATTGCATATCTGACTCATATAACAGCGCAGATATGCCGTGACTGCGGTGAGGTTGGAATTGCCGGCGGTGTTGAGACAGTGGGAAAGATAGAACTGCTTTTGCTTGCGCTGCCGCTTCTTTCCGAAGTGCTTTCGATTGCTGAGGAGATGCTTTCATGGTGAAAAGAATAAGCTTTTTGGTTGTCCCGTTACTTACCTTATTTCTTCTTTCTCTTCCTGCTTCTGCTGTGGAAGGGCTTTCGCCTCAAAGCACAGACTATTCACCCGATTACGAAAAGGAATATGAAGATTTTCTCGCCGCTGTTCCCGATGAGATAGCATCGCTTCTTCCCCCTGGGATTTTTTCGGATAATTTTGATGAGCGAGCCGAAGGGGCAAGGGAGCTTACAGAGCCCGAAGGATTTTTGCGCATCATCCTTGACATGCTCGGCTTTCATATAAAGGATGCACTTGGTATGTTTGCACGTATTATTGCGCTTGTTCTGCTATCCTCCTTGGCTCATGCAATGTTTAAAAGCATTGGTAGCGATGCAACGTCAGAACCTTTTTCTCTTTGTACTACTGCCGCGATAGTTGCCGCAATAATGGGGGAGCAGGGAGAGATGATACGCATGGTAGATCTTTTCCTTGAAAGACTTTTGACATTGGTAAATTCTATGCTTCCGATAATTGGAGTGCTCTATGCGGCAGGCGGAAATGTGGGAACTGCGGCTGTCGGCTCATCCTCGCTGGCACTTTTTATAGCGGTTTGCGAAAATGTTTGCGGAAAGACCCTTTTACCTGCTGTCGGAATCTGCCTTGCTTTTTCTGCCGCTTCTGCGTTTTCATCGCAATTGTCTCTCGGAGAGATATCGGGAACCTTCAAACGTATATATACCTATGGACTTGGGCTTCTTATGGCGATAATGGCTCTTGTTATGGGAATGCAGAATCAGCTTGCGGCAAAGGCAGACAGCCTTGGGGCTCGGGCGGCAAAATATGCTGTCGGCTCTTTTATTCCTGTTGTGGGAGGCACTGTCGGAGACTCACTGCGCACGGTTGCCGCAGGAGTGGAATATATAAGAGCAACTGTCGGCAGTGTGGCGATAGCGGTGATATTGCTGCTTTTGCTTCCTTCTCTTATCTCTCTGGCACTTGGCAAAAGTGCCGTGAATATTTCTTCCTCCGTTGCCAAAATGCTGGGGTGCGAAAGGGAAGGGAGATTGCTTTCTGAAATAGGCAATGTTTACGGATATATGATGGCGGTATGCTCGATCTGCTCGGTTTTGTTTATATATGCACTGACCTTGTTTGTGAGATGCAGCGCCGCCGCAGGAGGATAGTAAATGAAAAACTATATTTTGTCGGTAATTGCAGTAGCCGCATGCGGCGGTGTTGTGAATGCGATCTGTCCTGACGGAGAGGGGAAGACTCTTAAAAAGGCTGTTTCGATGATAATGTCGCTTTTGCTGATTATTGCGGCGGCAAAACCGCTCATATCTCTGATAAAAGCCGTTGAACCCCAAGATTCGGGCGATATTATTGAGTATTTCACCAAATCGCAAAATGAAAATTACGGTGGGGTATGGAGCGAAACATTGAATGATATAACATCGAGATCTGTAGAGAGCTATGTTTCGAAAGTGATGGAGGAAGATTTCGGAATAAATATTGAAAATTTTGATATCAGATGTGAAATTGCAGAGCTGAACGGAGAAATGGTGCTCGGAAATGTTACCGTTGTCTTATCGGGGAGCGGTATCCTGCATAATCCGCGGAAGATCGAAACTGCCATTGAGGAGCTTCTCGGATGCGAATGTACAGTTATCGAAGAATGGGGGTGAATAAAACGGACGGCAAGAAAATATTTGAAAGGTTGGCAAAACCAATAGAAAAAGGGGGGTGGA
>JAZOAL010000036.1:0-9438 GCA_045595425.1 Eubacteriales bacterium
TCCGACTTGCCGAGGCGGTGGAGACCTACCGCGCCGAGCTGGGCGTGATCGACCAGGATCTGCCCCCCTTCGTGATCGTTGAGAACGGCGCCCCCGTCGGTACCATTGAGGACGGCGACAGCGTGATATTCTTCAACTTCAGAGGCGACCGTTCCATTGAGATATCCACTGCATTTGACGCAAAGGAATTTACCAAGTTTGACAGAAAGCGTGTACCCGACGTTATGTATGCGGGTATGCTTGAATATGACGGCGACCTCCATATTCCTCACAAGTATCTTGTATCTCCTCCCGAGATCACAAACACAATGGGTGAATATCTTGTAAACACAGGCGTATCTCAGCTCGCTATCTCGGAAACTCAGAAGTACGGTCATGTGACCTATTTCTGGAACGGTAATAAGAGCGGTAAGTTCTCCGAGGAGCTTGAAACTTATATTGAGATCCCTTCCGATGTTGTGCCCTTTGAGCAGAGACCCTGGATGAAGTGCGCAGAGATCACAGATAAGCTCATCGAATGTCTTGAAAGCGGAAAATATAAGTATCTCCGCGTTAATTTCCCCAACGGCGATATGGTAGGTCATACCGGTAATCTTGAAGCAACCATCTGCTCTATGGAGGCTCTTGACCTTCAGCTTGAGAGAATTCTTAAGGTCGTTGATAAGCTTCATGGTGCGGCTCTCATAACCGCTGACCATGGTAATGCAGACGAGATGTATGAGATGGATAAGAAATCCGGTCAGCCTAAGGCAGGGAAGGACGGTTCCTTTAAGTCCAAGACCAGCCATACTCTCAATAGAGTTCCTTGCATTATTTATGATAACTACAGCGCGGATAAATATACCGTTAAGGCAGATGAAGGAAAATTCGGTCTTTCGAGTGTTGCCGCAACAATGGTAAATATGCTCGGATATGATGCACCCTCAATGTGGGATGAATCTATTATTGAAATAAAGTAAAATATCAGTGGCTCATTCGCGTTTGCGAATGATACTCTTACTATTATACACTTTTCTTCTTGACTTTTATCTGCTATGTGGGGTATAATAATTAGGATAGATTTCCGTTTGGAGGTATTGATGATACAGTTTAATGTAACGGGAATGAGCTGTGCGGCTTGCAGTGCCAGAGTTGAAAAGTCGGTCACTGCCCTTGAGGGGGTAGAGAGCTGTGCTGTAAGTCTCCTGACAAACTCAATGGGAGTTAGCGGCACGGCTTCTCCCGAGGATATAATAAAAGCGGTGGAAAAGGCAGGCTACGGTGCTTCGCTTAAAGGGGAGAAAAAGACCGAGAGTGCTTCGGCTTCACCGCTGGAGGATAAGGAAACCCCCAAGCTTATACGCAGACTTATAAGCTCTGTTATTCTGCTTATTGTGCTTATGTATTTTTCCATGGGACATGCCATGTGGGGCTTTCCTTTGCCAAAGTATTTTTCCGAAAATGCTATGGCGCAGGGGATTTTTCAGCTCCTTTTGACTATAGCCGTAATGGTGATGAATCAGAGATTCTTTATCAGCGGATTTACAGCTCTCGCAAGGCGCGCACCCAATATGGATACTCTTGTTGCGCTCGGTTCTTCGGCGGCATTTGTATATAGCGCATATCAGCTTTTCCCGATGAGCGTCAAAATGCTTGAGGGAGATGCCGCGGGGGCTCTTCATATGGTGCACGGGCTCTATTTTGAGTCGGCGGCGATGATCCTGACTCTTATAACTGTGGGTAAAATGCTTGAAGCACGTTCAAAGGGAAAGACCACAGCGGCTCTTGAAAGCCTTATTAGACTTGCGCCGAAAACGGCGAAGGTCATTCGTGGAGGAGAAGAGATCGAAATTTCTGCAGAGCAGGTGATGATAGGCGATATTTTTGCTGTTTATCCCGGCGATGCCATTCCTGTTGACGGAGTTGTTATAGATGGCGTCAGCGCGGTGAACGAAGCGGCGCTTACAGGCGAAAGCATACCTGTTGATAAGACCGAGGGAAGTACCGTTTCAAGCGGAACGGTAAATAATTCGGGATATCTCAAATGCAGAGCCACAAGGGTTGGTGAGGACACAACTCTATCTCAGATAATAAAGACCGTCAGTGACGCGGCGGCAACGAAGGCTCCTATCGCAAAGGTTGCGGACAAGGTTTCGGGCATATTTGTTCCGGCGGTCATTATAATTGCCGTTATTACTGCGGCGGTTTGGCTTATCATCGGCAAAGATTTCGGCTTTGCGCTGGCAAGAGCGATATCCGTACTTGTTATAAGCTGTCCCTGCGCTCTCGGACTTGCAACGCCTGTTGCCATAATGGTTGGAAGCGGAGTTGGCGCGAGAAACGGTATTCTTTTTAAGACTGCCGTTTCTCTTGAAGAGACGGGCAGAGCGCGAATTGCCATTCTTGATAAAACAGGAACTGTAACCAGCGGTAAGCCCGCTGTTACCGATATTATTCCATCGGATGGGCTTGATGAAAACGATCTTCTTTCTCTTGCAGCTTCTCTTGAGGCAAGAAGCGAGCATCCGCTCGGCAATGCGGTTGTGGAGAAGGCGAAGGAAAATGGAATTCCGGCAGAGGAAGTCACCGATTTTATGACCGTTACCGGAAGCGGACTTTATGCCCGCCTTGATGGAGATGAGATCTGTGGCGGTAATCTGAAATATATCTTGGAAAAGGCTGAGATCTCGCCTGAAATGCGCAAAAAAGCGGACGAGCTTTCCGTGCAGGGGAAAACGCCTATGTTCTTCACACGCTCGGGTAAACTCGCAGGTATAATAGCAGTTGCCGATACGGTCAGAGAGGACAGTGCCGAAGCTATAAGCGAGCTTAAAGCAATGGGAATACATGTTGTTATGCTGACGGGCGATAATGAACGCACTGCCGGGGCTGTTGGCAGGACGGCGGGCGTTGATGAAGTTATTGCAGGGGTTCTGCCGGGCGGAAAGGAAGAGGTTGTACGCAGATATTCGGGGCAGGGCAAGGTGGTCATGGTAGGAGACGGAATAAACGATGCGCCGGCGCTTACAAGAGCAGATGTAGGTATTGCTGTTGGTGCGGGAACGGATGTTGCAATTGATGCGGCTGATGTGGTTCTTATTAAGAGCAGACTGCGCGATCTTCCTGCGGCATTGCGCCTCAGCCGTGCAACGCTCAGGAATATTCATCAGAATCTGTTCTGGGCATTTATCTATAACGCTGTTGGAATACCGCTTGCGGCAGGTCTGTTTATTCCGTTCGGAATTGAGCTTGATCCAATGTTCGGTGCGGCGGCAATGAGCCTTTCCAGCTTCTGTGTTGTTACCAACGCTTTGCGATTGAATCTGTTTAAAATATACGATGAGAAAAAATTCCGCGCGAAGCAAAGAAATATAGTTTTGGAGGATAATAAGATTATGGAAAAGACATTTAATGTTGAAGGGATGATGTGCCCCCATTGCGAGGCTCATGTAAAAAAGGCTCTTGAAGCTCTGGACGGAGTTGAGAGCGCAGTTGCAAACCATGAGAAAAAGACGGTTGTGGTTACTCTCAGAAGTGATGTTTCGGATGAAGCTCTTAAAAAGGCAATTGAAGCAGAGGGGTATAAGGTTATTTAAAATCAAGCGGTCTCGCCCAAAAAGACGAGACCGCTTTTGATATCACTTTTTATGAGTCGAACAATATTTGTCGTTGGGACGAAGGCATCCTCATCCGTCTCGGTGCGATACGCTTCCGAGCCACCTTCCCCCCTTGGGGAAGGCTAAAATACAAGCCGTTTATCCTCAAAAGACATATAATTTGCAGAATTTCATGTAGAAAAAGTAAGAATCGGTGCAGATCTCAGCCTTCCCCAAGGGGGGAAGGTGGCTTGGCGGAATATCTTCATTTAGATTTAGTACTTAATTCGCCGAGACGGATGAGGATGCCCCGGACAGTAAGTTTATTCCCCGACAAATTATTTTTTATAGGCTTCTTTTATCGAATGTTTTTTGATTTTATACAGTAATAAATTCAGTGCTTTTATATTTTTCTTTCGTCTCTTCCGGGAAATCGAAGTCGCTGATGACGGTGGATATATCGCCGATGGTGCACCATGTGCGTATTCCCAGAGGCTTTTCATATTTGGCGTGGTCAACAAGATAATATGATTTTTTCGAGTTTTCTGTCATTGCCTTACGGAGCAGGGCATATGCCTCTCCACCGAATATCCTGCCGTCAGCCGTTACCCCGCCGGAGGTGAAAAAGTGTTTGTCTGCTCTATATTTGGATGCCATTTCGATCGTATCCATACTGCAAAGCATACTTGGCGCTTCGTTCACTGCTCCGCCGAGACAGATACAGCGGATCCCGTATTCGCTGAGGTATGCTATCAGTGCCATATTGTTGCTGATAACGGTGATGTCCTTCTTGTCGGTTATGTACTGCGCTATGTATTGCGTGGTGGTTGTTGCGTCGATGAATACCGTGTCGCCGTCCTCAATGAGCTCTGCCGCCATTTTACCGAGCTTGTTTTTTGCGGCTCTCATCTTGTGATGCCTGAAGCGGAGTGGAACGCCTTTGTTGTCTGCCAGTTCTGCACCGCCGTAATGACGTGTTATCAGCTTTTGCTCGGCAAGGAGATTCAGATCTCGGTTGATGGTTGCGGTGCTGTAATGCAGCTCGTCTGTCAAAAACTGAACTGTAACATACTTATATCTTGTGATAATTTTGAGAATTTTGTC
The DNA here is from genome assembly GCA_045595425.1 of Eubacteriales bacterium. Taxonomy (GTDB): domain Bacteria; phylum Bacillota; class Clostridia; order Oscillospirales; family CAG-272; genus SIG710. The sequence continues at coordinate 4,680 of JAZOAL010000036.1, forward strand.
AAGCCTTTCGTTTTGATACATCAAAATCCGCTCCTTTTGGATGATAATTTTTGAGAAATGGACTATTTTCCTGACCTGCATTGATATTTTTTGAGAATTTGATATAATTATACCATAAAATACTTATTTGTCAATAGAGGTGCCCCATGAAAGATCTGACGAGAGGAAATACTGTTAAAACATTTGTTACCTTTGCCATACCCTTAGTGCTTTCGGGTATTTTGGCACAGGCATATAATACTATTGACACAGTTATTGCAGGAAAGATCCTGGGGGAGGATGGCCTTGCCGCCATCGGTGCAACCGCGGATTTTATTACCATGGTTTCATCTATCTTCTGGGGCTACAGCGTAGGCTTTTCGGTCTATATAGCACAGCTTTTCGGAGCAGGCGATTTTAGGAAAATAAAAAATGCGATCGTATCGACTGTGATGATTCTTGCCTCCTTTGCCGCAGTGCTTGCCGCTCTTTTCGTTGGATTCCATGATGTGATTTTTTCGCTTCTGAAGGTTGACAAAAGCATTTATAATGATACCTTTGCATATTTTTCTGTTTATGTTATCGGTCTGTTTTTTATAACCTCAAATGTTTTCGGTATGCATTTGATGAATGCTTTCGGAGAAAGTACTTTTCCTTTTATCGTATCTATAATTTCCGCGGTTCTTAATGTTTCGGGAAATCTGATCTTTGTGGCATTGCTCGGGATGGGTACAGCGGGACTTGCACTGGCTTCGGTACTTGCCGCCCTTGCGGTTGATATCGCATATGTTATAAGGATCAGGGCTATCTTCCTTAAGATGGGACTTGGCGGCGAGCGATTTAAATTCGGTTTTTCGCATATTTCAGCTTCCCTTGCCTTTGCACTGCCGAATATGACGCAGCAGATGACAATGTATCTTGCAGGTACTTTTATTTCACCTGTCATTAACGGTCTCGGGAAAGCGGCAACAGCGGGATATTCAGTCTCCGGCAGAATTTATAATACCTGTGCAGCGCTTTATCAAAATTCTACGAGGGTTCTTGCGAATTACAGTGCGCAGTGTGTTGGTGCCGGCAAGACAGGGGAGATCAAAAAAGGTGTTAAGATCGCGGTTATTCAAGGCGCTTGCTTTGTTGCTCCTGTGCTGATGCTTCTAGTTATTTTCCCGGAATTTTTCTCTTCGCTCTTTTTTGAAAAGGGAGCTGAAAGCATGGCAATGGATTATGCGGTTATGTTCACAAGATATTTTCTGCCCTTCTGCTTCTTCCAGATGCTCTGTAATATATTCCATGCGCTTTTCCGAGGGGTTAAGGCTACAAAGCATTTGTTGGCTTCCACCGTTATCGGCGCGGCTTCAAGAGTTATAGCAACACTGATCTTTGCGAACTTCCTCGGAATGAAGGGCGTTTATATTGGCTGGGTGCTTTCCTGGATAATTGAAACGGCATATTCGGCAATGATCTTTAAATTCGGAAACTGGCTTCCGAAGAAAATTTAAAATAATTTTAAAAAAACTCTTGACAAAATGCTTTACATGGTTTATAATATGTAAAGCATTTTGCTTTACACCGAAAAACGGGGTTATGAAATGTTTGAAAAGAATTTGAGTATGGGCTATCTTCTCGATTTTTACGGCGAGGTCTTGTCGGAAAGAAAAAGAGAAGTGCTCGGATATTATTATAATGACGATCTTTCTCTTGCCGAAATTGCCGCAGAGCTCAGTATCTCAAGACAGGGCGTGAGAGATATCATCAAGAAAGCGGAAGAGGAGCTTACATTTCTTGAGGAAAAGCTTCATCTTGCCGAAAAATTCGATTCGGCGCAAAGGCGCATTGAGAGAGCAAAGACTTTGGCTTCTTCCCTCGGCTCAGAGGAGCTTTGGGGAGAGCTTGAAGCGATTGCAGCGGATCTCGGTTAATTATTTTAAGAAAGGAAACACGGTATGCCTTTTCAGAGTTTGAGCGATAAGCTTGCAAACGCATTCAAAAAATTCAGGAATAAGGGTAAACTCACAGAGGCTGATGTCAAGGCAGGTATGCGCGAGATAAAGCTCGCCCTGCTTGAAGCTGATGTTAACTTCAAGGTCGTCCGTGAATTCATAAATACAGTTTCGGAAAGAGCGGTCGGCTCGGATGTGCTTGAAAGTCTCGTGCCCGCACAGCAGATCGTCAAGATCGTAAACGAAGAGCTGACAAACCTTATGGGCGGCACTCAGAGCAAGCTGACTATTGCTTCAAAGCCTCCCACAGTTGTTATGATGGTCGGTCTTCAGGGTGCCGGTAAAACGACCCATGCAGGTAAGCTGGCCGGTCTTTATAAGAAGCAGGGTAAGCATCCGCTGCTGGTCGCCTGCGATATTTACCGTCCTGCGGCTATAAAACAGCTTCAGGTTGTCGGTGAGGCTCTCGACATTCCTGTATTTACCCTTGGAGATAAGGAATCTCCCGTTAAAATTGCAAAAGAAGGTCTGAAATATGCCGAGAGCAAGGGCTATGATATGGTCTTTGTTGATACGGCGGGACGGCTTCATATAGATGAAGAGCTGATGAATGAGCTGAAGTCCATCAAGGCTGAAGTTAATCCAACAGAAATTCTTCTCACGATCGACGCTATGATCGGTCAGGACGCGGTGAATGTGGCATCCACCTTCAATGAGCTTCTTGATATCACAGGCGTTATTCTCACAAAGCTGGATGGCGACACCCGTGGCGGTGCGGCACTTTCCGTAAGGCATGTTACAGGAAAGCCCATCAAATTTGTGGGTACGGGCGAAAAGCTTGATACCATTGAGCCTTTTTATCCCGACAGAATGGCTTCCAGAATCCTCGGAATGGGCGATGTTCTTTCTCTTATTGAGAAGGCAGAGCAGGCTTATGACGAGAAGAAGGCGGCAGAGCTTGAGGAAAAGATCCGCAAGCAGACCTTTACTCTTGATGATTATCTCGATCAGTTTGCCCAGATCAAAAAGATGGGCTCTATGGAGCAGATAATGGGCATGATACCCGGCATTAAGCCCTCCCAAATGCAGGATGCTAAGATAGATGAAAAGCTTATGGCGAGAACCGAGGCTATCATCAAGTCTATGACGAAGCTGGAGAGGGAAAAGCCTGAGATAATCAATGCAAACCGCAAAAAGAGAATTGCGGCAGGCAGCGGTGTCACAGTAGAGGACGTTAATAAGCTTCTGCGGCAGTTTGAGCAGATCAGAAAGATGATGAAGCAGCTCGCGGGAATGAACCCGAAGAAAATGGGCAAGCTTGGCAAGATGAAAATTCCGTTTTGATTTACGGATTTTTATATAAAATTTTTAATCATTTATATTTTTGGAGGACAAAAATCATGGCAGTTAAAATCAGACTTAGAAGAATGGGCGCAAAGAAGGCTCCCTTCTACCGCGTTGTCGTTGCAGACAGCCGTTTCCCCCGCGACGGACGCTTCATTGAGGAGATCGGTTACTACAACCCCCTTACAAATCCCGCAGAGATCAAGATCGACGGCGAGAAGGCTAAGAAGTGGATTTCTAACGGCGCACAGCCCACAGATACCGTAAAGGCGCTCCTCAAGAAGTCCGGCATCACCGAATAATTTGAACGGAGAGAGAAATGCTGGATCTTAAGGAAGTATTATACGGCATCGCTCGTGCCATTGTTGACAGCCCGGACGAGGTTACTATCGTTCAGACAGAGGACGATGATACCGTTACCCTTACGCTCAGCGTCGCTCCCGACGATATGGGACTTGTTATCGGCAGGCATGGAAGAATCGCAAAGGCGATCAGAACCGTTATGAAGGCTGCGGCAGGTACAGTGAGCAAAAAGGTGAATGTTGAAATTCGATAAGAATCAAACAGACGAAAAAGGGCGGTTTTTCACCGTCCTTTTGGCTTTTATGAAATATGAATATTGAGGAATATATTTATGGTTTGGGGCTGTACGGTACGCTGAATGATGCTGACCGAGCTTATATCGAGAGCTGTATTTCGGATATTGAAGGTGAAGGAAAACGCTTTTTCGCCTTGATATCGGGGCTTGGCGATAAGGCTAAGGCTTTGGAGAAAAAAATCGAAAAGGAAAATGAAAGATATTTTGCTTCGTCGAGGAAGATCGTTGAAGAAGTGAAGAAATATAACGATTCGCTTTCGGGGGATGGCATTTGGGCTTCGGGAACGGATGAAAATGATAAAAAAATCAAGCTGAAGAGCTATTATATGTATGTTTCAAGGCTTGACGGCTTGGTGGATGCAATATCTTTTTGCGATTTCTGCATGCCGGATATCTTTGCCCTGAAGGATGAGCTTACAAAGCTTGGAAGGTTTTTATATCTTTATAAAACAGCTTTGAATTTTGTTGGCGGCAAAAACGAAAAAAGCGAGAGCTTGGAGACTGCTTCAAAAGCTGCTGAAATGAAAATTGAAGAGCTTTTCCATAAAGCATCGAGGCTTTGCAAAATCGGGGAAGGAAACGGCAGGAGACTTGGTGATTATCTGCTTTCACTTTCTGCGGCACTTGATGTTAACAATAAAGGCAGGATGATGAACATCATATCTGCAAAAAACTGTAATCAGTCTTTTATTTTGTGTTTTATAACCAAGGCATGAACGGGTATTTTTTCGCATATTATTAAATAATATGTTAGCTCTGAAAACTAAAATTTAGAATAATAAACAATAATTTATCGGGCTGTTTGTAGAGTGACGAATTAACAAATTTAGATGTACGAACGCAAGCCTTCTCTGATAGAGAAGGCTAACGCTTGTCATCATCTGCCATAGTTCACCTT
>JAZOAL010000037.1:0-24075 GCA_045595425.1 Eubacteriales bacterium
CTCCCTTCTGCATTACATATGACTTTGATTCCGAGGCCGATGGCTGCGTAACAGTTCGCGACAGAGATACAATGGAGCAGGTTCGCCTTCCCATAGGCGAGCTGAAGGATTATATCGAAAAGGCACTTCAGTTTTAACAGAATCGGAGCCGGCTTATGCAGTCGGCTCCGATTCTTTATATACAACTCACAGCAATCAATTGGCAAACAATAATTTATAAGCATGGGGCGCCGCCCCATACCCCGCTAAAGACCTTTCCCCAAAAAGGTCTTTAGAATCCCAAAAACTTTAAAATAAAGGACTTTTCATTTAAAGTTTTGAGGTTCTTAGGGACTTTTTTAAAAGCCCCTAACCCGCCGGAGGCAAAGATAAATTATTGTTTAAATGAGTTTTCAGCATCAACTGATCGAACAGGTAATAGATTTATTTGCATTTTTGTTGAAATTTCAACAGACATATTGGTTCTATTATAATATAATTATTTTAAAAAAGCAAGATTGCTTTTTAGTAAATATTTTGGAGGAGCCTATGTTAAGAAAGATCATAAAAATAGACGAAGAAAAGTGTAATGGCTGCGGTGCTTGTGCGGAGGCTTGCCATGAGGGGGCCATTGAGATGGTGACCGGTAAGGCAAAACTTACCCGCGAGGATTACTGCGACGGTCTCGGCGATTGTCTGCCGGCATGCCCGACAAATGCTATCACCTTTGAAGAGCGCGAAGCTCCGGCATATGATGAGGATGCCGTTCGCCGCGCAAAGATGGAGAATTTTGGAGTAAAGCTCCCCTGTGGATGCCCGGGAACAAAGTCGGCGTCGATAAAGAGAGAAGCTCCGGTCGGAGCCGAAAAAACGGCGGCTGTCACAAGTCAACTCATGCAATGGCCCTGTCAGATCAAGCTTGTACCCGTGAACGCACCTTATTTTGAAAACGCCAATCTTCTGATTGCTGCAGACTGCACGGCCTATGCCTACGGAAATTTCCATAATGAATTTATACGAAACCATATCACGCTTATCGGGTGTCCCAAACTTGACGAGGGCGACTACGCCGAAAAGCTTACACAGATAATTTCAAACAACAATATTAAGAGCGTAAAAATTGTTCGTATGGAGGTGCCTTGCTGCGGCGGCATTGAAAATGCCGTTAAGCGTGCGCTTCAGGCGAGCGAAAAACTTATCCCTTGTCAGGTTATAACTATTTCTACCGACGGCAAAATTCTTGAATGAAGCGATTTTGAACATAATTGTTGACTTTGACATGCTTATGTGCTATCATATAAAAAATATCGAATTTTGGAGGTAAGAATGCTGTCTTTTGAAAGTGATTACATAGAGGGAGCTCACGAAAAGATACTTAAACGGTTGTGTGAGACCAATCTGGAAAGGCTCTCGGGATACGGAAGTGATATTTACTGTGATAGTGCCAAGAAGAAGATCAGAGAGGCATGTAAATGTGAGGATGCCGAGATTTTCTTCCTTGTGGGAGGGACGCAGACAAATCAGATCGTTATATCATCGGTGCTTGAGGGTTATGAAGGTGTTGTTGCGGCAACTACAGGTCATGTGAGCGTTCATGAGGCGGGAGCGATCGAAGCCACGGGTCATAAGGTTCTCGAACTCCCGCAAAAGGATGGAAAGATACAAGCGGATGTTCTTGAAAAATATCTGGGAGATTTTTATTCGGATGCGACTCATGAACACATGGTATTCCCCGGGATGGTCTATATTTCTCATCCCACCGAATATGGCACTCTTTACAGTGAAGATGAGCTTAAAACTCTTTCGAAGGTTTGCCGTGAATACAAAATTCCTCTTTATATGGACGGGGCAAGACTTGCTTATGCTCTTGAAAGTGAGAAAACAGATGTGACATTGCCCATGATCGCAGAGCTTTGCGACATATTCTATATCGGCGGCACGAAGGTTGGAGCACTGTGCGGAGAAGCACTGGTATTTACAAAAAATAATATGCCAAGGCATTTTCTCACAACTGTCAAGCAGCACGGTGCGCTTTTGGCAAAAGGCAGACTGCTCGGGATACAGTTTGACACTCTTTTCACCGATAACCTTTATTTTGAGATAGGACGCCATGCGGTTGCTCTCGCCATGAAGATAAAGAAAGCCTTTACAGACAGAGGCTACCGTCTTTTTATTGATTCATATACCAATCAGCAGTTCATAATTCTTGAAAACGGCGAGATGGAACGCCTTTCAAAGGATGTCAGATTCAGTTTTTGGGAAAATTATGATGAAAATCATACCGTTGTGCGCTTTGCGGCGAGCTTTGCGACAGAGCCGCGGGATGTTGAAGAACTTGAAAAATTGCTCGATTTAAGAGTTTGATTTTGAAAAGATAGAACCCCATAACGAAATTTTATAAAATTAAGAAAAGCACTTATGATTACGAAGAAGATCGTTTTATCATAAGTGCTTTTGATTTTTGGGCACACACCTTGCCCTGGAAGGTATAGTGTGTTACACTGTATTATAAGTGATGTATTTGCTGCACTCTACATCACAAGGCGAAGGCGATATGTTTATTTTTCATTTTTAATATCCTTTTTGATCTTGCGCAGATCAAAAAGCATTTTGAAGGTGTCGCGCAGTACATTGACCTTGGATTCGCGGTGGTTGACTATCTTTACGGGGACTTCTATAATTCCAAGCTCTGCTTTTTGCGCTCTCAAGATCGTTTCAAAGTCAAAGGCGAAGCCGTCCACCTTACAACGGCTGAAAATATCTCTTGCCGCACTGCCTCGATAAGCCTTGCAGCCGCACTGGGAATCGGAAAGCTTAAAGCCGCCGACGATACCGAGAACCTTTATATAGACCTTTGAAGCCAGCTTTCGCAGGGGCGTATATCCCTCATATCCGTCTCCGGACAGATTTCTTGATCCGATCGCTACCGATGCTTCGGGATGGGCATCAAGGGCGTCGGTCATGCTTTTTACAACAGCCGTGCCGTAAGCGAGATCGGCATCTGTAAACATTACGATATCGCCTTTTGATGAGAGAACTGCATTTCTCACCGCAGAGCCTTTGCCTCTGTTATCGGGATATCCTACCGTACGCACATTGGGCAGCGCGAGTTCATTCACGATAGCTGCACTGCCGTCCTTGCTTCCGTCATCCGAAAAAATTATCTCGTAGCCATCTTCTTTGAAGGTTTTTTCCATATATTCAGAGAGCGTATGAGCGGTGCTTTCGATTATGGAGGCTTCATTATACATTGGAATACACAGTGATATCTTCATTTTATTATCCGTTCTTTCTGTAAACTGAAAATTCGATCTCGACTTCGGTTTCGAGACTTGTCAGCGAGGCAAGCTTCGCCTTGTCTGAAAGGGAAGTTCTATAATAATAGGGAGTCATGGAGAAAAGATTTTCGATCTCTTCAGAGGAGCTCAGATTTATAACATATGACAGGGTGGTCTTATCTATCGGAGTTAATCCTGCGGAGCTGGGGAGATCTGCGCGGACTTCGTTCATGTAAACGCTCTCGTAGAGCACTTTTTTCAGTCCCATAAGATGTTTTTTCCCCGCGGCGGCAATAATAAGCACACCGCCTCTTTTCAGCACCCGTCCGAATTCTTCCTCGGGGCAGGGGGCAAATATATTTGTGATGCAGTCGATGCTACCGCCCGCAAAAGGAAGCTCAAAAATGCTTGAAACCGCATAAAACAAATTTTCAATATTATTGCGTTTTGCATTTTTTGCCGCATGCTCGATCGCAGGCTTTGAAATGTCAATGCCTATCACGCCCGCCGCTGGCATCTCGCGTGCCAAAGAAGCGGTATAATAGCCTTCGCCGCATCCCGCATCCAAAATGATTTCGGGCTCGGAGCTGTAGCACTGTGCCAGTTCATTTATTTTTGACGAGATGGGGGCATAATGCCCGAGACTCAGAAAAGCACTTCGGCTTTTAACACATTCCTTTGAGTCGCCGCCGCCCGAATGACCTCTGTCAAGGTTTACGTATCCTGCGGAAGCGAGATCAAAGCAATGAGGCTTCATATCTTTTTTGCAGATAAATGATCTGCCGTTTTCCGAAAGCCCGAGAGGGGTACGGCAGATGGGGCATATCAGATGATTCATATTCATATCAATTGTCAATTTTAGTCAGCTTTGCATGGAGAGCGTATCTTCCGGTTCGGGTGGTGTTTGTACAGGTAGAGAGTGTAAGAAGGATATCATCCTTGTCAAACTCAACATCCTTTGAGTATATTGAATTTCCCTTCATTTCATAGGCGAATTTCAAAAAATCCTCATCTGAATCGAAGTTGGTTCTGAAATACTGATAATCTGCTGTTGTGCGATATACAGAGAACACCTCAAAGGTATAGATACCGTCAAAGGCATAGATTATTATCGGAGTTGTTTCAAAAAAATCTTCGTTTTTATAAAATTTTGCAACACCGCCGAACATTGAGCCGTTTGACATATTATGCCCGTAAATAACTATATTTCGGTTTGCTCCGATATCCGTAAGATTGCGGTAATCCATAAATATCGTACCCGATTTCAGAGGCTTTTTATCAAAGCTGTGGTCAAGATAATAATCATTATCATGATATCGGGTAACGGGATAACTGATCTTTGTGCCACTAACATATATAAATCCGACGATATCGTCATTTTGAAGCCGAAGATCCTCAAGCTTTGATTTCATTCGTTCATATTCCAAGTTATAGGCTGAGGAGTCTTCGGAATAGAACTTATTAAGCTCCGAATTTTCAAGCTTTATTGCCTCTGAAAAGATCGGGATCGCAACGCTGGGAGACTGGAGCTTCATTTTGGTAACTCCGTCATTTAAAACAGCATTGCTGTTTCGTTCGATATCAAAAAAATCATCGGAGAGGCTCATATAAATATCGTCTGCGCGCTCGTATTCAAGCATATTATAGATTATCAGATAAAAGCAATAGGCAAAGATCGAAAGGCATATGATTATGAGAAGCATCCGCGCGATATCATAGGCTTTCGGTCTTTTGTCCTTTGGCTTTGCTGGAGCGATATCATCCTGAGTCAGCTCTTCAAGGGAACGGTCGAAAACCGACAGCTCATTTTGGGAGTCAGCCTCAATTTCGTTTTTCTTTTTTCTAAAAAACGGAAAATTCATTTTTATCTCTCCTTTCGTCAATATCCGCATTATATTATAGTATAAATCTTCTCCGATTACAAGTCCTTTGGCGAATTTTTATTATCTGTATTTTCTGTTTTAACAGCAGGAAGCTCGAACCAGAAGGTGCTTCCTATGCCGATGGTGCTTTCAACTCCGTAGGTTGCTTTATGGGCTTCGAGAATACTCTTGACGATGGAAAGTCCCAGACCGGTTCCGACAGTTGCACGGCGGTGGATCTTATCGACCTTGTAATATCTGTCCCATATCAGCGGCAGCTCATCAGGGGGGATGCCTTCGCCGCTGTCGGTTACGGAGAAACGAGCCATTCCGTTTGTTTCATTAAGCTTAACGATAACTTTTTTATCCGCGCCTGAATAGTTGATCGCATTGTTTATAAGGTTATAAACAACCTGAAGCATCATAGTTCTGTCAGCGATAACATCCACCTCACAGTCGCAGATGAATTCTATTTGATATCCGTCCTTTTCGGTGAGCTTTTCATAACGAACCATTGTGGCTCTCACCGTTTCTGTCAGATCAAACTGCTCCGCGCTCATTTTTCTTGTGCCTGCTCTTATTTTTGAGAGATCCAGCATATCTCCTACAAGCTCCGAGAGGCGGGTTGTTTCATCAATTACAATCTGAGCATTTTCGGGAGTATTTTCTCCCGGGATGTCGCGCATCATTTCGCTGTAGCCTCTGATCATGGTCAGAGGTGTGCGCAGATCGTGAGAGATATTGGCTATCAGCTCCTTTTGCAGGCGGTCATTTTTTGAAAGCTCCTCGGAGGCATAGTTTAGGGCATCCGAAAGCTCCCTGATCTCTCTGTAACCCTTTCCGTCGAAGACCTCCTCATAATCCCCCGCTGCCAAACGCTTGACAGATCTGCTGAGCTTTACGATAGGCGCTGAAATTACTTTTGACATAAGGAGCGAAAGTATGAGAGCTCCCGTGAGAAGGATCAGACAGATCCACTGGAATTGAGCCATATATGTTTTTATGGTTGCGCTGACGGGAGCAAGCTCGGAATTCAGAAAAAGAGCATAGTGTTTCCCATCCGAGCCTTGAAAGTTTTTTATATAAACTGTGCTTGAGGATTCCCCTTCGACCTCTACGCTTGTATGGAAGGCGTCAAGGGAATAGGTCTTTAGATATTCTCCCCCCGATTCAACGGTTTTGTTATACAGATTGCTGAAGCTTCTCGGAGACATATGATGTATCATACATCCGTTTGAAATATCACAGCTTATTATTTCTTTTGCTTTAGCGTCTGATATCTCATAAAGAATTATACAGATCGAATAATCACCCGAAAGCGTGTAGGCGGTTTGCTCAAGATTACTTCTGTCTACATTGGATTCGATAAGCGAAGCTGTCAGCTTCAGTTCCTTCATTTTTGCGTTTTCATAGAAGGTTCCGAGCAGAAGAACTTGAAATACATATACGACAAGCAACACAAATGCTATAAAAACAGCAAGAAAGGCAAACAGGTTCCACCTGATGCCCATTCCGCCCGATTCATCGTTTCTTTTTTGATTTATGCTTGCGTCAAAGTGCTTTTGCATTTAGATGTTTTCCTTTCGTAATTAAGCCTCAAAACGGTAGCCCACACCGCGCAGAGTTACTATGTAACGGCTGTACTGACCAAGGCTTTTTCGAAGGAGCTTGATATGGGTATCAAGGGTTCTTGCATCACCGTAAAAATCGTAGCCCCAGACTTCACTTAAGAGTTTTTCTCGGGAGAGGGCGATGTTTTTATTTCGAAGCATATAGAAGAAAAGATCATATTCCTTTGGAGACATTTCAACTCTTTCGCCGTCAACATAGACAAGTCTTGCTGTTATATCAGCGCGCAGTCCTCCGCCGTCAAATTCAATTATCTCGTTTTCACGACGTATTTCTCCCGCAGGGTTAGAACGCACTCTTTTCATGACGGCTTCAATGCGGAGCATGAGCTCCTTGGGTGAGAAGGGCTTGACCACATAATCATCAATGCCGAGCTCAAAGCCGTTGATCTTATCATATTCCTCGCCTCTGGCACTGAGCATAATGATAGGGGTCTGCGAGGTCTTGCGTATCTCTCTGCAGGCAGAAAAACCGTCAAGCTCGGGCATCATTATATCCATGATGATGATATCAAACTGTTCGCGGCGGCACAGGAGAACAGCCTCCATTCCGTCGGCGGCTTCACTTACCCTATGATTTTCAAAAACCGCATATTTTGTTATCAGCTCACGTATACGGGCTTCATCGTCAACTACAAGAATGTTATACATAGTGCCTCCCAAAATATCGGGGGCGATCTCGCGGTAAGAGCCTAATTTGCAGGCTGACCGCAAGGATCGCCCCCACGATTATTATTTTTTGTTTTATTCGAAGGATACTTCGCTTGAGCTTTCGGGAATATATTCATGAAGCTCAAGCTCTACATCGACAAATTTTCCGTTTCTGGCAACGGTGACTTCAACCACATCGCCCACCTTACAGCCCGAAAGTGCTTCCTTGACCTCATTTGAGGTGGAGACTTCTTTTCCGTTTATGGAGGCGATCCTGTCGCCGTTTTTGATATCGTTTGTATATTTTGATTCATATACGTAAACGCCGAGAGAATTTACTCTATAGGATGCCGCGGTGAAGAAATCATTGATGTCGATAAGAGAAAGTCCGTGATCAACTCTTCCGCGCACATAACCGTAATCCATGAGCTGCAGCACGATTTCATAAGCGGTATCGATCGGGATTGCAAAGCCGAGACCCTCAACATCGGTTCCGCTGGACTTTGCGTTTACGATGCCGACAAGCTCACCGTAAAGATTGAACATTCCACCGCCGGAGTTTCCGGGGTTGACTGCGGCATTTGTCTGGATGAGCGTCATGTTTTCGCCCTCAATAGTGATTTCGCGTGCAAGAGCACTGACGATACCGTTTGTAACTGTGCCGCCGAGCTCTCCGAGGGGATTTCCGATAACGAGCACTTCCTCTGCAATAGAGAGGTTTGCCGATGAGCCGAGAGTTGCAACCGTTAGTGCTTCATTGGCATTTATCTTTAAAAGTGCGATATCAGTGCTTGCATCGGTTCCGATCAGCTCGGCTTCATATTCGTTTCCGTTTGTCAAACGAACAACTATTTTGCTAGCTTCACTTATAACATGATTATTTGTGATAACATAGCCCTCTTTTGCGATGATAACCCCGCTTCCCGCCCCGCTTTCGACATATTGATAGAAGCTGTTGCCGTTAACAACCTGCTCGGTCGTTATTTCAACCACCGAGTCCTTAATAAGACTTGCTGCCTGAGATTTTGTCATGGGCTCTCCTGCCTTGCCGCTTTGAACAGGAGTTGCTTCGCTGTTGTTTTTGTTTATGGTTGCCGGTGGGTTTTGAGCTTCGGTATCGCTCGGTTTCTTTGAAGTGTCGCCCGAATCTTCATCTTTTTCATTGCTTGCGTCAAGACGATAATCGCTGTCGGCTTCGGAAATATCATTATTATAAACAAGAGAAGCTGTTTTTGCAATAGTATATCCAATGAGAGAGAAGGACATGGCAAAAACGAGAAAACCGCAGATCGCGATAGCAACAAATCCGACCTTCGAGCTTTTTTTCTTAGGCTTAAGCACATTTGAATATGCGCCGTATTCTGTTCGGTAACCGTTACCGCTTGAATATGTTGAATACATATTTCCATAGCTTTGAGAGCTGTTTGTGCTGCTTGTGTAGCTGCCGCTCTGTGGGGGATAGGCATTGCTGCAGGCTGCCGTGGTCGGAGCTTTGGTATGATCAGGCTGTTTTTGAATTTCAGGCTCCTCGCTGTTTATGTCATTTGTTATATTTTCATTGTCATTCATGTTATTCTCAAAATCATTCATCATCAAAAACCTCCTATGATGTTTTCCTTTGATGATTGTATTATAGCTTTTAATTGTGACAGTTTTTTGACGGTGTTTCAAAAAAGTACTGAATTTACTTTAAGGGATGGTGTTTTTTGCCGATTATGTAAAGTATAATGCGAAGAAGAACGAATATTATCACGGCAAGAACAAATATTCCTGCCGAAATGACTGTTGTCATCAGTCCCAGCAAATAGAGATATAATGATTCAAAGCTTCCCATTCCCGATGCGGAGGGTGTTATTGATTGGGTAAATGCCATCAGCACAAATCCGCAAATAAAAAGTATCAGACTGTCAGCAAAAACGGTATAGAATGCCGCTTTCATCACTCCCAGCCGTTTTTTGAGAAAAAGGAACAGAAAAACGGTAAAACTGAGAGCAAGTATAAAAATAAAAACATTTCTGAGTATCGTAAGCGTATATTCTGTACTTGTTGGAGATTTTGACCATTTTGGAAAGAATTGTGCGGCGATCTGGAGCAGAATCGATATCACCAAAGCGGCAAGAGCAGATATTTTCGAAATCTTTATCACTTTTTCCTCATTTGGCTTTTTCATTTTGAACCTCTCATTTGAGTATTACCGCTGTATAGGGAGGCAGCGGATCATCTTTGGCGAAATATTTTTTGCCAAGGAGGTCATATCCGCTGATGCCGGTGGAAATTTCCTTGTTTCCTGCATTAACTGCAATAGTCAAAACGCTGTCCGCGGAGCTTCTTTCATATTCTATATAAGCTCCTTCGGCTCTTACTATCCTAAAGCTGCCATCGGAAAAAACAGTATTTTCTCTGCGTATTTCTCCGAGAATTCGGTAATGCTTCAGCAGCTCTTCATCTTCGCGTCCCCAAGGGAAGGGCATACGGCAGAAGGGGTCTCTGTAGCCCTCAAGCCCCGCTTCATCACCGTAAAATATCGACGGGATTCCGTAGACTGTATACTGCAGAACACTGCCGAGCTTCAGAAGCTTTATGGCACGCATGCGCGCTTCTTCGCCCATTTTAAGTCCGGCAAGCTCTCTGCCCGGAAGATCATATTTGCCCTCACCGCCAAGAACTGTCAGAATACGTTCTGTATCGTGAGTTCCGAGTATGTTCATCAGAGAGTCGCTTACGCATTTCGGATATGAAGCGTAAAGCTCTGTGAGCTCCGAGGCGAGAAGGGAAGAGTTGCCCGAAAGAAGATAATCGATTGAGGCTGTGCGGAAGGGATAGTTCATAACGCTGTCAAGCTGAGCCCCCTGCAGATATCTGCGGCGCTTGCTGTAAGAAATCTTGTCCGCAGCGTTTTCCCAGACCTCGCCGATAATCACTTCTTCCTCATCTGAAAGCTCTTTAGCTGTTTTGCGAAGCTGGTCGAGGAAGAGGTCGGTCAGCTCATCCGCAACATCAAGACGGATCCCGCCAATGCCCATTTTCGTATATTTCCCGACAACAGAGTCTTCTCCGCCGACAAGATAATCGCGGCACTCCTCATTTTCGAGATTGAGTTTAGGCAGGATCGGTATGCCCCACCAGCTTGCATAATCATCTTTGTTTTTCCCGAAATGAAACCATTTATAATATGGAGATTCCTTTGACGCATAAGCACCGAGAGAATCGTATTTTCCGTATTTATTGAAATACTTGCTGTCATCGCCCGTGTGGTTGAAAACACCGTCGAGAATTATGCGGATACCTTTTTTCTTTGCAGCATCTATAAGATCTCGGAGTGCCTTTTCACCGCCGAACATCTCATCGACCTGCATATAATCGCCTGTGTCATATTTATGGTTTGAATAAGCCTTGAAGATAGGGCTTAAATATATTACCGTTACGCCCAGAGAGGAGAGATAGTCAAGCTTTTCTCTGATACCTATTAGATTTCCTCCGAAAAACACATTGTTGCGCACAAAAGCACCGGGATATTCGGCATATTGAGGCACGCCGCCCTCCCAGTCGTTATTCATTTCGGCATCCTCGCGGCAGACAGGTTCAAATGAACCTTTTGCAAAGCGGTCAACAAAAATATGATACATCAATCCGCCCTTGAACCATTCGGGGGTTTTAAAGCCCTCTTCATAGACCAGCAGACGGAATTTTGCGCCCTCCTTTTCACTGAGGGTGAGATTCAAATTATCGTGAGTTTCCGAGAAAAGTGCGTGATCGCCTCTCGGAAAGATGAAGTCATAATAAAAAAGCCCCGATTTTCCATTGCTGCAGAGCTCCTTCAGATCAAGCTCAATCTCAAAATGATCCTTTCCCAGCTCTGTGGTGATATATGTTAGGGGGATTTCGTTTGCAGTGCATCCATCCTTGTTTATTCTCAGGATCGGATATGTGACCCCAAGCGAACGGGGAATGTTTAATTTCAGGCAAAGGATAGTGCCGCGGGAGAACGCTCCGAAAAGAGAAGCGTCCTCACCGTTGGCAATCTTGCCAAAAATTATTTTCTTGTCCGCATTGGCGGAAGAATCAAATTTTGCAAGCATATTTAGTCCTTTTGGAATTATTTATCAAGTCTTTTGAGATTCCAGATCTTTTCCGCATAGTCATTTATCGCGCGGTCTGCGGCAAAATAGCCTGCGGAAGCAATATTCATGAGAGACATTCTGTTCCAACGGTCTCTGTCTCCATAAATCTCAATAGCTTTTTCGTGAGTCATGCGGTAGGATTCAAAGTCTGCAAAGCACATATAGGGATCAGCGATTCCGTGACCCGAGAGCAGATAAGAGCCGATGTGGGCGAAGGACTGACCCGCGAATCCGATGTTCAGGCGGTCGATGATCCTTTGAAGGTGAGAATTGTTTGCGTAATACTCGGCAGAGCGGTAACCGCGGAGCCAAAGATCCTCAACTTCATTCTTGTTAAGACCGAAGATGAACATGTTTTCGTCACCTGCCGCCGCAAGCATTTCTACATTTGCGCCGTCGAGAGTTCCGATGGTAAGCGCGCCGTTTATCATCAGCTTCATACAGCCCGTGCCGCTTGCCTCCTTGCCTGCAAGTGAGATCTGCTCGGAGATCTCAGCGGCAGGAATTAGGGCTTCAGCCATGCTGACATTATAGTCCTCAAGGAATACCACCTGAAGCTTTTCACGCAGACGGGGATCGCTTTCGATATCTCTGCCGATGAAGCAGAGAAGCTTGATTATCTCCTTTGCCATAGCATATCCGGGAGCAGCCTTTGCGCCGAAAATAAAGGTCTGAGGTCTGATATCAAGATTGGGGTTTTCTTTTAGATCACAATAGAGATTTATGATGTTAAGAGCATTGAGCAGCTGTCTCTTATATTCATGCAGACGCTTGATCTGAACGTCGAAAACAGAATCGGGATCGATGCACTTTCCTGTTTTTCTCATGAGAAGATTGGAGAAGCTTACCTTGTTCTGATGCTTGATCTCTCCAAGCTCGTTTAATACCGACCTGTCATCTGCAAGCTTTTTAAGCTCTGCGAGCTGCTCGGGATCATGGCGGTAGCCGTCGCCGATCTTGCTTTCGATAAAGGAAGCAAGCTGGGGATTGGAATAGCAGAGCCAGCGGCGGTGAGCGATGCCGTTTGTGACGTTGGTGAAGCGCTCGGGATACATGCGGTGGAAGTCCTTGAAAACAGAATCCACAAGAATATCCGAATGAAGCTTTGAAACGCCGTTTATGTGGTGAGAACCGATGACAGAAAGATTTGCCATGCGGATCTGGGAATAAGCGATGATGGACATTCCCGAAATGCGGTTCCAGTTGCCGGGGAAGTGCTCCCAAGCCTCTGCGCAGAAGCGTTCGTTTATCTCCTTGATTATCATATAGATTCTGGGGAGCTTGAGACGGAAGAGATCCTCGTTCCATGTCTCAAGAGCCTCGGGCATAACGGTGTGATTTGTATAGGAGACCGTTCTCTTTACGATATCCCAAGCCTTATCCCAGTCGAAATAATACTGGTCGATCAGTATTCTCATAAGCTCAGGGATGCAGAGAGCGGGATGCGTGTCGTTAATGTGAACGGCAACCTTTTCGGGTAGGTTGTCAAGTGTTCCGTAAACCGCCATATGGTCGCGGATAATGCTCTGGCAGGAGGCGGAAACAAGGAAATACTGCTGGCTCAGGCGAAGTAGCTTACCCTCTGTGTGGTTATCCGAGGGGTAGAGCACCTTTGATATGATCTCGGCGTTGGTGCTCTCTTCAAGAGCCTTTGTGTACTGCCCCTGGGTAAAGAGACCCATGTTGAAATTATGGATGTCTCTTGCTCTCCAGAGACGGAGCTGGCTGACAGCCTTTGAGTCGGCACCCGAGATCATCATATCATAGGGAACAGCTTCGATCTCCTCGCAGTCCTCATACTGTATCTCGCATCTGCCGTTTACCCACTGCTCCTTAATATGACCGCCGAAACGGACATGGAAGGTTCTGTCGGTTCTCGGAACCAGCCATACATCGCCTCCGGGAAGCCATATGTCGGGGAGCTCGATCTGCATACCGTCAACGATCATCTGCTTAAAGAGACCGTATTCATAGCAGATGGAGAAGCCTGTTGCGGGATAGTCAAGAGAGGAGAGGGAGTCCATAAAGCAAGCGGCAAGACGTCCCAGGCCGCCGTTTCCGAGACCTGCATCCGGTTCACATTCATAGAGGTCGTCAAGCTCAAAGCCAAGCTCGGAGAGAGCTTTCTTATATTCCTCGGAAAGACCGAGATTGCAGAGATTTGTGCGCAGAGAACGTCCGAGAAGAAATTCCATACACATATAGTAAACGCGCTTTGCGCCCTTTTCATTGACCTCGTTTTTAAAGTTCTTTCTCTTTTCTGTGAGAATGTCCTTAAGAGTCAATGCAACAGCCTTATAGACCTGCTCTCTTGTGGCGTCGGCAGGGGATGCGCCGAAGTTTCGGGAGAGCTTACTTTCGATATTTTCTTTGATTTCGTTTGCCTTGGGGGAAAAGTTCATAAGTGTGGTTATCCTTTCATTAACGGGTTAGTACCTATTATAAGCTGCGGTACATTTCAAGATATTTTTCTGCGGAGACCTTCCAAGAGAAGTCTGTATTCATAATTTTTTTAACAAGAGCCTCTCTCTTATCCGCCTCATGATAGAGAGTAAGCGCGGCATAAATGCGGTCGAGAAGCTCGCTGCTGTTATAGCCCGAGAAGGTGAAGCCGTTGCCCATAACGGTGTCGCCATCGAGCCGGTAGCCCTTTATGGAGTCATAAAGACCGCCTGTTTCTCTTGTTACGGGGATCGCTCCGTAGCGGGAAGCGATCATTTGAGAGAGTCCGCAGGGCTCGCTCTTTGATGGCATGAGGAAGATATCGCAAGCGGCATAGATGCGCTTTGAAAGATCTCTGTCATACATTATCATGGCTCTTACCTTATCGGGGAAGGACTTTTCAAGATTATGGAAGAAGCCTTCATATTCGGGAGCACCTTTTCCGAGGATGATGAGCTGAACATCGCCTTCGGCGACCTTGCCTATTATCTCGGAAATGATGTCGATGCCCTTGTGAGCGGCGAGTCGGGATATGATGGCTATAAGAGGAACATCCTCGCGCTCGGGCAGTGCCAGCTCACGCTGGATCGCCAGCTTGTTCTTTACCTTATTTTCAAGGGTTTCTGACGAATAGGTTTCTTCAATACAAGGATCTCTTTGAGGATCATAATAGGTATAATCTATGCCGTTCAGTATTCCTCTCAGCTTGTAAGCGTTTTCGCGCAGGATCGGGTCGAGTCCGTGTGAATATGCGGGATCCTTGATCTCGTCCGCATATCTGGGGCTGACGGTTGAAACTATGTCGGCGCAGACGATAGCTCCTTTCATCAGATTGATGCAATTTCCATATTCAACGATCGAACGCTCTGCCCAACCGAGGGCAAATACATCACCGAGAATTGAAAAATCGTACCTTCCCTGATATTCAATATTGTGAATGGTGAAAACGGCACGGATAGCGGCATAACGCGGGTCATGAGAGAAAAGAGTTTTCAGATAGACCACCGAAAGTGCGCTCTGCCAGTCGTTGGCATGAAGAATATCGGGAAAGAAGTTGACGCACTGGAGCATGGAGAGCGCCGACATGCTGAAAAATGCAAATCTTTCGGCATCGTCATAGCAGCCGTAAAGTGAATCGCGCTTGAAATAATATTCATTGTCTATAAAATAATAGATAACGCCTTCGCGCTCAAGACTCATAATGCGGCAATACTGCTCACGCCAGGAGAGACGGACGGTAAAAACATATTCTTCCTTCATCTCTGCTCTGAAATTTTCCTTTACCTGCCCGTAAAGAGGCATAACGACTCTGACATCAACGCCGTCGGGATCTGCGCTTTTTATCGCCGCAGGAAGGGAGCCGAGAACGTCTCCGAGACCTCCTGTTGCGGCAAAGGGCATAGCCTCAGAGCCTACAAATAGTATTTTTTTCATATTATTACCCCGCAATTAAATCATTGTTCCCTTGCTGATAAAGAAGGGTAGAGAGCTGTGACCGTAAAGCTTGCGTTCATCCTTGATGAGAACATTTTTATCCGAAACCACGCATCCGAGCTCAACATGAGTGCCTACTATGGTGTCCTGCATGAGGATGCAGTTCTTTACAACAGAGCCTTTGCCTACCTTTACACCCCGGAAGATTATGGAGTTTTCAACCACTCCTTCGATAAGACATCCGTCTGCTATAAGCGAATTTGTAACCTTTGCTCCCTCTGCATATCTTGTGGGAGCACTGTTGCGCACCTTCGTGAGGATCGGTCTGTTTACTTCACCGAAGAGAGATTTGCGAATGCCCTCGTCAAGAAGCTTCATGTTGCAGTCATAGTAGCCTGCGAGAGAGTTTATCTGCGCATAGAATCCGTCATAATGATATACGAAATAATTTGCCCGAAGAAGATTGCGGTCGATAATGTCGCTGTAGAAGCTGGTATAGCCGTGAGAGATCGCATCGGCAATTGCTGACTGGAGATATTTTGTGTTTGCAACTATGATGTTTGTGCTGACCTCACGTGTTCCGTGAACTCTTTGATTGAAGTGGATCACATCCGAAATGCGGTCATTTTCATCCGAAGTGATGATTGCGCTTCCGTTTGATATCTCGGCATAGTCGGTATCCAGAACTGTTGTGACAATCGTTATGTCCGCGCCCTTTTCCTTGTGGTGACGGATAACGTCGCCAAGATCGATATTGCTGATGGCGTCGCAGTCCGAGAGCACCATATATTCTTCATTGCAACGGGAAATGAAGTCCATTGCGCCCATCATTGCTTCAAGGCGTGTGGAATAGAGCTTATTTGCTCCTGCACCGTTAAAGCTTGCAATGAAAGGCGGAAGGAGCTTTATGCCGCCGCTCCTGCGTGCCAGATCCCAGTCCTTGCCCGTGCCGATATGGTCGAGAAGAGACTGATAATTGTTATGTGTAATGACACCAACCTTTGTGATGCCCGAATTTACCATGTTTGAGAGGGTGAAATCGATAAGGCGGTAGCGGCATCCGAAGGGAACCGATGCCATAGTACGTTTCCTTGTAAGATCCGGGATGTTCTGGTCATGAATGTTGGAAAAAACGAGTCCTGCTGCGTTCATTATTGCACCCTCCTTTTTATATTTCGGATATCATTTCGTTATCGCCGATGATCTTCCCCGCGGGGATATTCACATCCGCACCGATAACGGTGATACCCTTGGATTTGTCTTTTGTAACGCCGACAGAAGCGCCTCTGCCGATATTGACATTTTCGTCAAGGATCGAATATTCAACGCTTGAGCCTGCTTCGACAACTGTTCCGCTCATGATGACACTGTCGCGCACGACCGCACCCTCCATGACCTTTGCACCTGTAAATATAACGCTGTTTTCAACCGTGCCATAGATCTCACAGCCCTCGGTTATAATGCTGTTCTTAACCTTTGCGTTTTCACCGATATACTGGGGAGCTGCCGCAAAATGACGGGCGAAGATTCTCCAGTCCTCATTATAGAGCGTGAATGCCGGATGCTCGCCGATCAGATCCATGTTCGCTTCCCAAAGACTCTGGATTGTACCAACGTCTTTCCAATAACCGTCAAACTGGTAAGCGAACATCTTTTCGCCTGCCGCAAGCATTGCCGGGATGATGTTTTTGCCGAAGTCGTTTGAGGAGTTCGGATCGGCATTGTCATCGATGAGATATTTCTGCAGCTTATCCTTACCGAAAATGTAGATGCCCATAGAAGCCAAGGTACTGTCGGGGTTCTTTGGTTTTTCCGTAAACTTATAGATAGAGCTATCTCCGTTTGCGCTCATTATTCCGAAGCGGCTTGCTTCCTCAAGCGGCACATTGAGAACCGCTATGGTGCAGTCAGCACCCTTTTCGATATGGTAATCGAGCATTTTTGAATAGTCCATCTTGTAGATGTGGTCACCCGAGAGAATCAGCACATACTCGGCATCGTAGCGGTTGATGAACTCCAGATTCTGATATATGGCATTTGCGGTACCCTTATACCAGTCTGCTGTTTTGTTGCCCTGATAGGGGGGGAGAATCTTAACTCCGCCAAAGGCGCGATCCAAATCCCAAGGGAGACCGTTGCCTATATATTCGTTAAGCACCAAAGGCTGATATTGTGTGAGAACGCCTACGGTGTCGATGCCGGAGTTGATACAGTTGGAGAGGGGAAAATCAATAATGCGGTATTTGCCTCCGAAGGGAACTGCTGGTTTCGCTGTTTTTTGAGTGAGTGCATAGAGTCTGCTGCCCTGTCCTCCTGCGAGGAGCATGGCTATACATTCTTTTTTCTTGAACATGAGCTTTCCTCCCAAATGATATATAAATTGTGATTTGTGCAAAATTATATTATTTTATGCTAATGTCTTGCTTTATTCGCTGTTTTTTCCCTCTATTTACCTTTAAAATTGATGCACTCATGGGCGCAAGGGGGTATATTATGGCATGATCAAAACCGTTTTGCTTATAGGTCCTGCATTCAAAAGCTTTTAAAATCTTTGAATGATATTTTCCGCTTCCGCCGTAAACAGCATCGTCGGAGCAGAGAAGCACTTCATATTCGCCCGCATAAGGCACCCCGAGATGAAAATTGGGTCTTTCAACGGGTGTCAGATTTGCAATCATTATGAGCTCGTTTCCTTTTCTATCTATGCGGCGCAGAGAAAGTATGCTTTCGTCTCTGTTGTCGGCATCGATCCATCGGAAGCCATCCCATGAAAGATCACATTCCCAAAGCTCTTTGCGAGAAAGATAGAGATGGTTAAGGTCACTTGTAAAGCGCTGAAGCTGTGCATGCCTTTCATAGTCAAGAAGGAACCATTCTATCTGTCCCGCATAATCCCATTCGCGGAATTGACCGATCTCGTTCCCCATGAAGCTGAGCTTCTTTCCGGGATGCGCCATAATGAAGGTCATAAAAGCTCTTGCTCCCGCAAATTTCATGTCGTATTCACCCGGCATTTTGTCGAGAAATGATTTTTTGCCGTGCACGACCTCGTCATGGGATATTGGCAAAACATATTTTTCGTTGAAGGCATACATCATGGAGAAGGTCATTTTTTCATGAATGTATTTTCTGAAATACGTATCGGTTTCGACGTAGGAAAGAAAATCATTCATCCAACCCATATTCCATTTCATTGTAAAGCCGAGCCCGTCCTCACCTTCAAAGCCTGTAACACTATGCCATGCTGTGGATTCCTCCGCTATCATCATGACATCGGGAAATTCTTTTTTCATATATGAATTAAGCATGCGGCAAAATGCGATGGCTTCAAGACAGCGGTTGTCGCCCTTGGAGTTTGGGAGCCACTCCCCCGCTTCTTTCTCATAGTCGAGGTATATCATAGAGGCTACCGCATCGACTCTGAGTCCGTCTGCATGGTATTTCTCTGCCCAGAAGGCGGCGTTGGAAATAAGGAAGCATTCTATTTCGTTTCTTCCAACGTCGAATTTGCGAGTTCCCCAGCCCTTGTGCTCCATTTTATCCCAACCTTGGTATTCATAAAGGGGCTCACCGTCAAATTCATAAAGTCCGTGCGCATCCTTTGGAAAATGAGCAGGTACCCAGTCGAGAATAACTCCGATGCCTGCTTTATGAAGCTCGTTTATAAGGAACATGAAATCCTTTGGCGAGCCCTGACGAGCACTTGGGGCATAGTATCCGCAGACCTGATAACCCCACGAGCCCGTGAAGGGATGCTCCATTATCGGCATAAATTCAACATGGTTATATCCCATCTGCTTAAGGTATGGCGGAAGCTCCTTTGCAAGCTCTGTATAGGTGAGCGGAGTGCCGTCTTCGTGAGTCTTCCATGAAAGTGCATGGATCTCATAAATGTTTATCGGCTGAATGTAGGGATCCTTCATTTTTGTGCGCCTATTTTTCATCCAGCCTTCATCCTGCCATTTGAAGCCTTCAATATCGTAGAATCTTGAAGCTGTTGCGGGCGGCTGTTCGAAATGAAAAGCATAGGGATCGGCTTTATAAATTTCTTTTTCGCCGTTTATCAGCCTGTATTTATAATTTGAATACTCCCCGAATCCCGAATCCGAGCCGACAACACCCTCCCAAATACCGTTCTCGGTTATTCTTTCCATGGGGCAGCCCACGTCCCAGCCGCAGAAATCACCTACAATAAAAACCGCATCGGCATGTGGAGCCCATACGCGAAAAACGAACCTGTCGCCTTCCTTATGAGAACCAAGATAATCATACGCTCGGTAATTTGTTCCTTGGTGAAACAGGAAGGGGGCAAGTTCTGATTGTTTTTGAGGTTTCATGATTGGTTTGCCTCCTCACTATAAAATATCCTTAATATATTATACACTTATTTTTGTATAATTTCAATAGTCAAACATTATTTTTGGCTTTATTGAAGCTTTTTTGTGCATTTTTTAAGACCTCGAACCACAAAAACTTGTCGAGATGACTGTATTTTGATTTATTTGTCATCTTTTATAAGGCGTTTTCGTTGTTTTTATGTCAAATAATCCAAAAAAAGAAAGAAAACAATTTGAAAAATTCAACAACATGCGCAAAGTTGTGTGCATGTTGCACAAAACACTCCCGGATTTATTTTTTAAATAATTAAATAAAATATTGAAAAAATGACAGATTTATGTTATAATTAAAATGGGTTGATATGTGTATATTCCCGAAATATAATTTTGTGAAAGGTACGTAAAGATATGGAGAAAAAGCTTACCGTTGACAGAATAGAGGAAGGTATTGCCGTTTGTTTTGATGAAGACGGTCATAAATACGAGATCAAAGAATATCTTTGCGAGGGTGATGTTTTCATTGCCGATATCGGCTATGACGGAAAACTGACCTTGATTCGAAAAAACGATGAAGAGACATTAAAGACGAAAGCCCGAAACGCATCACGTCTTGAGGCACTTTTTGTGAGAGGAGATAAAAGGAAATGATCATAAACGGTTTTTTGCTTAACGGTTTTTATTCTGCCAATTCTATGGCGAATAACATTCTTTATCTCCTTTTTGTTTTGCTTTGCATAATTATTCCTTATCTGATAGGTTCATTGAATTTTGCCGTTATCATCTCAAAATCGAGGTATGCTGACGATGTTAGAGCGCACGGCAGCGGAAACGGCGGAATGACAAATATGCTTCGTACCTTCGGAAAGAGGGCGGCGGCCCTCACCTTGTTCGGTGATATGGCAAAGGCGGTTGTTGCAGTCCTTTTTGGCTGCAGCTTGCTTGGGCTTTTCGGGGGATATTTGGCTTCGTTTTTTGTTGTGTTCGGACATATGTTCCCCATCTTTTTCAAATTTAAGGGCGGCAAGGGCGTTGCTACCGCAGCGGCAGCTATCCTTGTTTTGTATCCAATGGTCTTTGCGGTAATGTTTCTTTGCTTTGTTATAGTTTTGGTGGGAACAAAATATGTTTCGCTTGCTTCGATAATGGGCGCTCTTCTTTATCCTGTGCTTGTAAATCGTTTTGATGTATTGTTTGAACTTGAATTTGGTTTTGACAGCCTGTTTGCTTTTATGACAACTCTCTTTGTTGTGTTTATGCACAGGAGCAATATTAAGAGACTTATGTCGGGAACCGAATCGAAGATTTCTCTTTTCAAAAAAAAGGATAAAAAGGAAGATGAAAACAAATAATTCTTTTTCTGCGGAACTTGCTAAGATAACTGCCGTGATTTTGGATGCGGCAAAGGCTGAAGCTCTTAAAAAAGCGGTTTTATCAAAGCCTTCTTCGGCGTCTATTAAGCGCGCTGTCATAACACTGCGCTTGATAGGCGGCAGAAAAATGCTTCAACTTGAAACCTTTCAAACCGATAATAAGGCGATTCATAAGAACATTGAGGAATGGGACAGCGAAGCACTTTCGGCTATCTGCTCGGGATATATGCAGATAAATGTTATCACAACCGCGGGAGACTGCGAATATAAAAGATCAAGATCCGGTAAAGAAACAGTGATCGGTGCGGGGAAGCTGACAGGAAAAAGCTTTTCCGAGGCTGAAGGCGGATTTATACTTGGAAATGATAAGGAGAAGAATTATATTCTTCGCGGAGACGAGGACTTTTTGAAATTGCTTGGGATAAGCGATGAAAAGGGAAGAGTCCATGATAAAAAACGACCAAAATTCAGACAGATAAACAGATTCCTTGAGCACATACGCGATATCGAAAAAAATCTTCCGCCGCAGGGAATCCTGCGGATCTGCGATCTGTGCTGCGGAAAAAGCTATTTGTCCTTCGCCGTGTATCATTATTTTTCCAATATTTGCGGACGAACTGTTCATATGACAGGGGTTGACCTCAAGAGCGATGTTATCGAATATTGCTCGGGGATTGCCAAGAAGCTGAAATTTGACGGACTTGAATTTATATGCGGCGATATCATGAAATATGAGACCGAGGTTCCTCCCTCTCTGGTGATCTCCCTGCATGCTTGCGATATAGCCACGGACATAGTCCTTGAAAAGGCGGCAGAGTGGAAAACTCCCGTCATTCTTTCAACACCCTGCTGTCATCACGAGCTTAATCACAAATTGAACTGCGGAGCACTTTCTTTTGTTGCCGAACATTCTATGCTTCGCCAAAAGCTTTGCGATGCGGCGACCGATGCGCTCAGACTGAAATTGCTTGAATCAAAGGGATATTCCTGCGCGGCACTTGAGCTTATCGACCCTGAGGAAACTCCCAAAAACATTATGCTTCGTGCGGTATTAAAGAAGAATCCGTCAGCTCGCGCGCTTGTTGCGGCGAGGGCTGAATATGAAGCGGCAAGAAGGTTTTTATTAGGTGATTAAATGACATATGTAAACGCTCTGAAAAAAATACACTCATTTCCGAGAACGGCAGGCGCGCCGACACTTGAACGCATGCGTCTGCTTTGCCGCTATCTTGGAGATCCACAGAAAAAGCTGAAGTTTGTACATATTGCGGGTACTAACGGTAAGGGCTCCTGTGCGGCTATGCTTGATTCTGTTCTCCGCACCGCCGGTTATCATACGGGAAGGTACATTTCGCCTTATATTCTTGATTTCAGAGAGAGAATGACAGTGGACGGCGAGATGATAAGCCATGAGGAGCTTTGCAAATTTACCAAAAAGGTTCTTGATGCCGTAACTGCTATGCGGAAGGATATCGAAAGGGCAAGAGAAGGTATAATTGTGCCTTTTTCTATCCCAAAGCAGATCCTTGACGGCACTTCATCGGATATGCCTGTGCAGTTTGAGATAGTTACAGCGATAGGTTTTCTCTACTTTCTTTCGCACAGATGCGATGCGGTGCTGCTTGAATGTGGTCTGGGCGGCCGTTTTGATGCCACCAATGTTATAGATCCGCCCATGGCGGCTGTTATCATGAGTATCGGTCTCGATCACACGGAGCTTCTTGGAGATACTCCCGAAAAGATAGCCTTTGAAAAATGCGGGATCATAAAAAAAGGTACACAGGAAGTTATCAGCTATCCCCAGTCTCCCGAAGTGAGAGCTGTTATTTCAGATGCCTGTGTAGCGGCAAACGCACGTATTACCGTTCCGGTGAGATCCGAGCTGAGGCTTGTTCATGCTTCTCTGGGCGGACTGGAATTTATATATTACGGAAAAACATATAAAACAAAGCTTGCGGCGTCATATCAGATGGTCAATGCCGCAACCGTTATCGATGCTTCGGAGGCACTCACGAGAGTCGGAATGGAGCTTTCTTATGAGACGATCGCGGAAGGTCTCCAAAAAGCCTGGTTCCCTGCGCGCTTTGAGGTGCTTGGAATTTCACCGACTGTGATAGTTGACGGTGCGCATAATGCCCACGGTATTTCTGCATTTTGTGACAGCCTCAGGATGATTTCGGCAGCGATTCGGGGAGGGGTTGTTTTTGCCCTTGGAATCCTTAAGGATAAATCTCCCGAAAAGGCACTTGAACCCTTTGCCGCATTGCTTAAAGAGAATGAGCTGAATGTGAAGAAGATCGTGGCATTAACTCCCGACAGCCCTCGTGCAATGGGCGCGGACGAGCTGGCATCTGTGCTGGATAAAATGCTGGGCGGTACGGTTCGTATCGAGGCTGTTAACGGTTTTGGCAGAAGGCGCGAAAAGGATTTTCTCGCTTGTCTTTCCGATGTGGGAAAGGAAGATGCTGTTATTTCCTTTGGTTCTCTTTATCTCGCTTCTGAAATGAGAGGTATGCTTGCGGATTTTCTCGGTGATTTTGAAATGAAAGAATAAAAAACGGCTGTAAAAACAGCTTACTAATAAAAGACAACAAATCTCCCGTCAAATTCCTGCTTTTGACGGGAGATTTGTTGTCTTAAAATTACAAAAACTAAAATGCACTTCGGTAAACAATAATTTATCGGCGCGTTATTTAGCCTTCCCTATGCAGGGTCACCTCGGCTTTGCCGAGCTCGGGGGACCACGCAGTGGTGGATGAGTAGTCACCATTTGGATATATTTCAAATGATAAAATAAACTTTGTTTCGTTGCTGAAAGCTACTATTTAATTGCGTCTTCATTCTACAGATTATGGCTGGAAGCGGTATCTACTCATCCGCCGGCTTCGCCGCCACCTTCCCTGCAAGGGAAGGCTTACGTTCGTGCATCGTAATTTGTTAATTCTTCAAGTCGGATCGTAGCCATGTCGTTCT
>JAZOAL010000038.1:0-32203 GCA_045595425.1 Eubacteriales bacterium
GGCGGCACATCTTTTCGGCTTCCCGGCAGAGAAGATCGATGTTGTGGTGCAAAGGGAAAGTATAATCCATTCGATGGTGGAATATATTGATAACAGCATTATTGCACAGCTCAGCGTTCCCGATATGCGGCTTTGTGTGCAGTATGCACTGTCTGCTCCCGCGCGAAATGAAGCGGTTATAGATGAACTTGATTTCGGCAAGCTTTCCGGGATAAGCTTCGGCAAGCCGGATATGGATACTTTTGTGCTCCTCAGACTCGCCCTTGACTGCATGAAGGCGGGCGGTGCAATGGGAGCGGTGCTCAATGCCGCAAATGAAATTGCTGTGGGGGCATTTCTCTCGGAGCAAATAGGCTTCACGGATATTTTTGACTGTGTAAATGAGACTGCAGCATCCCTCACTCATAAGAAAGAAATACATGACCTTGACGGCATCCTACTTGCTGACAGGGAGGCGAGAGAAAAGGCTCGAGAAATTGTTAACATTATGAAAAGGAAGTGATCTCCATAGGATTCTGGTATATACCTTTAGCTCTTTTGGTTTTCGGATGCCTGATTTTTATCCATGAATTCGGGCATTTTATAGCTGCAAGACTTTTTGGAGTTACAATAAAGGAATTTTCCATCGGAATGGGACCGAAAATATTTTCAAAGGTCTCTAAGAAGAACGGAACTGCTTATTCCCTGCGTCTGCTTCCCATTGGCGGCTATGTCAGCATGGAAGGTGAGGACGAGGCATCGGAGGATATCAATGCTTTCGGAAACAAAGCCGTTTGGAAGAGGATAATCATTACAGTTGCCGGTGCGGCAATGAATATACTTCTTGGCATTGTTATCATGTTTGTGATGGTTTTTGCAACAAAATCCCTTGCATCAAATACAGTTGCCGAGTTCAGAGAAAATGCGGTGAGCAGTTCTTCTCTCATGGTTGGTGATAGGATAGTCAAGGTTGAGAATATCTCTGTTAACACCGGAAATGAGTTGGTATATGAAATAATGCACAAGGGAGCAAAGCCAATTGATCTTACCGTTGTTCGCAATGGAGAAAAAATTGTAATTCAGGATGTTGTTTTTGGCAGTGAGACCGAGGCGGGATATACCTTCGGCACTGTGGATTTTTATGTTTATTCTGAAAATCCCACATTTCCGAATCTTCTTAAGCATGCCTTTTTCCGTTCTGTTTCAACAGTTAAAATGATCTGGGATTCGATCATCGATCTTTTCAGCGGAAAATACGGCATTGAAGCGGTTTCGGGTCCTGTTGGAGCAACTACGGCAATAGGTGACGCGGCGGAGGCAGGCGGCACGAATTTCTTTTATGTGATGGTGGTCATAACCATGAATTTGGGCGTTATGAATCTTTTGCCTTTCCCGGCTCTTGACGGCGGCAGATTGATATTTCTTCTCATAGAGCTTGTTCGCCGCAAGCCGCTGAAGCCCGAGATAGAAGGATATATCAATTTTGCCGGGCTTATAGTTCTCTTTGCTATAATGATAATAATAACTTTTAAGGATGTTATAGGTCTGATAATATGAAATATAACGATATAAGAAAAAAGAAGAGAGAGGTTTGCGCCGGGGGGGTCGGCATTGGCGGCAAAAATAAAATTGCCATACAGTCGATGACGAATACCGATACGCATGATTTTGAAGCTACAAAGGCGCAAATAAAGGCTCTTGAGAGTGTTGGATGCGATATAGTACGAATCACAGTTCCTGATCTTGACGCCGCAGAAAATGTGAAAAAGCTTAAGGCGTCGGATATCTCGATTCCGATAGTGGCTGATATACATTTTGATTACAGGGTGGCGCTGAAATGTGCCGAATACGGCATCGACAAGATAAGGATAAACCCCGGAAATATCGGCGGAGATGAGAATGTAAAAGCGGTTGCCGATGCTTGCCGCCGCCGTAATATTCCCATAAGAATAGGGGTAAACAGCGGTTCGGTTGAAAAGCAGTTGCTTCAAAAATACGGTGCACCAACGCCAAGGGCTCTTGCCGAGAGCGCAATGTACCATGCGTCGCTTCTTGAAAAATTCGATTTTCACGACACGGTTATTTCGATAAAGGCTTCAAATGTTCCCGATATGATAGCGGCAAACAGGCTTGTCAGTGAAATGTGCGACTATCCCCTGCATATTGGAGTGACAGAGGCAGGCGGTGCGGAGATGGGACTTGTGAAGAGTGCTGTTGGTGTCGGTTCGCTTCTTTGTGACGGTATAGGGGACACACTGCGTGTGTCGCTTACCGCAGACCCCTGCGAAGAGATATCTGCGGCAAAAAAGATACTTTCTGCAGTCGGAATCGAGGGGCAGAGCGGACTTAATATAGTGAGTTGTCCAACCTGCGGCAGAACAAAGATCGATCTTATAGCACTTTCAAAGCGTTTCGAGGAAGCGGCAAAAAGGGAAGGGCTTATGGAGCTTCCCATAAAGGTTGCGCTGATGGGATGCGTTGTGAACGGTCCCGGTGAGGCGCGTGAGGCTGATATCGGAATTGCCGGCGGTATCGGTGAAGCGGTTCTTATCGCACGCGGTGAGATAATAGAGAAGATCCCCGAGGATATGATAATAGAGAGACTGATCTCGGAGGTTAAAAAGTTCAGATAATAAAGGATTGGTAAAATGGCTGAAAAAAAGCTGACCGAAATACTAAGGCGTTATGAGCCTGATGAGAGAAGCAGAAAACTTCTTGAGGAGGCATATGATATAACGGTGCGAGCCGAGAAGGATGCAAAAATGCTGGAAGTCAGGGCGCGCTTCCCGAGAATAATCGATAAAAAGGTGCTTTACCGCATAGAGGAAGAGATAAGGGAAACTTATCAGCTTTCTTCTGTGCGTATTTTGCCTGTTTACAAGAGCTCGCTTTTTAGCTATGACTATCTTCCGCAGCTTCTTATGGAGACCGAGCGTGTCGGCATAGTTGCAAGAGGCTTTTTCACAGATTACGAAAGCCATATGGAAGAAAATGAGATTACCATAACCATTCCTTTTTCGCCCGATGGTGTTTCTTTTGTTATAGATGCGAAGACTCCAAGGATAATTGAGAATATTATAAAAAGCGAATTTGGTCTTACATACCATGTTACCCTTACAAATTCTTCAAATTATATGAATGTCATAAGTCCTGCCGAAAAACGTCTTGAAGAATATGAACGAAGATATCAGGCAAGAGCTGCACGGGTCTCTTCCGGCATGATGGGAAGTGAAAATTCACCTGCGGAGCTTGGCGGAGATGGAATTATACTCTCAAAGGTTGATACCCTTTATGAGGGGGTCGATGCTAATCCGAGGATAGAAGGCAATATTGTAAAAATAGGGCATAGGACATACGATATATCCGAGAGTGAGACCGTTTGGGGCGAGGATTTTGAGATAAAGCCGATTGGAACGGCACAAATAAAAAGCCCTATGAGCCGTGCTATCATCATAGGTGAGGTGTTTTCCTTCAGCAGTGAGACTACCCGTAACAGCCAGGATCATTATGACGTGATCTTCGGAGTTTTTGACGGCTTTTCTTCTATTGATGTTTATAAATGCAATGTGCCCGAGGATGAAAACAAAAAACTCAGTAAAACCTTCGGCATCGGTACTGTGGTTGCCGTCAGCGGACGAGCTGTGGCAGGGCAGGGGCTTCCTTTTATGGGTTATAAATCAAAGGAAAAGCCGGTCAGTGATATGGTCATTGAGCTCGGCAGTGCCGCGAAAGTTAAAAAGCTCGAAAGAATGGACAATGCACAGAAAAAACGCGTTGAGCTTCATCTTCATACAAATATGTCAACGATGGATGCAATCGCTCCTGCGGCAGATGTTGTCAAGCTGGCAAAGCGTTGGGGTCACAGCGCGATTGCCATAACAGACCACGGTAATGTGCAGGCTTTTCCCGATGCGATGCTTTGCTCGGAAAAGATAGATCAAAAGGTCATTTACGGTCTTGAGGCCTATTTTGTCAATGATTCAAAGGGAGGTCTCGGAACTAAATACAGCGGCAATTTCAGTGATGAGATAGTTGTTTTCGATATTGAAACCACAGGACTTTCGGTCGTAGCCTGCGGAATTACCGAGATTGGTGCCGTAAAGATAAGGGAAGGCAAGGTTATTGACACCTTCAATACCTTTGTTGATCCCGAGCGACCCATTCCCGAAGAGATAGTTAAGCTGACGGGCATTACCGATGAAATGGTCAAGGGTGCTCCGAAGGCAGGTGAAGCGATAAAGAGCTTTTTCGAATTTGCCGGCACTGATCTGCTGATCGCCCATAATGCAAATTTCGATACCGGATTTATCCGTCATTATGCCGCAGAGAACGGCATGAAATTTGAAAACCCCTATGTTGATACAGTCGCGATATCCCGATTTATCAATACCGATATAAAAAATCACAAGCTGGATACTCTGGCAGATTATTTCCACCTTGGAGAATTTAATCATCACAGGGCTTGTGACGATGCCGAGATGCTGGCGCACATCTATTTTGCAATGTGCGATAAGATGGCAAAATTCGGCTGGGAAAGCTTTGGCGATCTGAATCGGGAAATGCAGGGAAATGCGGATCCGCTCCGGCTTCCGACATATCACCAAATAATACTTGTTAAAAATCTTACAGGTCTTCGAAATCTTTATGAGATTATCAGCAGCAGCTATATCAAATATTTCAAGAGGCATCCGAGAATTCCGAAAAGCGAGCTTGCAAAGCACAGAGAAGGGCTTATTATCGGTTCTGCATGTGAGTCGGGAGAGCTTTTCAGAGCTATTCTTGACGGTGCTTCAGAGGACGATATTGCCGATATCGTCAATTTCTATGATTATCTTGAAATTCAGCCAATTTGCAATAACAGATTTCTTATTGCGGAAGGCAAGGCTAAGGACGAAGAAGATCTGCGGGATCTCAATCGGAAGATAGTTGAGCTTGGCGAGAAATACGGCAAGCCCGTATGCGCTACATGCGATGCTCATTTTATGAACAAAGAGGATGAGATCAGCCGAAAGATCCTGCTGTCAACTCTTAAATTCAAGGATGCCGATAAGGATGTGGGACTCTATTTCCGCACTACCGAAGAGATGCTGGAGGAGTTTTCTTATCTCGGCAAGGATAAGGCATATGAGGTGGTTGTTGAGAATACAAACATGATCGCCGATATGATAGAGAAGGTCAGGCCCATTCCCGAGGGCACTTTTACTCCCAAGCTTGATGGAGCGGAAGAGGATCTTCAGAAAATGTGCTGGGAAAGAGCAAAGAAAATGTACGGCGACCCTCTGCCTACAATTGTCAGTGAACGTCTCGATAAAGAGCTGACCTCTATTATAAAGAACGGCTTTGCGGTGCTTTATATGATCGCGCAGAAGCTGGTTTGGTACAGTGAGAGTCAGGGTTATCTTGTGGGATCGCGCGGTTCTGTGGGCTCATCCTTTGTTGCGAATATGGCGGGAATTTCAGAGGTAAATTCACTGCCGCCCCACTATTATTGCCCGAATTGCAAACATTCGGAGTTCTTCACAAAAGGAGAAGT
Organism: Eubacteriales bacterium; assembly: GCA_045595425.1. Taxonomy (GTDB): domain Bacteria; phylum Bacillota; class Clostridia; order Oscillospirales; family CAG-272; genus SIG710. Next base: position 5,513 of record JAZOAL010000038.1, read on the forward strand.
CGGTTCGGGATTTGATCTTCCGGATGCAAATTGCCCGAAATGCGGTTCGAAGCTTGTTGGAGACGGACACGATATCCCCTTTGAAACCTTCCTTGGCTTCTATGGAGATAAATCCCCCGATATAGACCTCAACTTTTCGGGTGAGGTGCAGGGCAGAGTTCATAAATATACGGAGGAGCTTTTCGGAAAGGAAAACGTGTTCCGCGCGGGTACGCTCGGTACCCTTGCCGATAAGACCGCTTTCGGATATATCGCAAAATACCTTGAAGGCAAGAATATTAAGATGGGTGTGTCCGAGGTCAACCACATGATAAGCACCCTGGTTGGTGTTAAGAGAACAACAGGTCAGCACCCGGGTGGAATCATAGTTGTACCGAGAGAAAATTCGATCTATGAGTTCACTCCCATACAGCATCCTGCCGATGACCCAAATTCCGATATTCTCACTACCCATTATGCTTTTTCATATCTTCATGATACGATACTAAAGCTTGACGAGCTTGGGCACGATGTTCCTACCAAATATAAGATGATAGAACGCTTCAGCGGAACAAGTGTTATGGATGTACCCATGAACGATGGCGAGGTATATAAGCTGTTTGAATCGACCGAGCCGCTCGGAGTTACCCCTGAGGATATAGGTGTTCCCTTAGGCACTCTGGGACTGCCTGAATTCGGCACTAAATTCATCATCGGAGTTCTTCAGACCGCAAAACCAAAAAATTTTGCGGATCTTTTGCAGATCTCGGGTCTTACACACGGAACAGGATGCTGGCTTGGTAATGCAGATGAGCTTATAAAGCGCGGCATATGCAATATATCCAATGTTATAGGATGCCGCGATGATATCATGAATGCTCTCAGAAGATACGGCCTTGATAATTCCGACGCCTTCAAAATTATGGAGAGCGTTAGAAAGGGTAAGGGCTTGACCCCGGATTGGGAGGCTAATATGACTTCCCACGGCGTTCCCGATTGGTATATCGAATCCTGTAAAAAGATAAAATACATGTTCCCGAAGGCTCATGCGGCGGCGTATGTTATGTCGGCAATACGGCTTGCATGGTATAAAGTACATATGCCTATCATGTTTTATTGTGCCATGTTCACTGCAACGGTCGATGACATCAATGCAGAGGTCGTAATGGGAGGCAGGCGCAATGTTAAACTGGTCATTGATGAGATAGATAAAAAGGGAAGAGAGGCTTCTCAGACAGAAAAAAGCCAGGCAAGTGCGCTTATGCTTGTCAATGAATGTCTTGCGAGAGGAATTAAGATACTCGGGGTGAATATCAACAAGTCTGAGGCTACGATATTTAAGCCCGAGGACGGAGCGATCAGATTGCCCTTTGCAACTCTTCCTAAGCTTGGAGGAAAGGTTGCTCTCGGTATAGTTGCCGAAAGAGAAAAATCTCCTTTCTTCTCGGTTGAAGATATGCGCGTGAGGGCCAAAGTTTCCCAGTCTATTGTTGACCTTCTGCGCAAAAATAACGCTTTTGATGGGATAGCGGAAACAGATCAGCTTTCATTTTTCTGATATCTTTCAAATTTGATTGGCTTCATTAAAAATCCTTAAAACTTGTTGACAAAACAACATTATCGGTTTATAATACAAATGACAGTTATTCACCCTCAAAATAATTTAATGAGTAAAAGACATGAAAATTTTAATTACGACTGATCTGTATTACACCTCCACAAACGGTGTTGTCACTTCGGTAAACAACCTTTGGGATGAGCTTCAGGGTAAAGGGCATGATGTGCGTATTCTCACCCTTTCCGACAGCGTTCACAGTCATAAAGACGGCGCTGTATATTATATCCGTTCAATGCCCGTCGGAGTTTATCCCAATGTGCGTATGCCCCTTTCATATCGACATAGTCTAATAAAAGAGCTTATTGAGTGGAAGCCTGATGTTATACACAGCCAGTGCGAGTTTTTCAGCTTTCAGTATGCCAGACGCATCTCAAAGATAACAGGAGCACCTATCGTTCATACATATCATACCCTTTATGAGCAATATGTTAAATATCTTATTCCGAGCAGAAGGCTTGGAAGATGTGTTGTGAGAGTAGTGTCCCGCAAGCGTCTTAAGAGATGCAAATGTGTTATCGCTCCTACAGGGAAGGTTGAAGATGCTCTGCGCGGATACGGTCTGCGCAATGATATCAGTATAGTTCCAAGCGGAATCAGTCTTGAACAGCACAAAAAGCGCATATCGCCTGAAGAGCGGAGAAATAAGCGTCATGCACTTGGCATAGAGGATAACCAAACAGTGCTTATAAATCTTGGCAGACTGGGTACAGAAAAAAATCTCGGAGAGCTTCTTGATTTTTATTCTAAGGCTGTCCGTGCAAATGGTGATTTGAGATTTCTCATAGTTGGCGACGGTCCGGCGAGAGAGGAGCTTGAAAAGCTGTGCACTGAGCTCGGAATTTCAGATAATGTGATATTTACCGGAATGGTTAAGCCATCTGAGGTTCAGGAATACTATCAGCTTGGCGATGTATTTGTAAGTGCGTCAACAAGCGAGACTCAGGGTTTGACTTATATTGAAGCAGCCGCAAACGGTCTGCCTCTCCTTTGCAGAGATGATCTTTGCCTTAAGGATGTTCTGAAGCAGGGTGAAAACGGATATGCTTATAATAATATTGAGGAATTTCTTGATTTCATCGATGTTATAGCGAAAAATTCCGAATGGCGCTTTAGTGCAGGAAAGCGCAGTGAGGAAATAGCGTCAACCTTTGATAAAAGTAGCTTCGGCGATGCCGTTGAAAAGGTTTATTACTCTGTTATTCAATAAATATAATGGGGCGGAGTCATTTAACTTTGCCCCTTTTTGTCATTCATCAATATAAAATTGATGATAAACCTCAAAGAGATTCCGCTCATAGGCGGCAAGTTGCTTTTCACAGGCAAATTCTTATTTATAAACAAAAGGAGCTGAATGACTCAGCCCCTTTTTCTAATTAGAGAGATCTGTTATTGGAGAGGGGTATGTTACCAGTTACTGTAAGGTATTTTGCATAACTTATCAGTAAAGACAAATGGGATAAGCAAGTAATTGGTGCGCTGGTTTCAAAATACACAAATGTATAAAAAGAGTTCATTTACAACTCGATGCTTGTTCAAGATAAATTCACATATAAATTTTGCCAAGACTATTGAAAAGTTTAGATAGTTGTGGTATAATGGTCTAAAAGATTAGATAGTGTGGGGGATGTTATATGAAAAACGAAAGAAAAATTCCAAGATTGCCCGATGCAGAGCTTGATATTATGACTGTTCTGTGGAAATATGATCGGCCGGTGAAGGTTCTTGAAATTGTGAATGAACTGAAACCTGTTCGCCCGTGTACCAAATCTGCTATTCATACGCTCGTGGAGAACTTGCATAAGCGTGGATTCATCAATATTGAATTTTCATCGGATAAACGAAGCTACAAAATGCTCACTCCACTAATTTCTGAGGATGAGTACCGTACTGCAGAAGCAGATTCCTTTATTGACAGACTTTGCGGTGGTAAGTGGCAGAAGTTAATTGCTGCACTGACTTCATCAAATAAACTAACAGAAGATGAAGTTGAAGAACTAAGACAACTACTAAGCAAGAAGGGAGAATAGCCCATGAGCGATTTTATATTACATATCGGATGGCTCACGCTGTCAATGTCGCTTGTCATACTTGTTGTGCTGTTGTTTAATAGATTTTTTGGCAAGAGGTTTTTAGCCAGGAGTCGCTATACTGTGTGGATTTTAGTGGTGCTTAGTCTTTGCATCGGAATGGGTTTATTCAAGATTCCGTCACTCTTTACATTTGAGGTCTCGATGCCTTCATTTAATGAGAAATCCCTAGATGTATCGAAGCAACCACCAATACCTGACGAAGTGCAGCCACCTATAAGTAACACTCATTCTGCCGGAATTTCAACGAATCCGATAGCACCGAATACAAGTCAAAACGTGAATACCGAACTCAATACTGTCCAGCCTAACGAAAAACAAGAGGGTACCGTCCCAACTGTATCCGGTAATCCGGAAAAGGAACCGGTGCAAATTTATATAACCGCAATTATTTTCGTTTTTTGGATAACGGGTACCGTCTTTTATTTAGCCATAAATCTTGCGGTATATATCAGAAGTGCTCATAAGTATGCGAGAACAAAAAAGATATGTAGCGCAGAAACGGATGATCTGTTCCGTGTAATGTGCCGTAGATACAAGATCAAACGTATTCCCCGAATCTATGTGTGTTCCGAAGTTGGTAGTCCGGTCCTGTACGGTTATACGAAGCCGACAATACTTATTCCGGAGATCGAACTTACCAAGAACTCGCTTGTTGGTGTTCTTGCGCACGAACTTACACATTATCGCCGAGGCGATATATGGATCAAGTTTGTATGCCTTCTAACAGAGTCGATGTACTGGTTCAACCCACTTGTATATATCGCAACTAAACGTTGTAATGCAGAGATGGAACTGTCTTGCGATGAAACGGTGCTTGTGGGCATGAACGAAGATGTAAGACGTTCTTACGGAAGCGTGATGCTGGATATCGTAGAGCATTGCAGTTGCAAGAGAAACCAATTAACTACACAATTTAACCCGCACAAAAACGCAGTAAAGGAGAGACTTATGAACATACTCGATATGACAAAGAAAAAACACGGCAGAGTCATTATCGCTGCGACCCTCGTGCTTTGTATCGTTGCCGGTACATTCATCGGATGTGCTGTGAAAGAAAATAACGGTAAAATTGAGGGAACAGTTAATACCATCAAATCTCCCACCGCTTATAATAACTTGTCTGACTTCCTAGGCGATGAGCAGATCGCAGTTTATGAAACAGCGAGCATTCTTTACCCGATGTTTCAAGGGATGCCAACAGAAATAGACAACCTGCATTTAAGTTTACTTGGTGCTGATGCGGACTCCATTATTGCATATTTGGCAGATTTAAGCTCTTCTACCCAACGTGAATCATATACAACAGAACACGGCACATATCATTCTGCGATTGGCGAATATAACACCCACCTCCAGTTAGAGGAACTGTGCCTGTCAGTATTTACAAGAGCATATTTTGATAAATTAAATCGTACAGATGAAGAGTATTCTATTTTTAAGGATATAGATGGAAAGCTCTATTATCTCTACACATCTAAGGGCGGTGCATTTGGCTATGTTCCGGATGAATACCCCGACACATATGAGCTGATCAGCCGCTCCGATACCGAGATATGCTTCAATGTTATCGGATACTATAAGAGCAGCGGAGGCGGCGATCCGATCTACTCAGTTAGCCGATATGCCTTCCCCATAACGATGATTCTCCAAGACGACGGCTGGAGATTTTCCCGGTTCGCATATGCAGGTATAAGCAACAGAGACATAAACAAACCCGAAGAGGTGGTTTTGAAGTCCTATTTCGGCAAAAACTCCATAGATGAACTGATGGAGCTATCGGTCATATATCAAAATGAAGAAATCTCACTTGGTGATTGGTTCAAGAAATATGAATTTTCGCCAATAAAATATACAACCATTGACCTGAACAACGATTGGGCTTCTGAGATGGTTTTTGGTTTGGCGAAAGGTCCTAATGGCGAAAATGAGGATGTTGGCTCGCTGATACTTCATAGCGAGGGAGATACTGTATATGCGTATATTCTCTTTTATAGGGAATTCAATCATTTGAAATCGGACGGAACCTTCGAATTTTCAGGCAGTGTATCAAATGGCGGAATCGGAAAACTTTCATTTACCAGTGATACCTATATGGTAAATGAAATTGTGAGCCGAAAATCCGAGGACAATCAGAATTTGTCCTATTACATTGAAAATCAATCTGTATCCAAGGAAGAATATGATACGTATATTGCAGAACAAGATCAAAAGTCAGAGGCAGCATGGGAAATCTATAAGTCAAACGATTAAGCTTGCATTGTACCAAGAAAAAACTAACGCAAAAAGCAAGATACACAGCATTTACCCGGTAAATCCCGATTCCTTTATCATGGCGTATGCACTCTATTTTTTTTCGGAGGTCAGTGGACTGCATAGATAAATATTCGTAAATTTATTAAACAATTCTTTAAGAAGCGTATTTCGATGCAGTGAACTCCTAAATCCTTATAAAAACCTACAACCTTATTGAGCGACCGATCGAAGTGCCCAGAGGGGGATACTGAAAGCTTAATTGTTTATACTCAATTCATCTTTCTGAATTTTTTGATAAGCTCTGCAAAATAGTCCGGCAGGGAACATTCAAAATGTACCCTTTCACCCGTTTTCGGATGAATAAAGGAGAGCTCACCGGCATGCAGACACTGTCCGGAGATCAGGGCGCGGTTTTTTGCCTCAAATTTCGTGTTTGAGCCGCCGTAAATCTCGTCCCCAAGCAGAGGATGACCAATACTTGACATATGGACTCTTATCTGATGAGTTCTGCCCGTTTCAAGTACGCATTTGATATAGGTAAAATCGCCGTAACGCTCAATGATCTCATAATGGGTTACAGCCTCTCTTGCACTTTCGGAATTTCGCAGTACAGCCATCTTTTTGCGGTCAATGGGATGCCTTCCGATAGGAGCATCGACCGTTCCCTTATCCTGCTTGAAATTTCCGAGGGCTATCGCGCTGTAAACTCGGCTGACTGTATGATCCTTTAACTGCGCCGAGAGGGCAAGATGGGTGTCATCGTTCTTTGCAACCACCAAAAGACCGCTTGTGTCCTTGTCGATTCTGTGGACGATGCCGGGGCGAATAACTCCGCCGATGCCGGAAAGAGAATCACCGCAGTGGTAGAGCAGGGCATTGACAAGCGTTCCGCACGGATTTCCTGCCGCAGGATGAACGACCATGCCTTTTGGCTTATTTACAACCAACAGATCAGAGTCCTCATAGACAATATCAAGGGGAATGTTTTGGGGCAGAGCTTCCGAGGGCTCGGGATCAGGTATCGTGACCTCAAATTCCTGCCCGGGAGAGACTTTGAGACTTTTTGCCACAGATCTGCCCATATAAATGACATTTTCGCTTTCAAGGAGCTTTACTGCAGAAGAGCGGGTAATCGACATAACCGATGCAAGCCAAGCATCAATGCGTTTACCTGAATCTTCATTCTTCACTCTTACCGTTTGCGTCATTTTTTACCTCTTTTTTTGTGTTTTCTTCGGAAAAAAAGAAAACATATATAAGAACAAGCACTGCTCCAACGCATACAAAGGAATCGGCTATATTGAATATGGCGAAGTTTATCAATCTGAAATCGATGAAATCTACGACATAACCCATCAGCGTTCGATCGATCATATTTCCGATGCCGCCGCCAACTATAAAGGAGAGTCCGATTCCGAGCCATTTATTTTTCGGAGAGAATTTTACAAGATAGAAGATCAGTGTGATTATGGCTACGGTGGAGATTAGCATGAATACCCATCTGTGATCCTGCAAAATACCGAAAGCCGCTCCTTTGTTTTCATGATATGTCAGATGAAGCGCGTCCTTTATTATCGGAAAGGTTTCGATTGGCTTGAGAAAGGCAACCGCCAGCCATTTTGTAAGCTGATCAAGCAGGATCGTACCTATGATGATTAAAAACCAAATTAGCATATTGACTCCAAAAAACGCGGGATTTTCGATACAAGTATCGAAAATCCCGCATCGAATTTTTAGCTTAGATTAAGCAAGAAAGTTAACGATCTTCTTGCAGCGAGAGCAGATAAACCCGTCACCGTCAGCTTCACCGTCCTCGGAATAAGCCCAGCAACGGTCGCACTTATGACCGCTTGATGGCTCAACCTTAACACCGATACCTGATTCGGTTTCGGTAAATACTCCCTCGGGGGCATTGGCGTTTACAAGCTCAACTGCCGAAACGATGAATACTGTTTTGAGTTCATCGGCAAAATCAGCAAACGTCTTATATACATCCGCGTCTGGTGCATAGACAGTAACCTTTGCGTCAAGAGATTTACCGATAAGCTTATCGGCACGGGCAACCTCAAGAGCCTTCATAATATCATCGCGGAGAGAGAAGAGCTTGTTCCATCTTTCCTCAACATCAGCAAATTCATAGGCAGTCTCATATTCGGGCATGAGATTGAGGAATACGCTTTCCTTCCTCTCGCAGTCTTTATGAGGCATAGCCTTCCAGATCTCCTCTGCTGTGAAGGTGAGCATGGGAGCAACAAGCCTTGTAAGAGAGCTGAGGATGATATACATCGCTGTCTGAGCGGCTCTTCTGCCTTCACTGTCCTTCTTTTCAACATAAACTCTATCCTTTGTGATGTCGATATAGAGCTTGGAAAGGGTAGTGGTGCAGAAATTGCAGATATCGTGATAGACGATATGGAATTCATAGCTATTATAAGCATCGCGGCAGGTCTTTACCAGCTTGTTAAGCTCTGTAAGAGCCCATTTGTCGATCTCATAGAGCTTATTGGGGCTGACCATATCCTTATTCGGATCAAAATCCGAAGCGGGATCGCCGAGGTTTGCCATGATGATACGGGCAGTATTACGGATCTTTCTGTATGCCTCGGAGAGCTGCTTAAAGATGGGATCGGAAACACGGACGTCAACGCGGTAGTCACTGGAAGCGACCCAGAGACGAACCAGATCCGCACCGTATTTTGTGATGACCTCTTCGGGAGCGATAGAGTTTCCGAGAGACTTGTGCATTGCCTTGCCTTCGCCGTCAACTACCCAGCCGTGGGTAAGAACGGTCTTAAAGGGAGCACCCTGACCTTTTGCGCCCACAGCGGTGAGCAGGGAGGACTGGAACCAACCTCTATACTGATCGGCACCCTCAAGATACATATCGGCAGGCCATTTGAGACCTTCCTTATCTTCTATAACTGAGAAATGAGTTGAACCCGAATCGAACCAACCGTCAAGGGTATCTGTTTCCTTAAAGAAATGAGTACCGCCGCAGTGAGGACACTTAAAGCCACCGGGGATGATATCTTCGGCGGGCTTGATATACCAAGCGTTAGAGCCTTCTGCACCGAAAAGTGCGGAAACAGCCTCGATGGTTTCGTCTGTGCAAACGGGCTTTTTGCAGTCCTCGCAGTAAAATACTGGGATAGGCAGACCCCAATGACGCTGTCTTGAGATACACCAGTCGGCTCTTTCCTTTATCATAGAGACCATTCTGTCGCCGCCCCAAGCGGGAAGCCATTCAACATTCTCGCAAGCCTTTGCCGCTTCATCCTTAAATGCGTCAACCGAGCAGAACCACTGAGGTGTTGCGCGGAAGATTATGGGATGCTTGCATCTCCAGCAGTGGGGATACTGGTGCATGATCTCCTCGGAAGCGAAGAGGGCACCGCTTTCCTTCATGTCGTCAAGTATTGCCTTGTTGGAATCCTCATAGTACATGCCTGCAAATTTGCCTGCGTCCTCTGTCTGATAACCCTTGTCATCAACGGGAACGATGATATCCATGTTATAACGGCGGCAGGTGATATAGTCATCTGCACCAAAGCCCGGTGCGGTATGAACGCATCCTGTACCGCTGTCCATAGTAACGTAATCAGCATTAACAACAACGCTTTCTCTATCGATGAAGGGATGAGAAGCCTTCATAAATTCGAAATCGCGTCCGCGCATGGATTTAACAAATTCGAATTCTGTGATTCCGGCTGCGGCCATTGTCTTGCGTGCAAGAGCGGAAGCAAGAATATAGAAATTGCCGTCCGAAGCCTTGACTACCGAATATTCTTCATCGGGATGAAGAGCAATTGCAAGGTTTCCGGGCAATGTCCATGTGGTAGTTGTCCAGATAATAAAGTATGTCTTATCAAGATCGCAGACATCGGCAATCTTGCCAAGGTCATCCTTTACCTTGAACTTAACATAAATAGAAGTGCAGGCGATATCCTTATATTCGATCTCAGCTTCAGCCAGCGCGGTCTCATCATGGTTACACCAATAAACGGGCTTCAGACCCTTATAGATATAACCCTTCTTGAACATCTCGCCGAATACCTTAACCTCGCGTGCTTCAAATTTGGGAGCCATTGTAAGATAAGGATTTTCCCAGTCGCCCGTAACACCGAGGCGCTTGAACTGATCCATCTGAATATCAACGAAATTCTGCGCGAACTCATGGCAAGCACTTCTGAATTCGGGAATAGACATCTTCTTGCGGTCGATCTTATTCTTCTTAATGATAGCACTTTCGATAGGCATGCCATGGTTATCCCAACCGGGAATATAGGGAACCTTATAGCCCATCATGTGCTTGGATTTATTGATGAAGTCCTTAATTATCTTGTTCATCGCGGTTCCCATGTGGATATTACCGTTAGAGAAGGGAGGTCCGTCATGAAGAACATAAAGGGGCTTATCCTTGTTTGCTTCGAGCATCTTGTTATAAAGATCGATGCTCTCCCAATATTTAAGGGTATCGGGTTCTCTCTGGGGAAGGTTTGCCCTCATTGAAAAGCTTGTTTGGGGCAGATTGAGTGTACTTGTGTAGTCCTTTGGCATAACTTAAGGTCTCCTTAATTTATATATGTGGTGTTGATTTCTTTTCTAAAACTTTGCGGTTTATCGCTTCAAGAGAATTTTTGATTTTTGAAACCTCCGAAGCTCCCACATTAGCCGTGCTTTCACGCCAAACAGGGCCAAGCGGAATTATTTCTTCTTTAGCTTGAATTTGCTCTTCCGGTGCTTCCTGTTCTGAAATAGCGCTCACCTGCACTTGCTCTGCCGTATCATTGTTTTTTGAAGCTGTCACAGGAGCGGATTCTTCCGAAGGCTGTGTGGGCTCAAGCTCAAAAACGGGCTCAACATCGGTAAATACAGCATCTTCGGTATGTAGCTTTTCTGCCTGCTTCCTTTCGGGCAGTCCCTCCGGCAGAATGGGCATAACATTGAAGCTGTCAACCTTAGCGAGCATGTCTTCAAGCTCGGATTTCAGCTTGGCATTGAATTTGTTGTAACTGATATCCAATTTTTCTATAAGAGCTTGGCGTTTCTCAATCTCTTTATCCAGCTCTGAAAGCATCTTTTCGCGCTTTTTTGCCGATTCCTCTGTTATGATCTCTGCCTTTGCATTTGCGCGTGCTATAATTTCGGCTGCAGAGGACTTTGCGCTTGTCACAAGATCTCTTGCCTCACCGAATTTTTCTCTGTATCCGTTATAAACTCCTTCAATTCGGGTGAGATTTTCCGACATTTCAGCAATCTTCTTTCTCAGTGCTTCATTCTCGGAAATAAGAGCTTCAAGCTTTTTATTTAGTTCTGTCTTATCATCGATAAGATCGTTATTTGCAATTTCAAATTCGCGGTTAGCGTCTTCCAGCTCATCGCAATAGCGCAGAAGAGCGTCAAGAGCTGCATCAACTTCTTCTGTGTTATAACCGCGCATGCTTTTGTTAAATTTTCTGTCAAAATTCTCCGAAACGCTCATTTTGCACTCCTCCGTTCAGACATATTTTTTAGCGGACAGGCGGAGCCGTCCCTTTTTGGTTCCCTCTGTAATATCGGAAACGATAAATTTCCCGATACCTCTGATAGTTACAGTATCTCCGTTCACTATCCGCAGATCTGTTCTGGTGCAGGGAGAATAATTACATTCCACAAGACCTGAAAGTATGAGCGTTTTGGCTTTTTCTCTGCTTTCTCCTGCAAGAGATGCTACAACGCAGTCGAGTCTGTCCGAGGCAACCGTATCCGAAATTTCCTTGGTTTTTCTTTCATAAGTAAAGCCCGCGGAGAGGGGAACGGCCTTGATCTTTACCTTGTCGGAGCCTATTCTTTCACATCCGCTCCCGATTAGATCCGCAACTGCAGGAGAAGCGAAAAGAACACAACTGCTTTCGTCTGTTATACATACATCTCCGATCGCACTGCGCTCGATACCCATATTAAGGATCGCACCAAGATAATCGCGGTGTGATAGCCTTCGGTATCCGCTTCCGCAAATTTTCAGTGCTTTCAGCGCAGAGCCGAGCTCTTCGCCGATTACACTCTGAACCTCTGCCGCATCATTTATGTTTTCAATTAAATTAACGTAATATTCGGGCAGAAAAAAGGCACATTGTCTTTCGGCGTCTTTATATCCCCCAAAAAAGAATGTTCTTTCCGATGCTCCGATCTGCTTTATATATTCTTTGGCGAAAAAGAGCTCTGCAGGGTCAAGAAATGCACTGAAGGTCACATATCCTCTCTCTGTTTCCGAAAAAAGATCGGAAATACGTGCGGAGAGAAATTTTCTTTTTGACTCATCCATAATATGAAAGTGCGGACGAAAGTATTATTAGCAATATATAGGTGACAAAGAAGGGGATATCGATCGGTACGGTTCTAAGTGAATCAAAACGGTCAAACAAAGCTCTAACAGGATAGATAATAGGTTCTGTAATACCGTAGACAAACGCTTCAATTTTATTGTCGTCATCCAGCGGAAGCCAAGAAAGGATCGCTCGGACGAGCATTGCAAGCTGTATAACTTCAAGAAGACACAAGCAAACATTGCTTATGACATAAGTAACCGTTCCCAAGATTTCCTCCTAAAACCGATAACGACAGCCGACACGGAAAACCTTCAGACTGTCGTTATCACGATACAACAATTTGCACCCCATATAATGCGGCGCAAATCGTTTAGATACTATTTAGAATCAATAAGTGAAAAATCCGTTAGGATCTGCAGCAGCAGGCTGTGCCTGAGGCTCGGCTGCGGGAGATTTGTCGTTGCTGATAGCAACATTCTGAGGTGTGATGACATAAGCGTTGTTTGCAACCTTTTTGATCTCACCGCCAATAGAATATGCAACGCCGAAAAGGAAATCTATAAGTCTTCTGGAAGTATCCTTATCAGCATCCTCAAGGTTAAGTACAACAGTGCGCTTGTTCAGAAGATGCTCTGCAATAGCAGGACCGTCCTTGAACTCTGTGGGCTTAACGACCTTAAGCTCGATTGCCGCACCGTTAATGGACATACCGCCGCCTACAGGACCGGAAACGGTCTGGGGCGGGGTATAGGCAAAGCCCTGGGGCTGAACCTGAGGCTGGGGCTCAACGGGTTCCTCAGCGGGAGCGTCATCATAACCGTCAAAGCCGTCATAATAGTCGTCGTAGTTGTCTGCGTATGCGTCGTTTACCTGATTGTTTCTCTTGAATTTATCCAACATTCCCATTGTTGAATCCTCCGCTTTATCTTTATTTATTATTTTTCAAAAAAACTTCTTCCTATTCGCACGATGCCGGAACCGCATATGATAGCTTCTTCGAAGCTATCACTCATTCCCATCGAAAAGATAGGCTCTATATTATTATGAACGATTTTTCTCCAAATGTCAAGAAAAAGTTTATAAGTTTCATCAAAATATTTTAAATAATCTGATTTTTCTTCACATTTCGGTGCCATTGTCATACATCCGCGCAGATTTAATGACGAAAACTTCATAATTTCTCTGCAAAATTCTTCTGCATCCTCGGGCATGATACCGCCCTTACTTTCCTCTCTTCCGCAGTTTATCTCAGCAAGGACATCCATAACAATGCCATGCTTTTTCGCTTGCTTGTCGATCTCTGCCGCCAGCCTCAGGCTGTCGAGGGAGTGGATCATACACACTTTGTCGATTATATATTTAACTTTATTTGTCTGAAGAGATCCTATAAAGTGGATCTTTACCTTTTTATGATCGATATATTCATAATGCTCAAGAAGCTGCTGGACTCGGTTTTCTCCGATTTCGGTCATTCCTGCATGCTTTGTCAGATGCTTCAGTTCGTCCGGCTCGCAGTATTTCACCGCCGCAACAATTGAAACATCCTGCCCGTATTTTGATTTTTTTTGTGCTTCGGCAACTCTTTCGAGTATCGCTTTTGCGTTTTTATCAATATATTCAAATGACATTAGTCTTGCTCCGATCAATAAAATACCATTCCGTCCTCAAGATCCTTTCCCGAGATTATTATTTTGTCGTAAAGACCGAGATAGGAATATTTTTGAGTTGGATTTATATCGGCGGTTTCTCCAGTATCGGTATTGTCAATTTTCAGCGGATCCTCAGTGGACACGATATAGTAACCGTCAACTTCAAGAAGGATATTTATTCTTTTGAATACTACCGTGCTTCCGTACAAAGTATATACTCCTTTTGTGCCGTCAAGGAGTCTGACGGATGTTGAGGGAACTCTGAAGCCTTCCGATTTTGAGATAACGATCTCAACTGCCTGCTCTCGCTGATAAGAAAAGCCTTCCGGCATTTCACCGCATGAAAATACGGCAACTGCACGCTCATTCGAAGCCTCGGTCAGAATATTTTCTGATTTTAAAATCAGCTCTGTATCATAGTTATAAGGGAATACAGCTTCATAAGATTCTCCGATTGCCAGATCTCTTGCCTCGGATCTGCTTATCGGCAGGGCAATATACCATTTGTAGCTCTCTGCAATCTTTCCGATGGGAGACTTGCCGCCGGATTCCGAAATAGTTTCCGGAGACCTTTCAATAAGGTCATAAAATGAATTTACCGTGAGTGATTCGAGAGCACTTTCTGTAAATACTTCCTCATAACCGTCTATATCTGTGAAAAAGTATCCGCTCATGTCCGAATAAACTGTTTCTGTGCGGCCGGTCAGCTTTGAAGTCAAATTTTTTTTCTCAGCCTCAAGCTCACTTTTGATGCTTGAATAATTTTTGACTTCACCGGTTATCAGTTGTCTGCGATTCATCTGGATAAGGAGATTATCGGTTGAACGAATTGCATAGCTGTATTTTCCCTCCGACAGACTCGAAAGGATCATATTATAATATGAGCTTATCTTTTGATCAACGGTTTCGGTATCCGAATTGGCGGCCGTGGCGGAAACACGGCTTTCTCCAAGGATCGCCAGCTTGTTCTCGATCTCCGAGAGCTCCGCGCGTACCGAATATCCGGCAGAATCCGAAAAGGTTTCTGCAACAGCCTGCTTTATTCCAACCTTTTTTCCGTTGTCAGCGATATAATTTATCGCTCCGTCATAGGAGGAATAGAGATAGTGTTCATCTCTGAAAATATATCCGTTTGCCGCAACTACTGCTTTGTTTACCTGAATCTCCGCGCTTATGGTAGAGATGTCTGTGGTAAAACCGCTCAGCAAATGGTGTACTATGTAAAAGATGAGTGCAAATGCGAGAATGACGGACAAAATATATAAACCGACTTTTTTAAGATATTTTGTATCCATATATTCGCCGCCCTCTTTTTTACTATCTTTTATTCATTATATCACTAATTTCACAATTATGAAAGAGATTTGATGCAATGTTTACAATCTCTTCAAATGTTTTTGTTAGATATTCGTCTTTTTCGCCGCAAACAGATATCCAATTTATATCTTTTTTTGCCATAAACCAAGTCATTTGTCGTTTTGCGTAATGTCTTGTGTCAAGCTTTAACTGATCAGCGGCTTCTTCAATGGAGATATTTCCCTCAAGGAAAGGTAATAACTCTTTATAGCCGATGGCTTGTCCCGCGGTTGTAGTCGGAGAAAGCAATCCCTTGCTGTAAAGCTCTTTAGCCTCTTTGAGAAGCCCGTTTTGAAGCATTTGGTCTACCCGCTTGTCGATGCGCGAATACAGGATATCTCTGTTTTCGTAATTTAGGCCGATGAGGAGGGCATCAAAAAGAGGATTCTTTTCGCGTGATTCCTTGTCGAGCTGTGTTTTTGTTTTTCCTGTTGTGTGATAGACCTCAAGCGCGCGGATAACTCTCCGAGTATTATTGGGATGTATAGCCTCGGCGGCCTCGGGATCAACTGAAGCAAGCCTTGAATGGAGTGCATCGGCACCGTTTTCGTCTGCAAATCTTTGCATAGCATCCCTGAAGGCGGGATCGCTTGTAGCTCCGTCATCGCGCACACCGCGAATAACACTGTCGAGATAAAGCCCCGTTCCTCCGCAGAAAATAGGCAACTTGCCTCGGGAAACGATATCATAAATGCAAGCGGTAGCTTTTTCGGCATAGTCTGAGCAACTGAATTTTTCGGTTGGCTCACAAATGTCTATCATATGGTGGGGAATACCTCGCCTTTCTGCCATGTCAGGTTTAGCAGTGCCGATATCCATGCCGCGGTATATCTGCATAGAGTCGCAGGAGATTATCTCGCCGCCGAAGCGCTCTGCAAGCTCAATTGAAAGAGCTGTCTTGCCGCTTGCCGTTGGTCCCACTATCGCGGCTATTTTGATTCTTCCGCTTTTCAGGCTCATACCGCACCTCCTATCAGAAATTTCTACATTAGTATATCATATTTCATCGGCAAAATCAATAGGGCATCTATAAAAGCTCGCCGCACGCCGAGTTTTTATAGATGCCCTATTTAGATATAAGAAAGAGGCTGCCGGAAATCCGACAGCCTCGAAATTTATTAAATTACTTCTTGAGATTTGCTTCGAGTGCAGCAAGCTCGTCATAAAGCTCTGCGGGAACTCTCTCACCAACCTGAGCGTAGAATTCCTTGATGTTTGCAACATCATCGAGCCAGGACTGCTTATCGATCGTAAGAAGCTCCTTGATCGTATCAAGGGTAACATCCTCGAGTCCTTCGATGTTGATATCCTCAGCCTTGGGAACAAAGCCGATGGGAGTTTCAATGGCATCAACCTTACCTTCGCAGCGAGCGAGGATCCAGTCAAGAACTCTCATGTTATCGCCGAAGCCGGGCCAAATGAAGTTGCCTTCAGCATCGGTTCTGAACCAGTTAACGTGGAAGATCTTGGGTGCGTTCGGAATCTTCTTTCCCATATCGAGCCAGTGACGGAAGTAGTCACCCATGTTGTAACCAACGAAGGGTCTCATAGCCATAGGATCGCGGCGAACTACGCCGACTGCACCGGATGCTGCAGCGGTTGTCTCGGAAGCCATGATAGAACCAACGAAGGTACCGTGCTGCCAGTTTCTGGACTCGTAAACCAGAGGAGCGGTTTTTGCGCGGCGGCCGCCGAAGATGATAGCGGACAGCGGAACACCCTTGAGGCTATTGAACTCACTTGAGATGCAGGGGCAGTTGGTAGCCATTGCAGTGAAACGTGAGTTAGGATGAGCGCCGGAGGTGCCGACCTTATCAGCTTTATCATATTTAGTGTAATCCCACTTTTCGCCTCTCCAGTTGAGAGCGTTCTTCGGAGGATTATTATCAAGACCTTCCCACCAAACAGTGTTGTTGTCAAGGTCATGGCAAACATTTGTGAAGATACAGCCGCTCTTTGTTGTAGCAAGAGCGTTGGGATTGGACTTTTCGTTAGTACCTGGTGCAACGCCGAAGAAGCCGTTCTCGGGGTTAACTGCATAGAGACGTCCGTCCTCGCCTACGCGGATCCAAGCGATATCATCGCCGACAGTCCAGACCTTATAGCCCTTCTTTGCGTAAACAGAGGGAGGAATAAGCATTGCCAAGTTGGTTTTACCGCAAGCGGAGGGAAATGCTGCGGAAACATACTTAACAGAGCCATCGGGATATTCAACGCCGAGAATGAGCATATGCTCAGCCATCCAGCCTTCTTTTCTGCCGAGGTAGGAAGCTATGCGGAGAGCGAAGCACTTCTTACCGAGAAGAACGTTTCCGCCGTAGCCGGAGTTGATGGACCAAATGGTATTGTCCTCGGGGAAGTGGCAGATATATCTGTTCTCTTCATCGATATCCTTCTTTGCATGGAGACCCTTGATGAAGTCTGCGCTGTCGCCGAGAGCATCGATAACATTCTTGCCAACTCTTGTCATGATGAGCATGTTAAGAACGACATAGATGGAGTCTGTAAGCTCGATACCGATCTTAGCGAAATCAGAGCCAACAACGCCCATGGAATAGGGAATAACATACATTGTTCTGCCCTTATAGGAGCCACGATAGAGCTTGGAAAGCTTTTCATAGCACTCATTCTTTTCCATCCAGTTATTGATGTTGCCTGCATCCTCTTTTTTGGATGTGCAGATGAAGGTTCTGCCTTCAACACGGGCAACATCGTTTACTGCTGTTCTGTGCAGGTAGCAGTTCGGAAGGAGCTCTTCGTTGAGCTTGATGAGCTCGCCTGTGCTGCAAGCCTCTGCGCGGAGAGCCTCAGCCTGTTCCTCGCTGCCGTCGATCCAAACGATGTTATCTGGCTGTACAAGAGCAGCCATTTCATCGATCCAACCGAGCACATGTTTGTTGTTTGTCATGGTTAATTCTCCTTTATATAATGATAATTTTTGACTGTGTTAAAAATTTAACCCCATTGTAAATTATGATATCATAATTTAGCGCGAAATTCAACGATTTTCAGAAAAGGTTACATAATGTTCACATTTGATTTTTGCAATTTTTGCCTTGTCAGCCTTCATAATTCTTACGTGTGAGCATAATGGTAAGATTTCCGTTTCTTGCGCGGAGCTCATCAAGAAAATCCTTTTGCGATTCTGCTTTCTTCAAGTTTATAATATATCTGAGTTCAAGAAGCGTTCCAAAATCGGTTGTTTTTATGCTTTCAAGCTCAAAGCCCTTGCAATATTTATTGAAGATTTCGTCAAAAACGCCGTAATAATTCATATCCTCCGGAATGGTTATGCGGAGCTGCATGGAGGAAAAATTTTTCGTCCCCAAACCGATCGTATAAATGATGAGAGTGAGCAGGCAAACTATGCAGGCGGAAATGAAGGCTATTCCCACAAGACCTGTGCCGCAGGCGACTCCAACAGCCATGGTAAGGAATATGTATGCAAGGTCCTTAGGATCGGAAAAATTGCTTCTGTAACGGATCAGAGCGATACCTCCGCCAACGCTGAGAGCTCTTGCGGTATTGTTTCCTATGACGAGCATAAGTATTGTGGAGATGGGAGCGAGGATCAGAAGGGAGACAACGGTTGAGGGCCGGTAGCCTGTCCTTCTTCTTGTGAACATATAGACCAGAGAGATGAGAAGAGAACAGAGTATTGCACTGCCGAAAATAATTAAAATGTTTTTCAGAGTCATGTTAGCGGTTTCAACAGAATAAAGAGGTGTGTTCATAAAAATCTCCATTTATTTAAACATTTTGTATTTGTTTTTTCGGTGAAGCTTTAAATTCCCGTCCGACCTTTGAAAAACCTTCGTAGGTAAGCCCGAAGTCGCTCATCATCCTTGCGAACCACAGCGGTGTTCCGCCGCTGAATTTGAGCTCCATCAGAAGCTTGCCATCCGGGAGAAGAGGTTCGCCGTATCTGCCATATTCAAGCTGCAGATCGGTATGTCTCGTTACAATATCACGGTCGAAGGTGAGACGCAGTGAAGGATCGTCCTTGCCCAAATAAGCATTTCTTATATATCCAATGTAAACCATCGGTTTAACATCATATGTCTTTATAAAATAGTCAATTTCCGAAAGCACTTGGCGGTTTATGTAGCTCTCGTCTTTCGGAACATCCCCGCTCTTGAGAAAATCATAAACCTCGGAGAGGGGAAGGATAGCTCTGCGCTTTGTACCGATCTTCTTCATTTTACGTTTTATTTCGAAAAAGACATTGCTTTCGAGTGTTGGTGTTCCATAGCTTCGAAGGCGAAGCTTTTCTTTATAAAAAGGCTTCGATACCGAATGTCTTATAACATCATGATTATCGTTATCGAAATAGATATTGCATATTTCATAAGGCTTTCCGTCGATATTATGCGGATCGGGATTGAAATAGTCAAGAATACGCTCTTCGATTTCGGAAAAAAGCGCAGTGTCAAGCAATATTTTCTTTTCACGTCGCTCAAAGGTATTCTGTGCCATATTATCCCCCTTTTTTAAAAAGATTAAAATAGCATTAAAGCCATATTGTTTTCGGTAAGAAATTTTGATTTTGCGAAAAAATAATATTGAGATTTATCTCAAAAATTTATGAAAGGAAAGAGACCTATGACGAAATTCAAGATAGTACCTGCCATAGCCGTGTTTCTTGGTGTAGCATTGCTTTTTGCTCTGACTGCGGGAGCCGCAAAGGCTCAGAACTGGTACTGCGTGAGGGCAAAGGAAAATAAACAGCCGAAATGCGATGCGGATATGCAGTATGTCGAATACTACGGGGGATATTATATCGACCATACCCATGACGATAACAATGACGAAAAGGTTGTCTATCTCACATTTGATGCAGGATATGAAAACGGAAATGTGGAAAAGATTCTTGACGCAATGAAAGCGGAAGATGTGACGGGAACATTTTTTGTTCTCGGAAACCTGATAGAAAAAAACGGCGATCTGATAAAGAGGATGAACGCTGAGGGGCATACCGTTGCAAACCATACCTTTTCTCATAAGAATATGACGAAGGTCGGCTCCTATGAGGATTTCTGCGCCGAGCTTCAAAGGCTTGAGATCGCATATAAATCCTTGACAGGAGAGGATATGCCGAAATATTACCGTCCTCCTGAAGGCACCTTTGACGAAACAACAATGAAATATGCAAATGATGCAGGCTACAAAACGATATTCTGGAGCTTTGCCTATGCCGATTGGGATAATGATAAGCAGATGGATCCCGATCGCGCTAAGGCAAAAATTATGGAAAATATCCACAACGGCGCGGTAATACTTCTTCATCCAACCTCCGCAACCAATGCAGAGATAATGGGAGACGTGATTCGTGAGCTGAAAGCCGCCGGCTATCGCTTCGGGAGCATGGATGAACTGACAGCATGAAAAAAACGGTGCTTTTTCTCGCTGTGCTTGTCCTTTTGTCCTTGCCCGTCGGTGCTTCGGATACACAGATAACCTATCGCCGTGTTGAAAATATGGATATGAAAATAGCCCTGACATTTGATGACGGCCCGCATCCTTATTATACCGATCGGATACTTGAGATACTTGAAAAATATAATGTGAAAGCCACATTTTTCTTTGTCGGTCAGAATATCGAAAATTATCCTGAGGCGGCTGAAAAGGTCTATGCGGCAGGTCATGAGATAGGGAATCACACCTATACGCACCATCGTGTTAGGGCAATGGAAAGCGGTGAGCTCATAAGCGAGCTGGAAAAGTGCGATGACGCTATTTATGAGATAGATGAATATCGTACCCGTTTGTTTCGCCCCCCCGAAGGGGCTTTTGACGATGATGTTGAAATGACAGCAAAATCAATGGATTATTCGATAATACTTTGGTCGATAGATACACGTGATTGGGAGCATCTGCCACCTGAAACCATTCTGGGAAATGTTTTGACGAATATTAAGAGCGGAGATATAATCCTCATGCACGATTATATCGGAAGAAACAGTCCAACTCCCGAAGCCATTGATATGATCATCCCGGCTCTTATAGAAAGGGGATACAAATTTGTTACTGTCAGTGAGCTTGTGGATGTCTGAGAAAAGGGGTCGACCTTAGGTTGACCCCGATTTTATATTATTCTGCAGACATCTGTGGGTCTATCATGTATTTTTTAATATTGGGATAAGCAGCATAAGCGGTCATGAAGGCTGAAAACGGAAGAAAATAAACGAAGGGAAGAATAAGGGGAACTATTATTCCCATGGGGATAAACAGTATTGCAAGAATGAAGTTTATCACAGCCATGAGGATAACTCCGAGAGTTCCGGCAATATTGCGTTTTATTCCAAGTGCCGTAAATATCAAAGCGTTTTTGAGAAGCTTGAATATCGAAAGATCGAATGTTATCAGCATCAGGTAGATATAATAGCGCATGATAATATAGATCACGGCAAGACCGATGGAACAGAAAAACATCATATCCTCGCCAAAGCTGCCCGAGATTCCGGAAAAATACATGATATCAAAGGTCAGCACGCCGAGGCAGATAAAATCGATGAGACCCATGAAAAAGCCCTGCCTCAGGTTGCGCTTTATTGCATAGAAAAAATCTGACCACATGAAAATCGGCTCTCCGCGCACCATTGAGCGCAGAATATATGTTGCACCGATATTTTGCCATCCCCATGTTATTGCAAGAATGATCAAGATCACCGCAATAATGGGGAACACCGAAGAACCGCTTGCAGGCAGTAGAACTGTCATGCCGTTTATAGTCTGCATAAGAGAAACTGCGGGCGAATCAGATATCAGTTCAACGCCGAAGAGAGTTGGAGCAAGAACTCCTGTCTGAGAGGGGGTTGTAGGTCCTTGCAAATATACGAAAATTGCCAGAAACAGGGGCAGAGCCATAAAAATCATGAAAAAATTCAAAGTCAAAAGCTTTGAAAAATTACGCTTCAGCAGTTTAAAGAAAAATCTTATATTTCGAGGCGCGTTTTTTTCACGCTCAATCTCTTCCTCGGTCAGCTCTTTGGGTTCTCTTCTTTTGAAAACTCCCAAGAATTTTTTTTCATTGTTGTCTCGTCCGAAATTCATTTTTTTCCTTTCCGTTCAGAGAGGGGCAAAGCCCGACAAGCTCTGAAAAATGAGATATATCGTATTTATCAGTGCGGTAAAGCCCGCCGTACTTGCCATACCTTTAATATGAGCTATCGATTGCGCTCCGATATATGGATGGCGGTTTTTGCTGAATATTTCCCCGAAACGATAAGAAAAATCTTCGCTTCGAAGTGCAGAAAAAATAAGCGAAACTATAATGATCAGCTTGCATACAGCAAAGAGCAAAAACGCACTTGCGCCGCCGTTGATCTTCGGGTCGTTTATAAGAAAATCAAAGAGAAAGGTCAAGCACCAGCCGAGTCTCGCACTGTATAAAAACAGCAGAAGCTTGCCGGCTATGCCCGAGAGCATCGTGTATCCCAAAAGCATGATGGCTGATACGACAAAGAAATCGGGAGACGCAAAGGAGATGACAGCTCTTATGCTGTCCGGCGTGCTCATACCTTTAAAATAGCCGCAAAAATGAGCCTTGAAGATGAGCTCCATGCCCTCTTTATCTCCGATGAAAAGAAAATGTGAAAGATATCCGAAAAAGAGAGCAAAAACGCAGAGAAGTACAAGCAAAGCAGTCCTTTTTACATAGATATGATTTGTGTAATTCAGTCTTGAAATTCTTGAAATAAGCTTGCTTCTGTATTCTTCAGTCATGGATCCGTCCTCTTGTTTTAGTTATTACATTCTATGAGAACGGGCACGGAAATAACACATATTATGATACCATGTTTAGAACGAAAAATCAACAGAAAACCGAATTTTTCACCTTAAATCCACAATTTTTCAGATATTCGACAAATTATCTGCTTTAAGAATCGGATTCATCTTCAGAAGCATTGATCTTTTTAAGCTCAGGTACTTTTGGAGGCTTTACAGAGGAGAGCGGATTTTGCGCCATGGCGTCCTCCATGTTTTTATTTGAAACGTGGGTATATATCTGCGTTGTATTAAGCTGTTCATGACCGAGAATGTCCTTTAGGGTTCGAACATCAACATTTCCCGATTGGTACATGAGGGTAGCGGCAGTGTGGCGAAGCTTATGCACAGAATAGCCTCTGTTTGAAAGCCCTGCAAGGTCAAGGTATTTTTTGACCATCCATTGAATCGTCTTAACGCTTATCGGGTCATTTCTGCCCCTTCCGCTGAGAAATAAAGCTTTTGTGTCAAGCTCTCGGTATTTTGCATCAAGACGCTCCGTAAGGTAATCTCCAAGCGCCATTTTGCACGCCGAGTTCAGATAAACTATGCGCTCCTTGCTTCCTTTACCGGTTACACGCAGAGACTGAAGCCCCGAGTCGATATCCGAGATCTTTATTCCCGCGAGTTCAGAAAGACGAATGCCGCAGTTCAGAAAAAGAGTTATTATGCAATAGTCTCTCGTGCGGGTTCTAGACATTTCGTCATTTTTTACGGCTTCGAGAAGCATCAGACTTTCGTCAAGTGACAGAACCTTTGGCAGAGATTTTTTCTTTTTCGGAGATTCGATGTCAGCGGTCGGATTTTCCTTGAAATCATGCTTTCTGTTGACATAATACCTATAAAGAGCCTTGATAGCGGATAATTTTCTTGATCTTGCGGCGGCGGTGTTGCCTCTTTCATCATTTGCGTATTTTAGAAAACTGTATATCTCGACGGATGTGATGCTTTTTATCAGCTCGAGATCGACAGACGAAAGATCTGTTTTCAGAAAATCCTCGGAATCAAGGGATATTCCTTTTCTGGTCGCGATTATGTATCTGAAAAAGGTTCGCAGATCGGTCATATATTCGCTTACGGTTTTCTGCGAACAGTTTTGAATGGCTGATTTATATGATGCAAATTCGCGCAGTGTCGGAGAAAATTCGGTCAGATCAATAGTGTATGGCATATGTCGGCTCCTTTCTAAAGGCTACAATATAATATATCATAAAAAACGGCGGAGAAGTGTATAAAATGTAAATTTTCCGTTTTTACTTGCGATTTTTGTGTTTATGCTATATAATTATTACATCAAAAAGGGGAGCTTATGAAATGATGGAATTTAAAGAATTTTGGAAAAAATATTCTTACGGTATCGTCCGTATTTTTGTTGATCAGATCGCAATCTCGCTGTTTGCTTTTGCTGTTGCTCTCGGACTTGCAAATGACAATATGCCTTTGGCGATTGCGTCAAGCGTTTTTTCAATACTGTTTTTTATGTTTATGGTAGCCGAGCTTTGCTTCAGACAAGGTGCTTCAGACAAGGAGAAGATAGATCTGGGTAGGTTCCAAAGAAATAATCTCACGGGGCTTTATATGGGACTGCTTGCAAGCGTTCCGAATTTCGTGTTGGCTGTAGGCTATGCTGTTTTTCACAGCATCGAAGCAACACAAGGAAGCATAGACGGGTTCTTTAATTTGGCTATGAAGCTTATAAGCGGCGAATATCTGGGCCTTCTCGCCATAAAGGTAGGGGGCAATACGCTGGGAATTTATCCAATCTCTTATTTTGTCATAATCATTCCGGGGGTTCTTGCCGCATTTCTCGGCTATTATCTCGGAGTCAGCGGAAAAATCGTTATAAAACCCACAAAGAAGGATCTTGAGTAAATTTATGATTTGCGTTGAAAAGCTCCGAAAACAATTCGCTACTCTCGATGGAAATATAACTGCCCTTGATGATGTTTCCTTCAAGGTGCGGGACGGTGAATTTGTCAGCATTATGGGAAGCTCAGGTTCGGGAAAGACAACTTTGCTCAATATGCTCGGCGGGCTCGACACACCCGACAGCGGAAGCATCCTAATCGACGGTGAAGATATAACAAAAATCGGTGAGAAGAAAAAGGCATTGCTCCGCAGGCGTAAGATCGGTGTGATCTATCAGTTTTATAACCTTATCTCCGAGCTTAATGTGAGGGAGAATATAACACTGCCGATAGAGCTTGACGGCGGAGAGATCGATGAGATTTGGCTTAATGAGATACTTGAAACCATAGGTCTTTCAAATCGTCAAAATGCTTATCCCGATACTCTTTCGGGTGGACAGCAGCAGAGAGTTGCTATAGCAAGGGCTCTTTTTGTACGTCCCTCTCTGATACTTGCTGATGAGCCAACGGGGAATCTTGATGCTGATAATAGCAGAGAAGTTCTGCGAATAATAGGCGAAATGAATAAAAAATGGCAAATTACTATTATCGCGGTCACACACAGCAGGGAGGTTGCCGATGCCGCGGATCGCATGATTACCCTTGAAAACGGAAAAATAACAGGCGACAGGAGAAAATCAAATGGATCCTGTAACTAAAATAGCTCTTCGGAGAATAAAACGAAATCTTGGTAAAAGCTTATCGCTTGTTTCGGTAATATTTGTTCTTATGCTTATGATTTCGTTTTTTGTTTTCTTTTCGGCAATGGTAATGGCATTTTTAGGCTCAGGCGGCTATGGCGGTTTACCGATTTCGAATTTTGTGGATAATTTGCTTGATTGCATGGGGCTTGCCGTTGCCTTTCTTTTGTTAATAACGCTGATAACTATCCGTTCATATGTTGGCATGAGAAGGGAAGATAACCGCCAGATAATTGCTGTTCTTTCGAGTGTCGGTGCTGTGCCGAATCAAAAGAATGGATTGATCTTGGCGGAGCTTCTTATACTTTATCTTCCTCCTGTCTTCATAGGAACCTTTCTTGGCATCATTCCCGCAATGCTGCTGTCGGAAAGACTCAGCGGTGTTTTTTACGGAAACGCCGCCGAATTTGATCATAGCTATCTTCTTTTGGCTTTGGCGGTATTTTTTGTTGGAATGATTCTTATAGTCATTTTGAATATGATCCCCGATTATAAGCTGTCGGTAATACGATCTGTCAGAAAACAGAATAATAAAGCTTTGCTTGAGAGACACGGATACAGAAATTCGTATACTTTCAGAAGCATGAATATTCTTAAAAAGCTTGCGAAAAAAAGTGTTGATTATCATGCGGCAGTTTACCGAAAAATTGCTTTTTCCTTTGCGTCCTCGGTTCTCTATCCCTTTCTGGGAATAATGCTTTTTATTTATATCGGAAGGATGGATATCATCGTTGATGCAAATCCTTATGACGGTATTGATACTTTTTCCGCGGTTTTGGCAATAGCGCGTGAGGTGGCGGCGTTTTTTTCGGGAGGCTTTGCTGTTTTGACCGTTATCGGTATTATTCAGACTTTTTCCATGGTCAGACTTCAGAATCTTCGCCGCCGTGAAACAGAGAAAATCTATCTTCGCGTAGGACTTGCAAAAAGAGATTTCGCAGAGATGCTTCGATATGAGTATACTTCTGTATTGCTTCGCTCGGTGATAACTGTTTTGCTCTCATGTATAATCATAAACACAATGTTTGCTTCGGTTTGTGCTTGAAGCTTGTGTGCAAAAGCA
>JAZOAL010000039.1:0-9656 GCA_045595425.1 Eubacteriales bacterium
GTTATCATTCTGAATATTCTCTTAACTGTAAGTTACATTTTTGGAGATGTTAGTTTACAGTTCAGAAGAGAACAGCATGATCTCTTTGATATCACTCTAAATTTTCAAATCAGAGTAATTACAGATAGAGTGATACCGTCACCACTCTGAATTATATTCCGACGGTAAGTTACTATCAGATGCGCTCCCGCCGCGCGGCGCTTCCTTTGGCCCGCCCCAAAGGAAGCAAAACGCTCCCAAGAGGGACACCTTGCGGTTTCCCTCTGGGTACTCCCTTCCCTTGAGAGCCCCGCGCGCCTGATCGCTCTGCAAGTATGCAGAGCTCAAGGGTGCTTGTGATCACACCGCCATCCCCTTTTTGCCCCCAAAGAGCACGGGGGCAAAAAGGGTCAGTGCGGCCGCGAACTGCTCTCGTCAGCGGTGATCGATTGCTTAGAGCGATAATCGCAGTTCGCTTTGTTTGTTTTGGGAAGTTAGTTTACACATCGACGGGGGCGATGAAAACTCGCAGTTCGCTTTGTTTTGAAGGTTAGTTTTGAGAGAGAAAAGTCGGGCTTTGATTACATTGGGCGAATTGGAAGAGCGGTGCCATCGAAAAGTCCTTCAAAGCAGGTATCATCCGGATATTCAACCCTAACGCCGTCAACGCGAAGATAGCGCAGTGAGGCATAGTTATATGTACTGAGTCTTCTGTCAAGGGCATCGTCAGACTGTGCGGAAACAAGAATAGCCTGACCTTCAATGCCCGTTACCATCAGCGTGTGGTAAAAATCCCCCTCTTCATTAGCAAGCTGTATTACGTCTCCGGGAACAACGTCGCGGCGTCTTACCTCGCTCATAAAAGGACCGACACCTTCATTTGTTGTCATAAAATCATAGAAAAATTCAACTCCGGTCCAAGAAGGAGCTCTATCGGTGGAGGAAACATAATACCAGCCAAAGGTTGGAGTATAATTCATAACACAGCTTCCGGCAAGAATACTTTGCGAGACAAAATTTGTACAATTACCTCCCAGCCCTGTAAAATCTGTGAAAAGAGGATTGCGGTCGAGCGCCCAGCGTCGTGCGTATTCAACGGCACGTTCACGGTTATAAGGTTTTATAAGTAACATCGGAGTCCCCCTTTGTCTTTTTATTCTATTTTTATGCCGCAGAGGGAAAAAAAGTGCTTATCCGCAGGTCTTTGCCGTTAATTTTTTGAAAAATACTTGAACAGAGCTCATTTAGATGTTATAATTATAGGAAGAACGATTCTGAAAGAGGTATATATGATAAAAATATTCCATATCGCCGATCTGCATCTTGACAGTCCTTTTTCGGGAGGAGATATCAGACGCAGTGAGAAAGGCAGAAGCCGTCTTCGTGAGGTTTTCCGCCGAATGATGCGCCATGTGAGAGAAGTTGGCTACGATCTTGTTCTCATTGCCGGGGATCTTTATGATTGTGGCTTTGTAACCGAGGAGACCGCGGCTCTTTTAAAGAGCGAATTTGAGCTTCTTTCCTGCCCCGTTGTCATTTCTCCGGGAAACCATGATCCCTATATAAAGGGCAGTCTTTATAGCTGTATCACTTTTTCGGATAATGTACATATTTTCACTTCCGAAAAGACAGAGAGATTTGATTTTGATAATCTCGGCGTGAGCGTTTACGGTTACGCTTTCACCGATTCGGTGTACCGTTCAAATCCCCTTGGCGGAATGGTTACAGACGGGGACCGCATAAACCTTCTTTGCGCCCACACAGAGCTGAATGCCCCCCTTTCCCCCTATGCTCCGATGACGGGCGCGGATATAGAGCAGGCAGGCTTTACCTATGCCGCTCTCGGACATGTTCATAGGAATATGGAGGTCATGCGAACGGAGAGCTGTGTCTGCGCATACAGCGGTGTTGCCGAGGGCAGAGCCTTCGATGAGACAGGCAGGGGCGGTGCACTGTCCGTTTCTATATTTGAGACAGGCGAGCGAGCAGATGTAAAGACAGAAAAGCTGTCTTTCTCGGGTTATTCCTTTGAGATCATAAGGCAGAATGTTACATATATGAGAAATGATGAAGAGATCGCGGAGGCGATACGTGAGGTCATTTCGGAAAAGGGGTATGGGGCAAATAATGCTCTTCGCGTTATACTTGAAGGGTTTATTGACATGAATTTTTCCCCGAATACTGCACTGATCGCGCGCAAATGCTCCTTTGCGGTCGATCATATTGAGGTGAAGGACAATACCCTGCCGCTTGAAAACAGCGAGACTCTTGAGAGAGACATCACCATTCGAGGTGAATTTTACAGAACTCTCAAGGAGAGGATGAACGCAGGTGATGAGAGTGAGCGCACCCTTGCCGGAACAGCTCTGCGGATAGGTCTTGCGGCACTTGAAGGCAGAGAGCTTTCGGTATTTTTGCCGGGCGAAATCGAAAATGACGAAGAAAGTGAGGCATAATTATGCAGATATTGAGTTTAAATATTGTTGAATATGCCTCCATAAGCGACAGAGTGATAGATCTTTCGTCGGGGCTCAACATAATTGAAGGCGAAAACGAATCGGGAAAGAGTACGATCCTTTCCTTTATAAAGTTCATTCTTTATGGGCTTCCCCGCCGCTCCTCAGGCGATGTTGTGAGCGAGAAGGAGAGAAGCTTTTCCTGGAAAAACGGTGTTGCGGCAGGATCGATGACTATAAGAACGGCTGAAGGTGATTATCGCATTGAGCGCAGTGCAAGGGAGGGTACGCGCGGCGAGAAGGTTGTTATTATCGATCTGAAGGACGGAACGCCTGCTTATAAGGGAGAGGTTCCGGGAGAGCTTTTTCTTGGTGTTCCGCTTGCGGTTTTTGAGAGCTCGGCGTGTGTAAAACAGCTTGGATGCACAAATCTTGACGGCGGCGAGCTTGGCAGTGCCCTTGAAAATCTCCTCCTTTCGGCGGATGAGACCCTTAACACGGAAAAAGCGGTGAGCAGGATAGATTCTATCCGCCGTAAGCTTCTCCACAAATCAAAGCAGGCGGGATCGATATATGATCTGACCGTTAAGCGCGACGGGCTTCGCGCCCGTCTTGAAAGCGCAAAGCAAAAGGCAATGCAGATCATGGATTATGAGGCGTCATATGAAAATCTCGGCAAAAAATGCGCCGAATTTCGCGAAAAGCTGGAGGAGAACCGAGAGCTTTGCGAGGCATATGACCGCAAGCAGCAGCTTATCAGATTTGAGAGCCTCCACAGTGCAAAGGCGAGGATCGAAAGCATAGAAACCGCCATTGCCGCTCTAAAGGCGGAAAAATGCAGCCTTGGGTTTGTTCCCGACGGTGCATATCAGAGAGAGCTTGCACTTGCGGAAAAGGATTATCTCAGAGCCTTTGAGGATCACAGCGCAAGAAAGAAGGCGGTGGAGAGGGCCGAAAGGAATGTTCCTGCCGAGAAATATAAGGAAGAGCACCTGAATAAGATCGGTGAGCTTGGCGGAGCGGAAGCCGTTTCTTCCGATTACGGCGCGGCAAAAAAGAAAGCAAAGAGCCGTCTTGCTTTTGGGATAGTTTGCCTTGTTTTAACGGTTATTTGCGGTGTTTTTGCGGCATTTGGTGTTGGAGCACTTCTTTGCTCATTTGCCCTGCTACCTCCGAATTTGCCAATTCCTTTTGCTTTCCTTGAAAAACCGCTTTTTGCGTATATTTTTATTGGGATAACGGCAGTTTTTGCGATAACGGCAGTTATTTGTCTTGTAAGCTCGTCAAAGAATCGTAAAAAAGCAAAGGCGATCTGTTTTGAGTTTGAACTATCGGAAAACAGCAATGCAGAGGAGCTTTACAGCTATCTTTCGGAATGTATTTCCGCAAAGGATCTGCACGATGCGCGCATATCCGAGCTTGAAAAGGCAAATGCTGATCTGAGAGCTTCCGATTTGAGGCTTGAAGAAAGCCGAGAGGTATTATTTTCTCTTCTTCGTAAGGTTGGAAAAGAACCGAAAGATGATTCGGAGCCTAAAGAGATATCCTCACTCACAGCCGAGGTTCTTTCAAGCTCGGCAGAGCTTGAAAAGGCACTTGCCGAGCTCGAAAAGGATATGGCAAAATATAAGGCAGTTTTCCATGAGAGAGAAAAAGAGGTCTCGGAGCTTGACGAAAATTCGCTTCGCGCCTCACTGACACCGGAGCTTCTTGAAAAGCTTGGCAGCGTTAATATAACAATGCTTCGCCGTGAATATGAATTTCTCAAATCCAAGACCGAATCGGCAGAGCAGAAAAAATATTTCTATGACAGAGAGCTGATCGGTTTGCGTGCCACAGCGGAAAATCCCTTGAAACCCGAGGCTCTTCTGAGTGAAACAGAAAAAAGGCTTGAAGAGGAGACCGAGCTCCATGACGCGCTCTCTCTTGCTTCAGAAGCTATAAAAGAGGCGGCGGAGTCAATGCGAAAAAATGTCACTCCCCGTTTGCGCGCACGTGCAGGAGAGATAATGAGCGCTCTAACGAAGGGCAAATATAGCGAGCTTGGCATAACCCCTAACTTTTCCATAACGGTAAATGCCGATGGAGCTACAAGACCCATAGAAGCCCTCAGCGCGGGCACGAGGGATGCGGCGTATCTTTCTGTGCGCCTTGCGCTTATATCGGTGCTCTACCGTATCGAACAGCCGCCGCTTCTTCTGGATGAGGTCCTTTCCCAAATAGATGACAGCCGCGCGGCGGCGGTGCTTTCAATGCTCGCCGAGTATTGCGGAAACGGCATACAATGTCTGCTCTTTTCCTGCCATACGCGCGAGTCCGCAATGACAAAGGCAAATGTAGTTAGGCTTTGAGGTTATAATGATCTGCTTTGAAAAAGCTCTGTTAAAACAATAATTTAGCGGTGCGTGAGGATGATTGTCCCCCTTCCCTTGCAGGGAAGGGGGACCACGCAGTGGTGGATGAGTAGATCATCTAACCCATAGACAAACAGTAGGATGATCTCCTCATCCGTCTCGGCGAACAATGTATTCGCTCTAAATATAGTCACCGCGCCGAGACACCTTCCCCGCTGGGGAAGGCTAATATTCGTTCATCACACTATGTTAGTTCATCACACTACAAACTTCCCGATAAATTATTGTTTAAATGAGTTTTTCAGATATTCCGGCGAATAATTTTCGCAAAAAACCGAAAAAGGAGGCAGAGATCATGAAAAACGATATGGAAATATCGGTTACAAAGCTGAAAAATGTTGGACCTGCCCGCGCCGAAGCACTGAAAAGAATGGGTATCACGACCACAGGAGGGCTTTTGCGGCTCTATCCTCGTTCATATGAGAACAGAGGGGATATAAAGCTGCTGAGAGAAACGGCGGACGGAGAAAAGCAAGCAATTTGCCTCGTTATAGCAACAGCCCCGAAAAAGGCTCTTATCCGCAGGGGAATGTCTCTGCTGAAATTCAGGGCATACGACGAAAGCGCAACGGCGGAGATAACATATTTTAATCAGGATTATCTTGCCGATAAGTTTTCGGTGGGAGATGTTTTTAGGTTTTACGGCAAGGTAGAGCGGAAAGCGAGGGCTTCGGGAAAGGATGTTTTCTCACTGACCTCTCCTGCGGCGGAGCTTGTAAGGAGTGAACCCGATCAGCTTCCCCCCCTTGTGCCTATTTATCCGCTTACACAGGGGCTGACGCAAAACCTCATGTCAAAGCTGGCGGCAGAGGCAATGGAGCTGATGTCCGCCTGCTCTTTCGGCGGCGATCCGATACCTTCGGAAATGCAGATAAAAAACGGGCTTTGCGGCAGAAGCTTTGCCATCAAAAATATCCATGCGCCAAAGTCGCTTGCAGATCTTTGTGCTGCAAAGAAACGGTTGATATTCGAGGAATTTTTCTTTTTTGCCCTCGGTCTCTCTCTTTCGGGCAGAAGGTTTTTGGGAAAAATTGGTGCAAAGCCCTGCACGGACGGAGATATATCTTCCCTCACCGCCCTGCTTCCCTATTCTTTGACGGGTGCCCAGGAGAGGGCAATCGATGAGATTCGTCTTGATATGGCAAGCGAAGTGCCTATGAAGCGATTGCTCGTGGGAGACGTTGGATGCGGCAAAACGGTTTGCGCGGCGGCGGCTATGCTGATTGCTGTTAAAAACGGAATGCAGGCGGCACTTATGGCACCCACAGAGATACTTGCAAGTCAGCATTATAATGATCTTGAACCACTGTTTTCCCGTCTCGGTATAAGAGCTTGTCTGCTGACGGGCTCCACTACTCCTGCGGGAAAGAAGAAAATATACGATTCCCTTTCCGAGCCGGATATGGAAAAGAGAACCGATATCGTGATCGGAACACATGCCCTTATAAGCGAAGGGGTCTCCTTTGCGAGTCTTGGACTTGTTGTCACTGATGAACAGCACAGATTCGGCGTAAAGCAACGCTCGGCACTGATCGAAAAAGGAAGGTGCGTCCATATGCTCGTTATGAGCGCAACCCCGATCCCCCGTTCTCTTGCGCTGACTCTCTACGGGGATCTCGATCTTTCACTGATCGATGAAATGCCCCCCGGCAGACAGAGAGTTGATACTTTTACGGTTGATGAAAGCTATCGTGAGCGACTCTGTGGGTTTATCCGCAAGCTGACGGGAGAGGGCGGACAGGTTTATGTTGTCTGCCCTGCCGTTGAGGAAAAGGCGGAGGATGATGAGGACGAGGGAGATATACTTATGAATGATATTCCCTCAAACGGGGTGTTTGATCTTGATATTTATGAAAAAAAGAGCGTACCGCCGCTGAAAAGCGCGGTGAAATATGCAAAGGAGCTTGCAGAGCGTTTTCCCGAGCTTAAAGTGGCTTTTGTTCACGGAAAGATGAGGGCTTCGGAAAAGGACTTGGTGATGCGGAGATTTGCCGCCCATGAAACCGATATCCTTGTTTCTACCACAGTCATAGAGGTTGGAGTGAACGTCCCAAACGCTTGTCTTATGATTGTTGAAAATGCCGAGCGATTTGGACTTTCCCAGCTTCATCAGCTTAGGGGACGCGTTGGACGCGGAAAAAGGAAGAGCTATTGCGTTCTGGTTTCCGACAGTGACGGTGAGAGAGCAAGAGCCCGTCTTGACACCATGAAGAATATGTATGACGGATTTGCCATTGCCGAAAAGGATCTTGCCATGCGCGGTCCCGGCGATTTTCTTGAAAGTGCCGCCGGAGGCGGTATCCGTCAAAGCGGGGGACTTCGTTTCCGTCTTGCAGATATGTGCAATGACAGTGAGCTGCTCACATCGGCGTTCACCGCTGCCCATTCGCTTCTGAAAAGCGACCCCGAGCTCGATGAGCACCCCGCCCTTCGTCGGGAGATCGAAAAACTCTTTGATATCGGCAGTGATTATTAAAAATTTTGAAGGAACGACGCCAAAAAAACAGTAAAAAACCCATCAATTTTGATATGCACTTCAAAAGCATCTAACTTTTGAGGTTCACTTCAAAAATTGATGGGATTTTTATCTAACCCTTTTTGCCCCCAAAGAGCACGGGGGCAAAAAGGGTTAGTGCTGCCGCGAACTGCGCCCGGAGCTTGTGTGGATATTGAAAATATTTATACAAAAAAGGCTACCGCTTATGCGATAGCCCTTGATGTACAGCAAGTAGAATCAGTAATTTTAAAATTACTTGATTGTAACAGTAGCGCCGGCCTCTTCGAGAGTCTTCTTAAGAGACTCAGCTTCGTCCTTGGAAACGCCTTCCTTAAGAGTCTTAGGAGCACCCTCAACGAGTTCCTTAGCTTCCTTAAGTCCGAGACCTGTAACCTCACGAACAACCTTGATAACATCGAGCTTCTTAGCACCGAAGGATGTGAGCTCAACGTCAAATTCGGTCTTCTCTTCAGCACCTGCAGCAGGGGCAGCACCGCCTGCAACTGCAACAGCAGCAACGGGAGCAGCGGATACGCCGAATTCTTCTTCAAGAGCCTTTACGAGATCAGAGAGTTCAAGAATAGTAAGTTCCTTGATTTCATCAAGGATTTTGGTTGTCTTTTCTGTAGCCATTTTAATCTACCTCCGAAAATAATAATAGAATATTTTTTCTTTTAAATTACGCCGCATAAGGGCGCATAGATTTGTGCGAGAAGCGAGGAATTAAGCCTCTGCTGCCTCTCCGCCTTCTTCCTTGTCGATCTTTGCCTGGAGCACATAAGCCAGTCCATAAAGAGGAGACTGGAGGCTTCCGAGCATCTTTGCGATAAGGGTTTCCTTGGAGGGGATATCAGCGAGAGCCTGAACGGTGTTCTTATCAACAACCGCGCCATCGAGATAACCTGCAAGGATCTCAAAGGATTCGATCTTTTCAGCGTATTCCTTCATTACCTTTGCGGGAGCTACGGGATCGTTTTCGCTGATCGCGATAGCTGTCATACCGGAAAGGAACTGCTTCATTTCGCCGAGACCTACCTCTTCACAAGCTCTGCCTGTGAGAGTGTTCTTCATGACCATGTACTTAACGCCGGCCTTTCTGAGTGCCGCGCGGAGCTTTGTATCGTCCTCAACGGTGATACCGCTGTAGTTTACGAGTACGCCCGCGGGAGAGTTCTTCAGAAGCTCTGCCAGCTCGCTTACGGTCTGTCTCTTCTGTTCGAGTATTGCATTACTGGGCATTTTATTTCACCTCCCATTGTGAAAAATCAGACTTAGCAATATAAAAAATCTTTCTCCGCAAAGGCTTGCTTCAAAAAAGCGCGCGCGAAGAAAGATCATATAACAAAAAACAAATATTCAAAGTTATAAATCGTTCCTCGGCAGGAGAGCTGCTTGCGCCGCCTTTACGGAAACCTGCTGTCTTAGGTTAACAGGAGTATTATAGCATGTCCGAATCGCTTTGTCAATACTTTTTTCAAAAAAAGACAAAAAATTTTTAAACCCACCGATTTCCAACTAATTTCAAAAAAACAAACGCAAGCGAACTGCGATTATCGCTCCGAACGATCAATTACCGCTGACGAAAGCAGTTCGCGGCCGCACAAGCCCTTTTTGCCCCCGTGCTCTTTGGGGGCAAAAAGGATACGGCGGTGTGATCACAAGCGCCCTTGAGAGCCGCAGCAGTGCGGCTCGATCAGGCGCGCGGATCTCTCGAAGGAAGGGAGTTCCAAGAGGGAAAACTTGGTTTCCCTTTTGCGTGGCGTTCTTTCCCCCATTTCTGGGGCCAAGGCCAGAAATGGGGCGCCGCGCGGCGTGAGCGCAGAGAAAGGATGTTAGTTTACAGTTCAGAAAGGAACAGCATGATCTCTTTGATATCACTCTAAATTTTCAAATCAGAGTAATTACATATAGAGTGATAACGTCACCATTCTGAATTATATTCCGACGGTAAGTTACTATCAGATGCGCTCCCGCCGCGTGGCGCTTCCTTTGGCCCGCCCCAAAGGAAGCAAAACGCTCCCAAGAGGGACACCTTGCGGTTTCCCTCTGGGTACTCTCTTCCCTTGAGAGATCCGCGCACCTGATCGAGCCGCAATACTGCGGCTCTCAAGGGTGCTTGTGATCACATCGCCATTCCCTTTTTGCCCCCAAAGAGCACGGGGGCAAAAGGGGTCAGTGTGGCCGCAAACTGCTTTCGTCAGCGGTGATCGATTGCCCTGAGCGATAATCGCAGTTCGCTTGCGTTTGTTTATTGAAAGTTAGTTTAGAGTTGAATGTGTTTTCTGATAAAAAGTTGTCCTTTATGGGACT
>JAZOAL010000040.1:0-16546 GCA_045595425.1 Eubacteriales bacterium
GATGAATACGGTTACTATGCTTCAGCAGAGGAAGGCGGAACTCGTCTTACATCACTTGTAAACAGTATCACTCAAACCTACGGCGAAGACGGCATACAAAATCTTTCCTATGAATATGACAACAACGGAAATATAACCCGCGTTCACAAAAATGGAACTCTTTTGGTTCGTTATACATATGACGCAATGAATCAGCTTGTCCGAGAGGATAACAATGATTTTGCGACTACATATGTCTATGAATACGATACAGCAGGGAATATACTATGCCAAAAGATTTATCCATATTCCATTGAGGAACTTGGCGAGATAATCGACACAAAGACCTACACATATGAAACGACCGCCTGGAAGGATAGACTGGTATCTGTTGATGATAGGACGATCACCTATGACGAGCTCGGAAATCCAACTAAATATTTTGGATACGACCTCACATGGGATAAGGTCAGACAGCTCAAAACATTTGGCTATCACACATTTTACTATGATGCGGGCGGAAAGCGTTACCGCAAGAATGAGACATGGTATGAATATGAAGGCGACAAGCTTCTCCGAGAGATAAGACCTGACGGAAGCAAATTGACCTTTATCTATGATGCGTCGGGCATTCTGGGCTTCAATTACAGAACCAATTTCACATATGACGAAAACGGTGAGCTGATTTATGACGAGAAATATTATTTCTACAGAAAGAATCTTCAGGGCGATGTAATTGCAGTCTACGATGAGCAGGGAACAAAGTGCGCCGAATATAAATACGACGCATGGGGCAGATGCACCATAGTAAAAGATATCAATGGCATCTCTGAAATCAATCCCATTCGATATCGCAGTTATTACTACGATGTTGAGACCGCTCTATACTACCTCAACAGCCGCTATTACGACCCCGAAACCGGCAGATTCATCAATGCGGATGTATATGTTTCTACCGGACAAGGTATTTTTGGAAACAATATGTTTGCATATTGCATCAATAATCCAGTTAATTTGCTGGATCCTTCCGGTGAGGATGCTATATGGCTTCAATATCCTGATAGTGCTGGTGGATTTGGTCATACAAGTTTATTGATTCAAAATGAATTTGGAATATGGTACTATTTTTATTGGGGTGCAAAATCAACTGCCAATAAAATGAAATTGATTCTTGGAACCGATTCATATTATTGTTTTGAATCTGTTGGAGAGGGTGAAATTGCAGATTTTGATACAATATTGAATATGGTTTCGAACTCCTCGTTCCCACACTCAACGGAAGGTTTGAAAAACTATATTTATATAGAGGGCGATTTTTCCGATGCTTTTAATTATCTAAAATCTTTGAGCGGAAAAAAGTATTATTTGATGACAAGAAATTGTGTTCAAACGTGTATTAAGGCGCTTTTTTTAGGTGACTATTCAAATTATGATTTCAAAAACAGATATGAAATGAGAGGATTAGAATCGTACATCATTCCCAATTCAGCATATAATGCATGGAAAAAGTTTTTTGAGAAGTATTCCAAAAGAACTAAAAAAAGTGATTGCTAAAACTTGTTTTTGTTATTCGAATATGTATAAAGGTGGTAGTATGAATAAAAGGTTATTGTTATGTGTTTTTATTATAGTTTCAATTATTGTTGGGGCAATAATTTCTTATGTTATTTGTTTGAATTTGAGTCAAAAACTCACAAAAATTGAAGTATATGAAAATGAATTTGAATATTTAACTATCTTGTATTATAATAATAACAATATTAGTTTTAGGCTAAAACGAAAAGGTACGGATCATGATTTCCTTTCAAGTGGAGCAACATTCCTAAATGAGAATACTGCGGTTTTAGATGGAAATTATATGTTTCCTGAATCTCCGGGCATATATTATGAATTTGTTTTTAAGGATGGTTACGTTGAGTTTTTTAATAGTGGAAAAATGATTTCAAATTATAATTTGATAATCGAAAATACAAATCTTAATTGAATTGCTAATTTCTATGCAAACAAGAGGACAGGTCCAAATTGCCTGTCCTCTTTGTTTATTTTAAAATATTGACAATTGTGAGGAGATAGAGTATAATTATAAATACGATGGGTTCGATAATGTCATAGAGGAAACCCACAATTCTACTCGGATTTATAATACTTTCGATTCAAGCAACCGTCTGACAAATGTTCAGATTATTTCAGGCGATCTTGATCAGGTTACCGAGCCGGTATATGAGAAAAACGCTGACGGAAAGATATATCCCGATAACGCTGTGACCGGATTTTGTTATAATACCGGCAAGCTGATCTCGGCGACCAAAAAGGACTCTTACGGACGAACCACGAGCAGAAAAGTGCTCATGAATTATAACGCACGCCGCATTGGTGGAAATACTTCCGAATGGTGGAACTTTTAGAGCCATAAAAAGGAAAAGAGAAAGGCAAAAATCTTTTCTTGAAAATTTAAAAGATTGGTTTAAATTTTCTACTAATATTGATTTATAAAGGAATTTATCGTATAATTAGACATATTTTGACACTAAATTTATAAACAGAGGATTATTGATATGGAAAAAAAAACGAATAAGACCGTAAAAAGAATTTTGCTTATTGTATTGACTTGTGCCATTTTGTCTGGCAGCTTGGCTGGATTTTTCGCTATCACTTATCAGGCCGAAGCCGTGGTAAACGATCTTACACAAGATCAAAAAGATTCGGAGAATGAGCCTTTGGAGAGAGTTGACAAAGATGATTCAGATGATGGATCTGATGAAGCTACGGCTGTGTTGAGCCAAAATGTGTCAGTTTTCACCGAAGATGTGGCTGATGATATCAATGATTCAATCAGCAATGTAACAATAACAAATTTTGGACTTTACATGGAGGTTGATGAAGAAACCGAGCTATCAAATCTGGGAATTGGAGATATTTTTTATTTAGATGGTTCAGAGGATACTCCGCTCGGCGAAATATATATCGGAAAAATATCTAATATCACCGCTGACGGCGATAAAAATACATATTTTATTGAAACACCGATGGTTGATGAAGTGTTTGATGTTCTTGATTTTGAATATTCGCAGGTTATGACAAATGATAATATTGCGAAGATAGAAACCATTGAAGGCGTGAATGTAACCGAAGTTAATGACGTATCATCACATTTTACCAAACCTACATATCAGATTTCCGAAGATAAAACAGCATCGACATTATCTGTTGCAAGCTCCGGAGCACAAATCGTTCCTCTGGCTACAGAATCCAAAAAGCTTGAAGGTTTGCTTTTTGAATATGAACTTGACTTACTTAAGGCTTTTAACTTGAAGAATAAGCCTGAATTTTTTGAGCAGTATAATTCTGTTGAAGGCTCAATGGTAACTGTGTATACAACAGTAACGGGAAACTGTTATCATAGAGATACTTGTCCATGCGTTGGAAGAAGCAAAATTGAAATTTCTCTATCTGAAGCAATAGATGAAGCATATGATCCTTGCTATATGTGCAATCCTCCGGTTTTTGCCGAAAATAAAATCGAGCCTTCTTTAACGATTGAGGGAAAACTGGGTCTTGAAAGTATCGATTTTCATGTTAATTATGATTGGGACATTTTAAACGGAAACGGTATTGATGATCTGTCAATAACTGCAAACGGTAATTTTCTTGCTGAAGCAAGTCTTAAATCAAGTTTTAAATATCAATTGAGCGGAAAAACAACAGAGCTAACAGTTCCGCTTAACTTTGTTAAATTGCAAGGCTTAAAGGAAAAGCTCTTCCCCCTTGCATTCATTGGTTATAATGGAACAGTTGTAACTGATGTTTTGGGAGGTAATCAGGCAATCAGAGCTTTAACAGGCGCTGTCCCGATAACAGTTGGTGCCATTATTTATATAGACATAAACGGTAACATCAGTGTTGGCGCAACTGCCTATTTAAACTACAACTATGAATTTACATGCAAAAGCGAAATTGTAAAGGATGGCGAATGGGTTTGGGATAATTCATCTAATGGCAGTCCCAAATTTAATGGTGGATTTGAAGCTGAGCTTAGTGGAGATGCGGACGCTTGTTTGGGAGCATCTCTGTCTCTTTATGTGTTTAATTTGAATATAGTTGAACTTGCTATTGCAAAGGTTGGTGCAGAAGCTGAAGGAAATATCAAGCTTGGCTGGGAAAAAAATGCTCCGAAATCTGAAAATGGAATATCCGGTTCTTTCTATATGAGAGTTTATTGCAAATTATTGGAACTCAATGTA
The DNA here is from genome assembly GCA_045595425.1 of Eubacteriales bacterium. Lineage (GTDB taxonomy): Bacteria > Bacillota > Clostridia > Oscillospirales > CAG-272 > SIG710. Next base: position 4,221 of record JAZOAL010000040.1, read on the forward strand.
AAATTGAAAACCAAATTAAATTTTCTATTTATCTCAGCAAGCCATACTATTGACTACAGCAGAACACTCAAGGATATAACTATTGCCGAGTGGGGAACAAAGAGCCCGACTCGTTATATACCGGGAATTATGAGCTATTCATCTGTTACGGCAAGTGACAGTGAGGCAATTTACTATAAGGATACCGATGGCAACCTTGCAAAAGAGATTGACGGGTATCGCAGTGTGATATACAATGAAGGGTTCTTTTCAATATGCGGTATAGACGAGACATATCTATATTTGATGAAGAAAAATGACAACGGTGTTTATGATATATATAGATTGACAAAGGATGGCAATACCGGCAAAAAAATACTTGAAGATGTGGCAAATTGCCTAACTATAGATGAAACATATATATATTATGTCTCATCCTTTGACCAGAGAACTATCAATCGCTATGACAGAGGTTATCAAAAAGAAAGTGTATTTGAAACATTTAGTCAAAATGTAAAATTTATGGAGCAGCAGGGAAATGATTTTCATGTTGTGACATCTAATAGCGATGACGCGTTTGCGGCTCTGTTTGGATATACAAATTATTATTATCTGCTGAATGATTCGGGAGATATCATTGCAAATTATGGCTCGTCACCGAAAATAGAAAATTATTTTCTTTCCGATCAAGGATCCTATTATAAAGCTGCAAAAATGATATCCAGCGGTTATTTGCGTGGAACTGCTGAAAAAATATACTGGATGTCAAAAGACAAAAGCTCACATGTTCTCACAGAGGGAATCAGCGGCTGGAATTCTAGGTCTGCGGGAATTTTTACAACCTTGAATAATAATTCTGACGGTGCCCCCTATAAAATAGTATTGTATAAGGGCACAGACGGAAGCCGAATTGATGTTGCGGAGGTTTACAGCGATCAAGCTTTCTTTACATTGTGTCAAAGCAACGGAGGAAATTGGTACTTCTTTGATCAGACCGACACCGAACTTATATTGTATACCATGTCGGAAGATTTTGGTAATCTATCGGTTGTCAGAACCTTTACTCTCAGTGAAATACCGTATAATTTGACCGATTGCGGCATGACTATTATGAATAACAGGATCTATTTCTATACGATGCCAAACGATTCGACTTCGATAGTATTGTATAGATATGACATAGTTTGATGGGAGGCATGAATATGATATTGAAAAGAGTATTGTGCATAGCCTTGGTGCTTTTGACCGCTTTGTCAACTATGCTTTCCGGCATGATCGTTGCGTTTGCGGAGGATTTCGAGGAATTTGCGGGGAATCGCTCTGTTACATATTCTGTAGATAAATCTGACCTTGAAAACTTTATCAGCGGCGGAAGATCTGCTCTTGACATATTGCTTCGAAGTAATTCGCCCTCGTGGCTTAAATATACATTGTCTGCGGAAAACAGAAATGTAAATGTTTCATTCGCATTCGATTTTGTATCATACAATGATTATTCAGGAAAATTATCTGAACTTTTGTCATATTCCCCCACAGTAATTTATTCGAATGAAGACGGACTTCTTCTGCTCGAAAATTTTTCTGCGTTGGATATGTTAGGTTTTCTCGAATCGAAGCTTGAATCTTCAGGACTTATTTCGGAACAATCATTTTCTGATATATTTTCTGTTGAGGGCAACTCTATAAAAATCGGAGAAAGCATTTACGATTCAGAAAATGAACGGATAAATATACGACCCGGAAATGAATCTGTTATAAAGGTCGATTCACTGAATATCTCCTCTACAGAGGGGGACGGTGTTTTTGCACGTAAAATTACAGTTGAACTGGATACAACAAAATGCAATGAGGATGAGCCTGAATTGTTGGCTGAGCGCTTTAATAAAGTCGGGAAAGCCGGCAAAACTGAATCTGATCTGAACATTGTCAAAATATCTGTTCGTTTTGAGGCGAAAAGCTTAACTGAACTCATAGCAGACACTATAACATGTTTAAATGTTGCAAGCTATATTTCGGAGCAGGAAACTTTTGTAAATAATACAACTGTCGGGGTCATTCGTACTGAGTTTATAGATCTGACAGAGCTTATGCGCGATACTCCAAATTTTGAGTATTCGCTGGAGTATCCGTCATATTATAAAAAAGTTAAGGGCTCAAATGAATATATTATAGTTTCTGATGAGTCAGTAAGCGCTGAAAATCAAGGATTGATCTCAATAAGTTATGAAAGAGGATTTAAATTCACGCTGATAGAGATTAACAACGATTTTTCAAATCTTTTTGGTAAAAAACAGAAAACTATAACCTTCTCAGCTCCAACTATTATAGCTGAACAATTCCACGAAAAAATCAAGAAAGTTTTTAAAAGCAGAATAATTAAAGGAACGGTATTAAACATCTATGACGAATTCGGGATGCGTTATTATGAGCTGACCTATTCTTCGTTTTTTGCTGATGACATAGGCGAATTTTCGAAGGCAGTTTTAAATACATCTTATGAAATAGAATTCAATAACTCATGGATTCCTTTCGGAGAAAGCGAATTTAAGGATACAATTGCAATAGGAAATGTAATACCTCAAATGGCACCGTGCTCGGATATACGAATTAAATATATTTTCTCACCTCTATCAAATATCCGCATTCCTGATATGTTTGAAGATGCGGAAAAATCAGGCAGTATTCTTACTTTTACTGCGACGGAATCCGGCTTAATGGTTTTAGATTACAGAGAATTAAACGTCATTAAATGCGGTATTGAACTTTTGATTTTAATACTTATTATAATAATTATTTTGTGCGCTGTCAGTGCTGTTAAAAAGAAAATCAGAAGCAGGACTAAACCATTGACTTCAAAAATTACTAAGAGAGTTAGTAGTATAAATGTTATTGGAAACCTGAATAATATTGAAGCATCAAAAAAAGAAAATTTTTGGAATGTGCCTTCGGAAACGGAAAGTAAAGTGGATACTACCGGCAGAAAGCTTCTTGAAATGAATCAACAGCAGCATTCCTTTAAAACATCAGTCGCGCAGATGACAAACGTGGCTATATCTTCTGATATCGAAAAGCCATCGACGAGTGCCAATGTTACAAATGTTGCTGACCAGGCAAAGACGGAAACAAAAATGCACAGTGCATTTTTTATGCCATCTTCTTTGATGAATAATCCGTCAGATAGACCCGAAATAATCAATAGGTGTCCCCAATGCGGTTCTGCAATAGTTTCGCAAGACCAAAAATTCTGTGATAATTGTGGATATTTTTTGAAAAAATAATATTTTGAAAGCCTTCAGGGCAGTCGACATGGCGACTGCCCTGAAAGTTTTATTGTATACCGAAAACTACGCGATAGTGGCACGGTTCAAAAGAGGGGAACCGATTAACAAAATCCTCACAATATGTTGTAATAAATTGACTGCCAGTCAAAAAATAAAAACATATTTGGAGGATTTATCTATCAATAAGGAAGCCATGGACACTAATAGTTTGGCGCATACGATAAAAGAGATCGAGAGAGTGAGCAGTTAGCAATGTTAGACCCACGGAACCCATTTATGGGTAGTAAGTAACATTTGCATGGCTTGCAGGGCAATAAAAGACGCACTTGTGCGTTGCCAGTAGTACTTCCCGTTTCACGGGGGAATGTTTATTTTTTCAGACTACTTATTGTGACATATTTCACGCCCCAAAAGGAATATAATAATAACATGCGCCGGAGGGGGTGAAAAGATGGGATATGTGGTTTATGCGGATATACTGTTCCTCATTGACTTCAGTATGGATTTTTTGACCTTTTACATAGTTTCCCATATAATGAGGCAAAAAATAAAGCTGATAAGGATATGCTCTGCTTCTGCCATGGGGGGAGTTTATTCTGTTATATCTCTCGGCATGAGTGTAAATCGCCTTCTCGGATTCGTTTTTGATATTTTCGTTTGCTTTGTTATGTGCATGACGGCATTTTTGGAGAAAAGTCCGAAAAGATTCAGAAGAATGCCGTTTTATACCGTTATTTATTTTATAGTTTCCGCAATGCTGGGGGGGATCATGACGGCTCTGTTCGGACTTCTAAACCGTTCTGTTACCGGCATAGACGGCGGCAGGGATGATCTGTCATTATGGGTTTTTGGGTTTGTTGCCATTATCAGCGGACTTGCCACAATGCTTGGCAGTGATCTTATCGGGCGGAGCTCGAGAGCTAAATTTGGCAGGCTGACTGTGAAAATGGGGACAAGAAAAATGAGCTTTGAAGCAATGTCTGACAGCGGCAACATGCTTAAAGACCCCATTGGAGGCAGAGATGTGGTCATTGTTGACAGAAATCGTGCGCAATCGCTTGTTCCTGCGCTTGCATCTGGGAAAATGACTTCACTTCCTCCCGAGCTTGCGCGTACTGTTCGGTTAATACCTATCAGGACTGCCGCCGGCGAAGGAATGCTTACTGCTTTTTGCCCCGATGAGGTTTTTCTCGATTATGACGGGACAAAAAAGCAGATAGATGTTTTGGTGGCTCTTTCAAAAGAGGAACTGAAAAACAGTCGTTGCGAGGCTATAATTTCTGCGGATTACTTTATATAAGAACAGGAGGATCATGATGAAAAAAACTGTTGGAGAATGTCTCAGAAAAAGCTGTATAATGCTTCGGCACGCATATGAGCGGCTTCTCAATTCAGACGGGAAGGGGGTATTTTACATAAACGGTCCCGATGTGCTTCCGCCGCCGCTTACGATCGAGGAGGAAAGTGCCATTATCGGAAGGCTGGAGGAGGATGAGGAGGCACGCATTACCTTGGTTGAACACAATTTACGGCTTGTGGTTTACATCGCAAAAAAATTTGAGAATACGGGAGTGGGGATCGAGGATCTCATATCGATAGGTACAATAGGTCTTATCAAAGCTATCAATACCTTTAGATCGGACAAGAATATCAAGCTTGCGACATATGCGTCACGCTGCATCGAAAATGAGATACTTATGTATATACGCAAGAGGAGCAACGCCAGATGTGAAATGTCGATCGATGAGCCGCTGAATGTGGACTGGGATGGAAACGAGCTGCTGCTTTCGGACACTCTCGGCAGTGATGAGGATAATATTTCCGATGAAATTGAAATGGCGGAGGAACGTAAAATGATAAGAGATGCCGTTTCGCGTCTCGATGAGAGGGAGAGAGTGATAATAGAAATGCGCTACGGTCTCGGGGGAAGCCGCGAAATGACGCAAAAGGAGGTTGCGGATGCACTTGGAATTTCGCAGTCATATATTTCTCGTTTGGAGAAGAGAATAATAGGAAGACTTCGCGAGGAAATTGCGGATAAAATATAGCGCATCTCTAAAAACTCCCCGCACGGCGAATCGGCGGATCTTTTTACGTCATTCGCCACAAAAATTCTTCCCAGAGGATCAACTTTGCGCGCGAATTTTTGTTTAGACTGACAAAAAAATCTCTCTTAGCTCTCGGCACGCCTAAGTGTTTAGAGGTGTCCTATAACTTTTCCGGGGCTCTAATTGCCGCGGCGCATTTTATATAAAGAAAAACGGCTATAGGGGCGTACTCTAAAGGACAGTTTTTGAAATTTAATAGAATACGTTACCCACCGACAGGAAAGAACATCGTATTTTTTCTGTTGTTTTTAGCGGAGAAAACAAAAACACAAAAGCCGCAGATTGATTCTCTGCGGTTTTTGTGGTATAATAGAGATAATGAAAAAGCCTCCCTTGTGTAAAGAAAGGTGGCGCGCGAAGCGTGACGGAGGGATTGTAATGCAGAGAAAACATAATAAAGCCATTGTTCCAACCGCAAAAATGCTGCGAAAGAATATGACAAGAGAAGAAAAACACCTTTGGTATGATTTTTTACACACGTATCCGATCCGTTTTTCGCGTCAAAAGGTTCTCGGTAAATATATTGCGGATTTCTATTGCGCCGAAGCAAAACTCGTTATTGAGCTTGACGGTTCGGGACATTATACGGAAGAAGGAAAGCAATACGACAAAGAAAGAACCGCTTTTCTTGAAGAGTATGGATTGACGGTTATGAGAATACCAAACACGAAAATACAGAACAACTTTCGAGGTGTTTGCGAGTATATTGATCACCTTGTAGAACAATCCCTCAGTCAGCTTCGCTGACAGCTCCCTTTACACAAGGGAGCCTTTTCTTTAGCCGATTCTTACGCTATCAATTTTCCTGACAAATACTGACTTACTTAAAGACACAACAATTTACTTGCAGATAACAATCTCACACAGTTTTCCTGTTTTTTGAGCATGTTTTATAACTGATAACGTACCCTTTGAGCTTCCATTCCAAAATGCAATGATTTTATCTGAATAATCGACTATTTCTTTATTCCTTATAATAGGGGCCGCGCGACCGTAACGCTCATATTGAGGCAGAAATACGGTAATTTTTATCCCGTTTTCTTTTGCATATTCCGCGGCGCAATAATCCACACCTGCGGCACCGCCCGAAACGATTTCATCAACGTTTGAAATATATCTGCCGATATCAGATACGGTAACGTCCCTTGAACCAACAATTGCAATCTTCATAAAAAACTCCAAACAAACATTTTGTGTACTTATTTTAAGTATACTCACAACATTATATCACAAAATAATCTTAAAATATACTTATATTAAGATTTTTTTTGAGGTTTTTTATGAGAAACAAAAACAATAAGCATATTGGAATTGAAATCGACCCGGAACTTCACTATAAACTGCACTATATCTCAAAATACTACGGGCGTTCAGCAAACGGAGAAATACTTTATTTGATAAGACAAGAAATAAAGGCTTTTGAAAAGAGAGAGGGAGAAATTGAAATTCCACAAACACAAAAAACAAATTGAAGTTATTTTGGGGGCTGTAAAAAAAGCACTTATGGTTTTTGCCATAAGTGCTTTTTTTACTTTTGTCCCTGTATTGTACTCCTTAATTAAGTCTTATGAAGAACTGCATTTGTGGACACAAATGCCCTTTAGAGTACTGCTCTATTGACAGCCGTTTTTCTTTATAATTATTTACTGAAAATTTTATTTAGGATAACGGTTGCCGCCATGATAACCCCGATAACGATGAAAATACCGAGCATACCGATCCCCATATATTCAAGATTCGTAACAAAATTTATAGGCTTAAAAAATATATCAAACATAATTATACCTCCGATTTATAAATTAAAAATAATTGGCAAATCCGAGGATAAGACCGCCGGCGATAACCGATGCGATCTGACCGGATACGTTTACACCGATAGAATGCATAAGCAGGAAGTTCTGAGGATCCTCGTCCTGACCCATCTTGTGAACGATACGACCGGACATGGGGAATGCGGAAATACCTGCCGCGCCGATCATGGGATTGATCTTTTCCTTGAGGAAAAGATTGAGGAACTTTGCAAAGAATACGCCGCCTGCGGTATCGAAAATGAAAGCGAAAAGACCGAGACCGAGGATCAGAAGTGTTGCAGGGGAAAGGAACTGATCAGCCTGCATCTTAAATGCGATAGTGATTCCGAGGAAGATCGTTATAAGATTTGCGAGAACCTTCTGCGCTGTCTCGGAAAGAGAATCGAGAACGCCGCACTCGCGGATAAGATTACCGAACATAAGGAAACCGATAAGAGCCGCAGAGGAAGGAGCAACCGCACTTGCAACGATGGAAATTACAATGGGAAAAAGGATGCGGGTCGTCTTTGAAACAGACTTCTGAGTATAGGGCATACGGATAAGTCTTTCCTTCTTTGTTGTGCAGAGCTTGATGATCGGGGGCTGAATGATAGGAACAAGTGCCATATAGGAATATGCGGCAACCATGATAGCTGCAATGTAACCGCCCTTGGTGGGATCATCACCGAGAAGGGTGTTTGCAACGGCGATAGCGGTAGGGCCGTCAGCCGCGCCGATGATACCGATAGAAGCGGCAACATCTGTGGGGAAGAAGACGGAAGCTAGACAGAAGGTGAAGAAGATACCAAACTGTGCCGCCGCGCCGAAAAGCATAAGCTTGGGGTTTGAAAGAAGCGGCCCAAAATCAATCATTGCACCGATACCGATAAAGAGGATCAGTGGGAAAAGTTCATTTGCAATACCTGCGTTAAAGAGCGTTTCGAGAGGCTCTACTGCACCGGAAAACGGAATATTGACGATAATTGCGCCAAAGCCCATAGGCAGAAGAAGTGTGGGTTCCATCTGCTTCTTGATCGCAAGGTAAATCAGAATACCGCCGATGATCCACATGACGATCATTTTCCAGTTACCGTCTGCGCCAAAAGCAAGGATATTTTCATAAAGAATTTGAAACTTGTCCATTTTTTTCTCCTTAAAAAATTTATCGCAATATTATAACATAATATGATCATTTTTTCAACCCCTTTAACGTTTTTTCCCGAAAAAACAATATTTTTGCAAAAAGTATTGACAAAAACGCATGAATGTGTTATCATATGAACACACAAACATATGAATGGAGGTTCAATTGATGCCCGAAAGAAAAATTCATGACCATTCGGCACTTGTGGATAAACTGCATAGGGAGCTGCCGGATGAGGAACACCTTTGTGACCTTGCCGATCTATTTAAGATTTTCGGAGATACAACGAGAATGAGGATTCTTTATTCGCTTTTTGAAAGTGAGCTTTGCGTTTGTGCCATATCCGAGCTTCTCGGAATGACCCAATCGGCAATATCACATCAATTGCGTGTGCTGAAGGATAATCACTTGGTTGCCAATCGCCGTGAGGGAAAAACAGTTTATTATTTTCTTGCCGATGACCATGTCAGAAAGATCATCGAGCAGGGCTATGAGCATTTAACAGAAGGAGAGAAGCATCATGAAAAAAGCATTTAAGATCGAAGACCTGTGCTGTGCAAACTGCGCGGCAAAAATTGAGACCGCCATAGGAAAGCTTGAGGGTGTGCACAAGGTTTCGCTGAACTTTCTTGCCGAAAAGCTGACTATTGAAGCTGATGACACACGCTTTGATGAGATAATGAAGGAATGTGTTAAGATTGCAAAGCGCATTGAGCCTGATTGCAATATAATACTGTAAAAAAATGAAACGAAGAGAAAAAAGAGATATTACAAGAATACTTATCGCCGCGCCACTGCTTATTATCGCACATTTTTTGCCGACAGAAGGATGGCTCCGTCCGGCAGTTTTCCTTATACCGTATATTATTGTCGGTTATGATGTTCTTATAAGCGCGGTGCGAAATATTCTTCACGCTCAAATGCTTGATGAGCAATTTCTCATGGCTATTGCAACCATTGGGGCACTGATACTTGGTGAATATGCCGAGGCGGTAGCTGTTATGCTATTTTATCAAATCGGGGAGCTTTTTCAAAGTATTGCTGTCGGAAAGAGCCGCAAGAGCATCGCGGCTCTGATGGATATCAGACCTGATACAGCAGTTGTTATCCGTGGAGGTGAAGAAATAGAGCTGCCTCCGGAGGAAGTAGAAGTTGGTGAGATAATAATCATCCGCCCAGGTGAAAAGATACCCCTTGACGGCGTTATCACAGAAGGCTCAACCACCATCGGAACAGCCGCGCTCACAGGCGAAAGCTTGCCCAGAGATGCAAAGGCGGGCGAAAGAGTTATCAGCGGCTCTTTGAATCTTACAGGTCTTATAAAGGTTCGCACAGAAAGCGAATTTTCCGAAAGCACGGTTTCAAAGATACTTGAACTGGTCGAAAACTCCGCCGAGAAAAAGGCAAGAGTTGAAAATTTCATCACAAGATTTGCAAGGTATTATACCCCTATAGTTGTTATCGGCGCACTCCTTTTGGCTGTTCTTCCCCCCATCTTTGTTGGGGACTTGGCAAAATGGATAGAACGAGCACTTGTATTTCTTGTGGTTTCCTGTCCGTGTGCCTTGGTGATCTCTGTTCCTCTGTCCTTTTTCGGCGGTATCGGCGGAGCTTCACGTAAAGGTATACTTATAAAGGGAGCAACATATCTTGAGGTTCTTTCAAAGGTGCGTACTGTTGTTTTTGACAAGACGGGAACGCTCACAAAGGGCATATTTAACGTTACCGAGATCCATCCCGAGAATACTTCTCACGAAGAACTGCTTTCACTTGCCGCTTCTGCTGAAAGCGGATCTAATCATCCGATCTCGGAAGCTATTGTAAAAGCCTATGGCAAAAAGACTTATGAGCCTGAGAGCATAAATGAGCTTGCAGGTCTCGGTATTGAGGCTGTGGTAAACGGAAGGCTTATTTATGTTGGCAATGCGAAGCTTATGAAAAAAGCAGGCGCAAAAACGGTTGATTGTAACAACGTCGGAACCGTTGTGCACGTCTCTGAAGGCTCTAATTATCTCGGACATATTGTTATTGCGGATGAGATAAAGCCTGATTCTGAGGAAACGATGAGATCGTTAAAAGCGATCGGTGTTAAAAAGACTGTAATGCTTACGGGTGACAGGAGGGAAGTTGGCAAGGCAGTTGCGGCTGAGCTTGGAGTAAGCGAAGTTATGACAGAGCTGATGCCGGAGGATAAGGTGAGGAGGGTTGAGGAATTGCTTATAAGCAATTCACCGCTCGCTTTTGTCGGTGACGGTATAAACGATGCGCCTGTGCTTTCCAGAGCAGATGTCGGTATTGCAATGGGAGCACTCGGAAGCGATGCGGCAATTGAGGCGGCTGATATCGTACTTATGGACGATAAGCCCGCAAAAATAGCCGAAGCCGTAAAGCTCGCAAGGAAGACAATGGCTATCGTAAAGCAGAATATTATATTTGCTCTTTCTGTGAAAGGACTCGTTCTCATTCTCGGTGCGATAGGATATGCAGGTATGTGGTGGGCTATATTTGCCGATGTCGGTGTTATGGTTCTCGCCATTCTCAATGCAATGAGAGCAATGAAATAAAGCAATAGAGAACCGTCGGCTTTGCCAAAGGTTCTCTATTAAGCTCCGTAAGTAATGTAAACAAGGAAAAGGATGCTGCATATGCTGTACCGAATATAATTTTGGAGGTCTTATATTATGGAAGAACGTTATTTTGCGGCATCAAATTCGGGAAGCGGATTTATGAGCTATTTCGGGGAGATATTCAATTCTGCGAGCCTTGAGCATGTATACATAATAAAGGGCGGTCCCGGAACGGGAAAAAATATGTTCATGCGCTGTATCGCGGAAGCTGCCGAAAAGAAGAAAAAGCCTGTTGTATATTATTATTGCTCCTCGGATCAGAATTCGCTTGACGGTATAATTATTGACGGCAGGATAGCGGTGCTTGACGGTACTGCACCTCATGATACAGATGCGAATTTGCCCGGTGCTGCTGAGGATATTGTGGATCTCGGAGTTTTTTGGAGCATAGAGGAGCTTTCGGCAAAGAGAGCGCGGATAGAAGCCCTGAATTCAGAAAAGAAAAAGCATTATGCAAGGGCATACAGATATCTTGCCGCATACCATGAGATAAGCGAAGCCGAGGAAAAACTCACCTTACCCTTGATAGACCGAGAAAAGCTCTGCAAAAGCGTTAATTCTGTTTTAAAGAATGTCCGCGAAGGTGAAAAATATAAGCCTTCAATTGCCATATGCGATTCTGTTGGCATGGAGGGAAGAGTGCGCTTTGACAGCCTTGAAAATAAGGCGAACAAGATATATAAAATAGTTGATCTTTTTGATACCGCTCATGTCTATCTCTCGGAAGCTGCAAATCTTGCAATGGTAAAAAAGCTGACTGTTACGCTTTCCTACGATCCCGTAAATTCGGATAGGCTTGACGCTGTTTATTTTGACAGAGATGGTATTCTGTTTACATCCGGTGACAGCGAAAATGCAAAGATTATTTCAATGTCGCGCTTCTTGCCTCCGAAATCCCTTGCTCCATCCCGAGTTGCCCTCAGAAACGCCATGAAATTGCGTGAGCTTATGATGGAGGAGACACTATCAGCTCTGAATGATGTTAAAAACACTCACTTTGAGATAGAAGAGATATACAAAGGAGCGATGGATTTTGCCGCAAAGGAGAAATTTACGAAAGAATTTATCAAAAAATTATCGCTTTAAAATATTGCCTTTTCCTTGGCTGTATGTTATAATTTATCAGAAGTTAAAAAAGGAGTTTCGAAATGAAGATAGTTCTCTTTGCCCTTTGCGGCTCATATTCCCATACGGGGCTTGCAATAAGATGCCTTCGGCCTTCTCTTGAGCGAGAGGGCTTTGAGACCGTTCTTGTAGAGGGAAATCTGAGAGACAGAACATCTTCGCTTTTGCACGCTCTCTATTCACATAAGGCTGATATTTACGGCTTTTCCTGTTACATATGGAATATCGAGGAAATGCTCTGTATTGCCGAGGATATTCATGCGCTTCTGCCC
>JAZOAL010000041.1:0-11004 GCA_045595425.1 Eubacteriales bacterium
TTCCCTAACAGAGAAGGCTAACGCTTGTCATCATCTGCCATAGTTCACCTTTCTACTCACCGACAAATTATTGTTTGTCTTTTTGACAATACTAACATAATTTTTAAATGCTTAAATATGCACAGCCGTTTTGCCTTAAAATTTCATATCTTTTTCATTGTTCTTCATATATATAAGGGAGTTTCACAAAAAGTGAAACTCCCTTTTTTTAACTGTAATATGAAAAAATTCTGTCATCGCCCGCGCCGATTCGGGTCAAAAAAATTATTCCATTATCGTCTATCGTGACTATCGTAAAGCAGTTTTCTGTAGCATTGCCACGGCTCATAATTGGATCTTGATTATCGGAAGCACTCTCCAGGCAGTCATTATTAAGACCGATATAGAATACCGCGTCCCGAGGAAGCGAATCACCGTATCTGTACGTCTGATTTGCCTGATAGCTTCCAAAATCGTTGGTATACCAAACATAGGATTCATCCTGATGCCAGTGACCGCTCATTGTGAATACCACTCCGTCAAAACCGCATTTTGTAAAATCATATTGCTTATGAGTATCGCCAACAAGAATAGCCATATTTTCATTTTTAGCGGTAACATCAAAGGAAACAGTTTTCCCGCTTCTGAATGCGGAAAGCATCTGATAGACCTCCTTGTTGTTTGAAGATCCTTTCTCATAATAGGAAAGCATATGTCCGACAACCGCAATATCGTATCCATCCGGCGTTGACATAAGCGTTTCTGCCAGCCAGTCATATTGAGTTGGCAGAATTACATCCCAGAGTGCGTTGCCGAGAGTGTATTTTGTGGTGAGACCGCAGTCTCCCGTATCAAGGACGATATAGCGGATCTTCTGCTCGTCATCATCGATATGATAATGCATCTTTGCCCAGGCATAAGCCTGCGCCTTCATATCCTCGGCAGAATAATATACCTGCTCAAAAACTCCATCGGAGGTTATAAATTCGCCGCCCTCAACACCGATTGGCTCATATGTAAGGCTTTCAAGCTTACCAATGAGCTTGGTATCAAAGGTCACCACATCGGCAATATGTGCAACCGAACGATTATAAATATTGGTGTCCGGAAGCGTATAATTAAATGCTCCGCACCCGTTTTCACCCTCAACCTGCTTTCTTTCATCCGTTGCTCTTTCCACAGACGTCCATGTTGTATAGTTCGCATCGTGATTACCAACGGCAAAAAGACCGTCCGTGCCGAACACATCAAAAAAATATTCCTCAACCGAAGTCCTAAAAAGCTCATCCGCTCCTTCAATAGTTTTTTCACCTGAATAAGGGTCACCGAGATTTATAACCGTCTTTATGCCAGTCCTTTCGCGGACATATTCAACAAGATCGGCTATCTTTCTGGTACTGCGGTTCATATTGCTCTGAAAATGAGTATCGGTATAGACAATAAAGGATTTACCCGCGGGAAGATCCGCGAGCTTTTCGTCGATATGCTCTATCCAGTAATCATCAAGGGGGACGATGAATTCAACAGCAGTCAAAGCACAAAACTTTTCTATTGCCAGCTGATCGTTTTTATTTTCAACTGTAATGGCAAGCCCCTCATTATCGGGAATGGCATTTTTGCCAACGCTGTAGCCGCTTGATTGGATCAAAAGAGTTTTAAGAGCTTTACAGTCTGCAAAGGCATTTGCACCAATGCTGTTAACGCCTGTTCCGAGAGTTACATCGGTAAGAGAAGCACATCCCTTAAAAGTGTTCTCCGTGATCTCTGTGATCTGAGCGGGCAGTATAACTTTTTCAATAGAGGCACAGCCCGAGAAAAGAGACTTTGAAAAATAATTATCTTTAGTGGAAGGAGTTCCATAGCCGACACCTGAAAGATCTATCAGGTTTTCGGTCTTTTCATCACCGAACCAAACTGTTTTAAGCGACGATGAACCCCAAAAAAGTCCACAGACTTCCTCACCGTTTCCCTCAACCCATAAATTCTGATTATCGCCCACAAAATGTACGCTTATAAGATTTGGCATCGAGGCGCAGAGGTTTCTCGCACCATTACCAACAGCCGCTATCGCACTGTCCGCGCTATAGGAAATTCTTCCCGAAAAGCAATCGATCTCCATATGCGTCACTTTATCACGCAAGGTATCTATAGCTTTGAGATAGTCGGCATTTGACGCATCCATCTGCTTTGCCTTATTATCCTCTTCAATGGTAATTTTAAGAATACCCTGGGCATCAAGAGACCAAGAAAAACCGCCTGCCACAGTTCCTTTTGTGTAATAACCGTCCGCATCGGGCTCGCCGACCTTTACACCTTCATCGGGCTCGCCGACCTTTACACCTTCATCGAGCTCGCCGACCTTTGCACCTTCATCAGTCTCTCCGCAAGAGAAAAGCAGCAAGACGCATAATACAAGGGCTAAAACAGATATAATCCTCTTCATAAATTTCCCTCCAATTCATTTGGTAGTCTCAAATTTTTTAATGCTAAATAATAATATATCGGCATGTTTGTAGTGTTATAGACACACTTGCGTGATGAACGAATATAAGCCTTCCTCAGCATGAGTTTAGCCTTCATAGTGAAGGCTAAAGTTGCCATCATTCGTCCCACCGATAAATTATCGTTTAGCTTTATATGTTTTTTAGAAACGCCTATTTAATTATAATAATAAGTGACATCCTCACCCGCGCCGATCTTTGTTATAACTATCTTGCCGTCCTCGGTAAGAGTGACTATATCAAATGAATTCTCGGTAACTGTACCCGGGATCATTTCAACATCTATCTCGTCCACCGGCTTCTCATAGCAATCATTATTTATAACTATATTCAATATTGCATCCCCGGGGTACTTCTTATCCGATTCATAGGTCTCGTTCGTATGCTGAACGCCCTCTTCATCGGTATACCAAATAAAGCAGCGCTCTCTGTGCCAATGACCTCCCAGGGTAAATACAGTTCCGCTGAAGATACTGTCTGTGAAATCGTAATTCTTTTCCATATCTCCGATAAGTATCTTTGCATTATCACTGACATTGCCGATAGTGAAAGCTGCCTTTCGCTTTTCACGGAAGGCGGAAAGGATTTTGTAAATGCCGTGGCTGTTGCCGCCCACTCCGGGGTTCTGATTCGCAAACATATGACCCACAACCGCGATATCATAGCCCCGGGGAGTTGATTTCAATGTGTCAACGAGCCAGTCGTATTCTACGGGGAAGATAGCTGTCCAGAGCATATTCAATACATAAAATCCAATAAGACCGCAGTCGCCTGTATCCATAACGATATATCTGATCTTGTTTTCCTCATCGTCATAATGGTAGTGCATTTTAGCCCAGGCATAAGTCTGTCTTTTCATCTCCTCAGAGCTATAATATATACCGTTGGGAATGCCGACCTCGGGATATGTAAGCCTATCAAGCTTAGCTATCAGCTTTTCATCAAACTTTACGATATCCTCAATATGCTTTACCGAAACATTATATACATCATCCTGTGTAGTCAGATAATTGAAAGCTCCGCCGCCGTTTACTCCCTCAACCTCGGGATCTTCCTCTCTTCTTGAAGCAGAAAGCCAACGGGTAACATTGGAATCATGATTTCCTACAGCGAAAAGTCCATCCCCACCGAAAACATCATAGAAATATTCCTCCATTGAAACACGGAGGATTGTTCTTGTATCCTCATGGGTAGCTTCGCTTCTGATGGGGTCTCCCAGATTTAGAACCTTTTTGATTCCCGTCTTTTCTCTGATATATTTGATAAGAGCTGTCGTCTTTCTCGAATTGCGCCTGCCGTCCATCTGAAAATGCCAGTCGGAAAAGGCAATAAAGGATTTTCCCTTGGGAATATTTTTTATCTTTTCATCGATATGCTCTTTCCAATAATCATCTATTTCAATATTAACCTTGGAGGGATTTCCGTCAAGGCTCATTTTAATGTTCTCGTTCATTTCGGAGACTCCTTATATACTTAATCGTTATCGAGCAAATTGCCCCGCAGCTCTGCTATATCAATTCCATCAAGAGAGCCATACAAATTATACCATACAGAAAAAGCCCTGTCAATATAAAACATTTAAAAATCATATGAAACATACTCTATAGGGAAAGGATGTGAAAACATGCCCAAATACAATTTATTTTCCACGGAATGCACCGTAAAACTGTAGTAATTGTATAAAATAATGCTTCAAATATGCTCTGCTGTTGATAAAATTGACGTATTTTACTTTTAAAGGAATAAAAAGCGGCAAAGCCCTTGACAAATTTGCATATTTGGTGTATAATATTCATATAAATACAATTTCTCGCATAAATATTCACGGAGGATCTATATTATGAATAAGGAAAACATCAAAAAAGTAGTCCTTGCATATTCGGGAGGGCTTGATACATCCATCATCATCCCGTGGCTCAAGGAAAATTACAATAACTGCGAGGTTATCGCGGTTTCGGGTAACGTCGGACAGGCTGACGAGCTTGAGGGACTTGAGGAAAAGGCTATAAAGACAGGTGCTTCGAAGCTCTATGTTCTCGATCTCACAGAGGAATATGTTGACGAATACATAATTCCCACAATGAAGGCAGGTGCGATTTATGAGGAATATCTTCTCGGCACCAGCCATGCACGCCCCTGCATCGCAAAGGGTCTCGTTGAGATCGCGCTGAAGGAAGGCGCAGACGCTATCTGCCATGGCTGCACAGGTAAGGGCAACGACCAGGTTCGTTTTGAGCTTGCTATCAAGCATTTCGCGCCTAATATGCCTATCATTGCTCCTTGGCGTGAATGGGATATCAAGTCCCGTGAAGAGGAGATCGAGTATGCCGAGGCACATAACATTCCTCTGAAGATAAACCGCGAGACCAACTATTCAAAGGATAAGAACCTCTGGCATCTTTCCCATGAGGGTCTCGACCTTGAGGATACAGGAAATGAGCCGCAATATGAAAAGCCCGGCTTTCTTGAAATGGGCGTTTCTCCCATCATGGCTCCCGATAAGCCCACATATATCACTCTTGATTTTGAAAATGGCGTTCCCGTTGCGCTTAACGACGAGAAGATGAGCGCAAAGAATATCATCCTTAAGCTCAATGAGATTGGCGGCGCAAACGGCATCGGTCTTCTTGATATCGTTGAAAACCGTCTTGTGGGCATGAAGTGCCGCGGCGTTTACGAAACTCCGGGCGGAGCTATTCTCTATAAGGCACACAGTGTTCTTGAATCCATCTGCCTTGACAAGATGACCTCTCACGAAAAGCAGAAGCTCTCCATCACCTTTGCGGAGCTTGTTTATAACGGTCAGTGGTTCACACCTCTCCGTGAAGCTCTTTCAGCTTTCGTGGACAAAACACAGGAAAGAGTTACAGGCAAGGTTCGTCTGAAGGTCTACAAGGGCAACATGATCAATGCAGGAGTTTGGAGCCCCTACTCTCTCTACAGCGAGGAGATCGCAACCTTCGGTGAGAGCGACTACAACCAGAAGGATTCCGAAGGCTTCATCAACCTTTACGGTCTGCCGATCAAGGTTCAGGCAATCGTTGACGGTAAGAAATAAAATAACTTGTTACTTTTAAGATTTTCGGGTGTTTTCGCCCGAAAATCTTAAATTTATAACGGAAAGGATATACCAATGGCTAAAATGTGGGCAGGAAGGACTGACGGTGCCACCGAAAAGATCGCCGACGATTTTAATTCCTCGATACACTTTGACTCGAGAATGTACCGCCAGGACATTACGGGAAGCATGGCTCATGCGGCAATGCTGGCGGCAAAAAAGATAATCACAGAGGCAGAAGCCGATACCCTTATTGCGGGTCTTGAAGGCATCCTCTCGGATATAGAGAGCGGCAAGCTCGCCTTTGATATGGACTGCGAGGACATTCATATGTTCGTTGAGCAAGTTCTCACAGAGCGTCTCGGCGATGTGGGCAAAAAGCTCCACACAGCAAGAAGCCGCAACGATCAGGTTGCTCTCGATATCCGTATGTATCTGCGCGATGAAGCCGATGATATCATTGCTCTGCTGAAAAAGCTGACCTCTTCCGTTACCGATAAGGCAGAGGAATATAAGGACACTATCATGCCGGGCTATACCCATCTTCAGAGAGCACAGCCCATCACCTTCGGTCATCATCTTATGGCGTATTCAATGATGCTTCTCCGCGATATCGACAGAATTTCAGACTGCAAAAAGCGCATGAATATTTCTCCCATCGGATGCTGTGCCCTTGCCGGCACAACTTATGAAACAGACAGACGCTTTGAAGCTGAAAAGCTTGGCTTTGACGGCATTTGTCTGAACTCTCTTGACGGCGTTTCGGACAGAGATTTCTGTGTTGAGCTTTTGTCAGCATTCTCTATTCTTATGATGCATCTTTCGCGCTTCTCCGAGGAAATAATTCTTTGGTCAAGCTGGGAATTCAAATTTATTGAGCTTTCGGATGCTTATACAACAGGCTCATCCATAATGCCGCAGAAGAAAAACCCCGATATGGCAGAGCTGGTCAGAGGCAAGACCGGCAGAGTTTACGGCGATCTTATGGCGCTGCTGACAACGCTTAAGGGACTTCCTCTTGCATATAACAAGGATATGCAGGAGGACAAGGAAAGCATTTTTGACGCCTGCGAGACCGTGAAAATGTGCCTTCAGGTGTTCGAAGGAATGATCGCGACCATGAAGGCCATTCCTGAAAACATGAAAAAGGCGGCACAGGGCGGATTTATCAACGCTACCGACCTTGCAGACTATCTTGTAAAGAAGGGACTTCCCTTCCGCTCGGCTTATAAAATCTCGGGACAGATAGTTGCGCGCTGTATCGCAGACGGACCTGTGCTCGAAACGCTTCCTCTTGATGTTTATAAGTCTTACAGCGATCTGTTTGATGAAGATCTCTATAATGAAATCGATCTTAACACCTGCGTCGAAAAGCGAATCAGCGAAGGCGGAACATCCGTTGGCTCTGTTGAGGCGCAGATAAAATTCGTTCGCAGCAAAATTTAAATATTTTATAATCCTAAACAAGAATTTGTCGGTGTGTGATGACGAACGCAAAATTAAAAGTTTTGATAAAACTTTTTCAAAAGTTTTCGCTGGTCAAGCGCGCGTGCGCTTGACGACACCGCAGTGGCGGAACTTCCCAAGCGGCGCTTTCTTTTGCCAAGAGCGTTTCGCTGTCTGCGGACAGCGACCGGCGATGTCGCCGGCTCCCACAAGCTTCCCCAAAAGATTGACCCAAACTTTTGATTTGAGCTCATCATCACTCACCGACAAATTATTGTTTAGCTTTTTGAATATCTTCGTTATTCCACAACAAATCTGAATTTTGGAGGTTAATATGATCTCACTTAAAGGAAAGCATTTTTTGAAGCTTCTTGATTTTACCCCTGCCGAGATAGAAGGACTTATCGACCTTGCCTCTGGCCTTAAGGCAAAGAAAAAGTCAGGTCTTCCCCACAAGCTTTGCGAGGGCAAGAATATAGCTCTGATATTTGAAAAGACCAGCACCCGTACCCGCTGTGCCTTTGAGGTTGCGGCGGCAGATCTCGGCATACATCCGGTTTATCTTGATCCTTCGGGATCGCAGATCGGCAAAAAGGAAAGCATTGCAGATACCGCGCGCGTTCTCGGACGTATGTTTGACGGCATCGAATACCGCGGCTTTGGTCAGGAAATAGTGGAAGAGCTTGCGAAATATGCAGGCGTACCCGTTTGGAACGGACTTACAAACGAATTTCACCCAACACAGATACTTGCAGACTTTCTTACAATCAAGGAGCACTGCGGCTCTCTTAAAGGCAAAAAGTTGGTCTATATGGGCGATGCAAGATACAATATGGGAAACTCTCTTATGGTTGGCTGTGCAAAAATGGGTATGCACTTTGTTGCCTGCACAAATAAAAAGTATTTCCCCGATGCTTCTCTTGTTGCGGAATGTAAGAAAATAGCCGAGGAAACAGGGGCAACTATAGAATTTTCCGAGGACACCGCATCCGTTAAAGGTGCGGATGTTATATACACCGACGTTTGGGTCTCCATGGGCGAGCCTGCAGAGGTTTGGAAGGAACGCATCGATGATCTCACTCCCTACCGCGTGACCTCCGACATCATGAAAACAGCAGGTGAACAATGTAAATTCATGCACTGCCTGCCCGCATTCCACGATCTCAAAACCACGGTGGGCAAGGAGATATATGAAAAATTCGGGCTTACCGAAATGGAGGTATCGGACGAGGTATTCGAATCTCCCGCCTCCATCGTCTTTGACGAAGCCGAGAACAGAATGCACACAATTAAAGCAGTTATGCTTGCAACTCTTAAATAATAAGAGCCTGTAAAAATAGTGCGTAAATAAAAGGCAAAAAACATTGTTGCGCCAGAAGCCGGCAAAGCAGTGGGTTTCAACAGCCTAAAATCCATATAATAACAAAGGGGAAGCCATGCGGCTTCCCCAAAATATTTTTATTATTCTTCACCCTTTGCCTTATAAGCATCGATGATCTTCTGCGCGTTAGCCGAGGGCATTTCCTCATAGCGGAGAGGATTGAAGGTGAATTTACCGCGTCCCTGAGTCATAGCGCGGAGAGAAATGGTGTAATCCATCATCTCAGCTCTCGGAACTTCAGCCTCGATTACGGTATAAGCCTTCTTTTCAGCCGCTTCCATACCCATAACGCGTCCGCGTCTCTTGTTGAGATCGCCCATAATGTCGCCCACAACAGAATCGGGAATTGTAACCTTCAGCGCGCCAACAGGCTCAAGAAGAACAGGCTTCGCCAGCTTCATGCACTCCTTAAACGCGATACCTGCCGCCAGCTTAAAGGACATTTCCGAGCTGTCTACATCGTGATAAGAGCCATCAAACAGGTCTGCCTTGATATTAACAACGGGATATCCCGCAACACCCTTCAGCATAGCCTCCTGCAGACCCTTTTCAACTGCGGGATGGAAATTCTTCGGAACGCTTCCGCCAACTGTGGACTCTGTGAATACCAGCTTGTCATCACCATTGCCGGGAGCGAAACGGATCTTAACATGACCGTACTGACCGTGACCGCCGGTCTGCTTCTTATATTTACCCTCAACCTCAACGCTCTTTGTGATAGTCTCGCGGTAAGGAATGATAGGTGTATCAAGCTTAACAGAAGTACCAAAGCGGCTCTTCAGCTTGGAAACGATAACGTCCAGATGAATGTCACCCATACCGTAGATAAGCATCTGCTTTGTCTCGGCATTGTTTTCAAATTTAACGGTAAGATCCTCCTCGAGAAGCTTTGTAATACCCTGAGAAATCTTATCTTCATCTCCCTTTGCCTGAGGAGCCAGCGCCATGCACATATTGGGCTCGGGATAGTTTACGGGAGCAAATTTAACATCTGCCGCATTTGTAAGTGTATCACAGGTATTTGTGGCGGAAAGCTTTGCAAGCATACCGATATCGCCGCAGGCAAGCTCGGCAACCTCTGTCTGCTTCTTGCCGCGCAATGTGTATATCTTCGCGATCTTCTCAGCCGCTCCTGAAGTCGTATTCTTAAGGGTCATATCCTTCTTAAGAGTACCGTTCATGACCTTAAAGAAGGACATCTTGCCAACAAACGGGTCAACAACTGTCTTGAATACGAAGAGAGCTGTAGGGCCTTCGGGATCGATCTCAAATGGCTTGTATTCTCCGCCATCAGCGACCTTTTCGGTCTTCTTGGCTGTGTGACGGGGGAAGGAGTAATCGATAGCGTCAAGCAGTGCGCGAACGCCCCACATCTTTGTGGAAGAGCCGCAGTAAACGGGAACGATAGAACCGTTTATAATACCTGTATGAAGTGCCTCGGCAGCCTCATCGTGAGTGATCTCCTCACCATTGAAATATTTGTCAAGGAGCTCGTCGCTGGTCTGAGCGATAGCCTCATTAAAGGCATCCTTATATTGCGCCGCGAGAGTTGCAAAGTCAACATTCATGGGAACTTCCTTACGGGAGCCGTCAGAACCGTATTCGTAAGCCTTCATATCCATAAGGTCGACCATGACAACATTGCTGCCTGAACGAACGGGGATAAATACGGGGCAAAGAGCGTTTCCGAACTTAGCATGGAGACCCTTGAACACTCGCTCAAAATCTGCCTCTGCATCGTCACATTTATTTATGAAGAAAGCCTTGGGAATGTCGATAGCATAATCCCAAGCCAGCTCTGTGCCAACCTCAACGCCAGCCTTACCGTCAAGAACGATGATCGCGCTGTCTGCAACTCTGACGCCCTGCATTTCCTCGCCAACAAAGCCAAGATAGCCGGGAGTATCGATGATATTGATCTTTGCATTGCCCCAAGCGAGATCTGCTACAGTAGCACTGATGGAATAACCTCTCTTTATTTCTTCGGCATCATAATCGGAGGTGGTATTTCCATCGGGAGTCTTTCCGAGACGGTCAATGCACTTAGCTATATAGAGCATTGCCTCTGTCAGAGAAGTTTTACCCGAACCACCATGTCCGAGAAGTGCAACGTTTCTGATTTGTTTTGTTTCAAATACTGCCATTTTGGGTTTACCGCGTTGTATTTCGCAAGCGAAAAACAATCCTTTCTGTATGTGTTTTGCCATGGTTTTTAACCATCATAATATTATTATACAATAAATTTTTCCATATTGCAAGAGGAAATTTTGTCTTTTTAGCTTACCAAACGTAGAAATCCGAAGCTGATTTTTGTGCATTTTCCACAAATTATGTTGCATGTCAAAATCAAATTAACTGTCCGGAAAATATTCTTAAATTATCTATAAAACAATAATTTATCGAGCTGTTAGTTAAGGCAAATAAATATTAGTGAACAAGGCGAACACTACCGAAAAGTCATCCCTCGGCTTCCCTCGGGATGACTTTTCGGTGAATACTGTTTTGTGCTTTTCTATAAGGAAAAAAGGATTTTAGAAAGAAAAAATTAGTTTTTCCACATGAGATCCTTCACTATGTTCAGGATGACAGATAGTGCTGATTTGCAGCTCTTACTACATGAAAAAATCAGGAGATTTGCT
>JAZOAL010000042.1:0-8833 GCA_045595425.1 Eubacteriales bacterium
TGGCTACGATCCGACTTGGGATACGGAACACAGACTTTTCGCCTGTTTTCCCCTCCTTCTTTTCATAGAACACTATTTCCTTGCCGCCCTCAGAAAGTCTCGGCTCTACTCCCTTTACCTTTAGCTCATAATAAAAAGAATATTTATCTCGAAGGTGATTTACATAAATATTTTCCTTAAGACGATCACTTCGTGTTTCATATTCAAAGCTGATACCGTCATCAACTGATTCATATTGTACTATTGCGTGCTCACCGATATGCAAACCGGATTTCTCATTCTTTTTGTTATTTGGAGGTAAAATACTTTTCTTATAACCAATACAAGGAACAGGAAATACCTTTCCGAGATTACTCTCTTCTTGCTCGAAACCACCTTCATTCATACCCATGTATTTCCATTCAATGCGATGGTCATCGTTTCCGAGCCTTACCGTGCGATCATTTCCTTTTCCATTCGGCAGACTAACTCGGCAATCGCCGAATTTAGCAACATATCCGCCCGAAGTGTTTTTCATATTTCCTTCGATTTCTTCATATTTCCCTGTTTCTCTGTTCAAATAATGAATAGGCTCTTTGCTGATTATCATCATCTTCTGCCCATTCTTCTTGCGGTATACCTTTCCGTTTATTTGTCGTTCATTTTCAAGTTCAAACATTATATCGTTTTTACTATTATTTTTCATTTTATACCTCATATTATTTAAAAAAAGGGAGGGATAGCCCCTCCCATGTCTATCAGTGATATATATTTTTTATCTTCCCCTTTTCGCATGAGAGCGATGAGCCGATATCCGTCATTCGCGCGGTATATTTTTCGAAAAGCTTATCCGAAAATTCCGGATTTTCATCGATTATAAACATCGCGGCGGTATAATAGACAGCGGCGGAAGCGAACCTATCAGAGAGTGGAAATTCGTCTTCGGGATCGGCGGCAATATAAGCGTGCTCCGGGAGGAGCGGGAGCCCTCTCGAAAGTCTGTATTTCCGATCAAGCTCCTCCGTCTCATTGCAAAACAGGGCAAGAATATAGGGAAAACGCTCCTCATAATCGCTCGTTGCCGCCATTTCATCGGTCTCGGCAAGCAGGTGCAGTGCCGAGTTATAGATTTCCTTATTCGTCAAGCGATCACCTCATTATGCAAGGGTGAACTGCATCACAAAATACTCCTCGGGGAATACTATCTTCGCGCCATAGAGGTGCAGACCCTTGACAGCGTCCGCGAAACGCTTTTCGGGACGGTATGCTTCGATCTCGCTGAGCTGCTCGGCAAATGCAACGCTTCTCTTGCTTCTCGCAACGCACTTATGAACATTGCCGTCTCTCACGATATTGTTTGAAACATAGATCTTTGTACCGCAAACACTGCCGATACAGCCTGTCTCCAGTGCCTCGCGGTTATTTGTTGCAATATTGATCTTCGCCTTCAGAATAAGCTCACCGATCTCGGGAGACACCTCGAAAACAAGATCGTCTGCATCATAAACATTGCTACGGTAAAGCTTGGTTCTGACGCCGAGAATAGAATCAATAACATTTTCCGCGCTCGCCGTGCCGAGATCGATAACATTCGCCTCATCACATTCACCGACAAGACCGAAAACATAGTTATCCGCAGTGTTTGCAAGAGCGGACGCCGCCTTTTTCATTGCCTCCTGCATCAGACGCGGTATCGCCTGTGCTCTGTCAACATCATCGATCTGGAAATTGAATGCCTTTGCCTGATCGATCACGAGAGTACGGGCAGAATCCGAAAGAGTCTCGGGCGCGGTCATGTCGGTGTTTCTGGTATAATCGAATACCGAAATATCGCCCACTCCGCTGATCTTAACCGTGTTACCCTTGCTCTTTATGTCCCCTTCATAATCTCTGTTGCAGTTTCTCACTGCTATGTATTTCTTGTCAAGCTCGCTTGCAAGCGTCTCGCTCCATATTGTAGGTATAAAATTTGTAAGTGCCATAATTCTTTAATTCCTTTCTTTTCAGTTCCATCTTTTCATGGAGTTAATTATATGTGAATAGTTTTTCTTAACCTCCGAGGCAGACATTTTCCTCACCTCATCAGCCGTATAATAATAGTCTGGAGTGCCCGAAACAGAACCGCTTGAGCCTTCTCTCGCGGCATTGTTTGCCTCAGCGGCTTTCTTCTCGCCGAGCGCACGTTTTCTCTCATGTCTGGCATAAGCCGCCGAAAGCGGAAGCCCACTCTTAACCTCTGCCCAGATGCTTTCAGGGATCTCGGCAAGAGCAACATCAGGGAACATTTCCGAAAATTCGGATATTTCACTCTCAAGTCTTCCGCTCATCGACCTTCTCTCCTCAAGCTCTCTTGTCAGCTCTTCATTTTTTCGGCGGAGCTCTTCGAGCTCACCTTCGGGGCTCTCATTATCCTTTTCTTCCGCCTTTTCATCTGCCTGAAGCTCTTCTTCAGGCTTCATTTTGTTTTCTTCCATCATTATTCCTCCTGTGATATGATTTCCGCAAGCTTTCTTTTGGCGATAAGCTCATCGCGATCTATGATGATTCCTTGGGGCAAACGTTCAAGATATTCGGTGAAGCTTATATAACCGCCGTCAAGCAACCTGTCAAGTATGGACTGATTATAAGCCACAGAGAAGCGCTCGGGATCGGATATCTCAACATGGGCTTCCATCAAAGTTCCGCGCAGAATCGAAAAATCCGCGCTCCCCGCAATGATTTCTCCGTTTTCAAGATAAGGCACCAGTCTTTCGGGAGGATAGTAAGCACACATCATATCCGCCCAGATATTAGCAATATCCTCGGCAAATGTGCTGACATTATCCTTTATCTGAAGAAGCGGAACCTTTGATGCCTCCTGTATGGCAAGAATCGCGCTGGTGTTAGTGGGATTCAGATTTCCCAGTGCCGCCTCAGTAGCTCCCATAATCTCCTTAGTTGTCGAGATAGAATTTGAGAGAAGCTCCATATATCCTTCCTCCAGCTTGCCCGGTTCTATGATGCTCACCGCATCGGAAACATTGGTCGCGCCCACAGCGGCGATCGCTTCACCAACCTCATTTGTCCACTCCGGGATCCTTGTTTTATCATAGACCACCTTTGAAAAAGCCGTATCTGTCATATGCTTCATTACCATCGCATAGCCGCGATTGATAAATTTTTGATTTGGTATAAGCCCCGTTATGGGTGATGTGCCGTGAAAGCTGTTTTTTGTGGGATACCAATTAAAATATGCCACGGGATAAAGACGGCAGTCTGTTTTAACACGTCTTATAACGCAGTTTTTGAGTGACTTTTCAAAACACACCTTGCCATTCTCACGCCAAAACTTGATAAGGTAGGTAGCTTTGCGCTCATCCTCATCTCCCTCCAGCTCCCACATTGACATATCTCCTGCACCCAAGCTTGTATCTTCATCGGAAACGATAAGTCTGTCCGCATCAGCTCGGCTCATGCCATTTTTTACAGCCTCGTATCTAAGGCTGAGAACGCTCTGCCTTCCCGCAAGAATTATATATTCCTGACTCTGAATATCCGCCTTATTTACATCAGCAACAAACAAATTGACATTGTCAACATTTTCGGTTACAATATCTCCCTTATATGGCTGAGCACTATGTGCATCGGGATCAAAATAGCTGTAAACCACGCCATCACCCGAAATTGCCGCATCATAAAGTGCGCGGTGCATGACCTTGTCCATTTTAGAACGCTCCCAGCGGAAAGCCGCATTTTGCGAAAGCAATTTTATTGCCATTCTCATGGAATCTGCCTTTCCTTCATCCGCTGTATACGGCAGGTCCTCATCGGTATAGCTTATTGCAACCTTCTTTGAAAACACGGTGCAGACCATATAATCCACTATGCGGCGCAGTATATTGAAAACGGGTCTTGGCAGATCGCCCTCACTTCCCTTCCACTGATCTCCGCGGAGAAAGCGTTCGTTCAGCCGCACATTTTCATAAAGTCCGATTCTGCGTTTATAATCGCAGCCCGCCTCATACTGCCGCCATGCTTTGGTTGTTTTACTGTTCATTTTTTACTCCTTTTTATTTATGTGCCGAAAGAGTAAGAGCCCTTACCCCTGTCCTGCCGACTTCCCGTGAACGAATGATATAATTCATTTCGCCAAATCTCCCAATGCCGGAATGAGCGTCAAGATAGGTTGGGTATTTGCCTTTATCTCCGTCCTTTTCGCACACCTCGATAGTTTTTTCGCCGCCCATGTCTCCGAGCAGAGTTATACTGAAAGGAGAGCCGTCACAATCCGCTTTAACAAGAACCCGTTTGAGATGCTTTGTTCGCTCACTGTATCCGAAATCGGTCAGATTGGATTCATAATACGCTTCTATATTGCTCTTGACTTTTCCGCCGATCCCTGTATCAACGGTGTTCTGATCAGAAAAAGCAAATATGTATCTTCCCCAGATCATTCCCACATTTCCTTTATAGGTAAAGAAGGAATCAACGGGGATTCCGTCAAAGCGATACCACTTTCCGCCCGGGATAGAATATACCCAAACATCCTGATCTTCGCTGTCAGGATCGGCAAACCATACCTCGCCTCTCTCTCGCAGAAAATAAGTGACCGCATGGTCAAAGAAAGAATCATCAAGCATATCTCCTATCTCTCCCGAGATGCAGACCGCATTGCACTCATTTCTCTCGTCATCATCCGATGTCCAGCGGTATATTCCTCCCACAGAAACGCTGTAAGGACTGTTTCCGCCAAGAACCGCTCCGTTCTCGGAAAGACAACCGACGCTTGAATTTATCGGCAGGATGCAGGGATTATCCTGTGACACAGTAAAATCCGCCATCCAAGTCTCCTTTTCGGTGAATACCAGCAAACGGTCATAGTGACGGCAAAGTGCTGTAATAGGATATCTTCCATCGGTAACAGAAACAGTATCCGTTATGGGAAAATAGACATCAGTTGAGTTTATATCCGCCTTCAGAGACTCAATAAGAGACTCATGGGAAACCCTTCGTGATACATATAAAAGTGATTTTTCCTCGCCGCCGTAAAGAAGTATCTTGCCATCGTCAGCTCCGCCGTAGACTGTTCCTCTGCGAGTTCCGATCAGCCCATTTCTTCTCTGCTCACTTTCATCAAGGCGAAAAACAATATCAAGCTCCGTTCCCTCCGAAAGTGCGCCTCCCAAGTTGAAGGTCATACCGTCTTCACCAAGCTCAATATTATCATAAGCCGTTCCGTTTTTTTGGCAGGAAATTATTTCACTGCATTTAACGCCTATATGATATCTTGTTTTATAGCTGTCTGATTTATAATGTACCCTTATCCTATCTGAAAGGAAATTTATCGGTTCAAATATTTCGCCGTCATAATCACCGTTTAGATTTTTACCGTAAAGGGGCACATAACCCGTAACTGTTTGAAAACCATCTCCGTCATAGCAGTAAAATTCAGTACCGTCAACAAGACATAACTTTCCGCGATAAAAGAAGAATTCCGCACTCCCTTCACTTGAAAGAACAGTGCCAAGAAGGAGCAAAGAGCCATTATCAAGGTCGGCACTGTAAACCGCACTGCCTATAAGGACAAATGTCATCTCTTCACCGTCAAGATAACCGCTCCAAAAAGCTCTCGGATCTTCGGGAAGAGTCATTATGTGAGAAAAACCGTCGCGTTTTTCAAGAGTTCCGTCCGGCAGGATTCGGAAATTGCAAATGTCGAAGGCATTAAAACTTCCTCTTTCCCGCTCGGCACTGTTTTTCGAGCCTCCGTGGCAGATCCCGCCAAATTCCGTTATCTTCTCTGTCGCCAGGGCTTTTTTTAAATTTGCTTTTGCCATGTTTTTATGCCTTCGATATGGAAGGCCGCCTTTCTGCCCAAAATCACGGGCGTTTTTTGCACAAACGAAACAGTTTTATTTAAGATAATCTGAAAAACCGCCGCATTTTTTCCCGAAAATAAATTCATTACCAATCCCGCAGTCGGGCAAACGGCTCATCACCGCATATCTGAGAGCCTCGGGAGCATGAGTTATATCGTGCGGCTCGCCCGAAGCATCATCTGGCACTTTTTTGTCACAAAGCAGTGCGGGAAGACTTCTGATAAGCTCGGTACATCGTGAGGATATCTTAATATATCCACTCTCTCTTGCGCCAAGCATATTCCGAAGAACTCTCCATCCCGGAACCCGCCTGTTATCGGCTCTTATCATCATCGGCATACCTCTCACGGCGCTCATGATCTCCGTTCCGCTTTTACCGCTGTCCTGCCTGCGATTCCAGAGATCGGGGGATGCAACGGCATATTCCGCGCATTTCTCTGATGCAAGTAGGGCAACAGCTTCGGCAGCCTCTGATAAAGTAAGTCCTGAGCGGCAAAATTCATTTTCAACGAAGAGATTTCCCTCTCCGTCATATCCGATAAGAAGAGCCGCCAGCATGTCAAATCCATAATCGAATGCCACAAAATGTCCCTGGGCTTTGCTTTCGAGGCATACATGAAAGGAAGGATCAAATTCGGGAAAGAACTGCCCCTCAAAGACATCCCATCTTCCATAAAGCCAAGCCTCCCTAAGCTTTTCGGGCAGAGCTTCAAGCTGTCTTACATAGTCCGGATCTGCCGCCATCAGCGTCGGGTTATCATAGACCAGCGACTGAACAAAAAGATAATCCTCCGCATTTTCGCCCTGCCGGTATGCTCTGTCGATAAAGAGCCTTTTAACCCAAGCATGACCCACTCCGCCGGGATTGCATGTAAGATACATTCGTCGCGGACAGTTACCGACACCGCGCAGACAGGCTGAAAAAATACTATACTGATATTCGCTCAGCTGCGTTGCCTCGTCTATGGCGATGATATCGTATTCCTGACCCTGATATCGAAGAGTATCTCTGTCGCAGGAGCAATATCCCAGCATTATCGTGGAACCGCCGGGGAGAAAGATACATTTCTCGCTTTCGCTGTAGGATACAAGAGCTCCGTATTCTGATAAGAATGGACGCACATGATTTGAAATAAGCTCAGAATAGGATCTTCTGACAATAAGACATTTGATGCCCGGGTATCTGAGGCAGAGCCCGATCAGCTTTCGGCGCAGAGCCCATGACTTTCCACCGCCTCGCGCACCGCCATATGCGGTATATTTGGCACGGGAATCAAAAAACTCCTGCTGCTTTTCACTGGGTACACCGAGAATTTCAACAGCGTCCAATTTATTCACCATCCTTCATAATGTCATGCTTGAAAACAACCGTAGGAGCAAGCTCCTTTTTCTCGCCCTTCTTTTCCTCGCCATAGCCCAAACGTCTTTTCATATAGGGAGTTATGATCGCCGCTGCAATATCGGAATTCAGAGCCTCATCCTCAAGATATGTGCAAAGCCTGTCGATCTCCCGGGGAAATTCTTCGGCAAGCGTTTCAAGCTCACCGATGCCCACACCGCAATATCTGCAAAAGCCCGCAACATTAGGAAATACATTTTTTTCAGCGCAATCATCGATGTACTTTTTGATGATTCTGTCAAACTTTCCTTTTCTGCATTTCTCCAAAAGGTCTATCTTTTCGCTATCCTCCATTCATGTTATCACCATTCCTTTCCTTGCGAGCAGTTTTCTCTGCTTCGTTTGTGCAAAAGTATTTTACCGCGGATTCAAGTACCAAAAGGTATCCGCGCGTACCGCACAGTACCAATTTATGCTTGAAAAAAACGATGAAAAGGAGTATAATAAATAAAAAGGAGGTGCTAAAAGTGATAAAGCTTGCTTTTTCCGAGCTTTTAAAGGAGATCAGCGAAGATGACATAAAAAAAGAAGCGGCATCAATTCCGCATTTTTTGCGAGAAAAGAATACCGCTTATATTGAACATATTTTATTGAAAAAACACCGTCCTTCAGCCTACAGAAGTCTTGCTTCACTAAGGCTTTTGGGAAAACTGCTCTATCCTCTCACAGCTTCGCCTGTCCTTAAGAGAGATAAAAACGGCAGACCCTATCTGATAGGCCTCGACAAAATAGACTTCAATATTTCCCATACCGAAAGCTTGGCGATCTGTGCCGTCTGCGTAAGTGAAAACTCCGATATAGCGCCAAGAGTCGGGATCGATGCAGAAGATATATATATAAAGGATCCGACTGCGCTCGTAGATCGCTTCTTTTCCGAGAGTGAGAAGCAATATTTCTATGCTTCGGATAACAAAAAACAGACCTTCACAGAGATTTGGACAAGGAAAGAAGCTTATATCAAATATCTCGGAACAGGACTTGCCACCCCTCTGCCCTCATTTGACACAACAGGTGAACTCGGACTTCGGTTTGAGACCTTCAAGCAGGGTAACAGCATTATAACCGTCTGCGCCGAGAGAGGCTCCTTTCCGTATACAGTTAGTTTTGAAACTTAAAGTCTTGAAGAGCTTCAAGAGGAAAACTATATAGCACTTTCCCTTCAAGCTCCTCTTTTTCCATTGAAATCACGTTTATTCGACTGTTCTCATAAGTCGTATAATAGTATATTCCCCCCAGCAGATCAATACAGCAGGAATAAGCCGTCAAGTCAAAATTCCCCTTCGGAGTCAGCACGCTCCCCCTCACCATAGCAACCGAAGCAAGCAGGTGAAAAAACTGTGTTATGCTCCTCTCATCACCTTCGCATACACAATTTTTCAGAAGATACGAAGCCTTTACAAATCTTGATGCGCTTGAAAAATCCCCCGGCAAGCCAAAGCTTCCGAGACCGAAGCTAAAGGGCTTTACCCCCATTTCTGCAAGACAATTTGACGGATCTTCCGCAGTTAGATTCAAATAATGCGAAATATTTGAAAGGTGAAAATCAAAAGAGGGATTGTTTGTCATTACATTCATCGGGTCATCATATATTTTTGCC
>JAZOAL010000043.1:0-3685 GCA_045595425.1 Eubacteriales bacterium
TAACCTCTGCATATGTGAATGCACCGACATAACCGATCTTTGCCTCTTCTGCTGTGATCTCGCCTGCTTCGATCATAGCGTTGAGCTTAAGACCTGCAGCAACACCTGCAAGATATCTGCCCTCATAGATGGAAGCGAAAGCGTTGTGGAAGTTAGCAAGTCCTTCTGTATGAGCCATTGTACCTGTTGCGTGGCAGAACTGTACATCGGTGAATTCCTTTGCAGCCTTGATCATGTATGTCTCATGACCGAAGGAGTCAGCGAAGATAACATCACAGCCTTCGTCAACAAGGTCGCATGCAGCCTCATAGCAAGCATCGGACTCGGGAATGTTCTTCTTCATGATGACCTGATCATCGGAAAGGCCGAGAGCAGTCTTTGCAGCCTCTACGCCATTCATAAAGTTGAGGTCATAGGTTGAGAACTCATCGTGGAGAAGGATTACGCCAAGCTTAAAATCCTCTGCCGCGATCTGATCGCCCTGTGCACCTGTGTCTGTACCTGTGTCTGCGCCTGTGTCCGCGTCATCTTCTACATCACCGCAAGCGGCAAAAGCAAAGCAGCTTACGAGCATGAGGAGAGCGAGAACAACCGATAAGAGTTTCTTCATAATTTTTTCCTCCAAAAATTTTTATTTACACGGATATTACCGAGTAAAAACATCATTTGTCAGGATGTTTATATCCTGACATCACAGAAGGGTACCCTTCTGACATTTTTATACTATATAATAAATAAAACCGATTATAACCGCAAAAAACTTCAGTATCACCAAAAAAAGGCAAAAAGCAAAGAAAATTCGAGGAAATCGGATGTTCATATTTTAACTTATTTTCGCTCGATTGTCAAGACCGTTTTTAGTAGATTAACGTCATTCGGAGGAGGTTCTTTTTGGATAAAATGCACATATAAAAATAAAATTTGACCTAAAAAGAACCTCTTGATATGCAGTTTATTCCACACTTTAGGGCTTTTTGACAAAAGAGGGTGGAATACTGCACAAAAATGCAGTATTCCACCCATTTTTTAATTATTGAGCTTTCTTTTTCTTCTTAATTACAAGTAACACTACAACCGCAGCAACTGCAACAACCACAACCACAGCAACGATTATGATCATTGTAATAGAATTTCCATCGGAAGAAGAGCCTGTTCCTTCACCGTCATCAACAAAAGTCGGTTTTGTATCAGTAGCAACGGAAGAAGAATCTGTGCTATCGGATTCGGTATCAACCACATCTGTAGGAACCTCAGTTTCGGTAACAACAGTGGTATCAGTATCAGAGGAATCTGCTCCGGTGGTTGTCTCAAAATCAATAGGAGTACAAGCAATAGGCTGAGGAACAGAGCTTGCGATATCATAGAAAGCATAGCCGTTTTCCGAAGCGAACTGCTCTGCATAAGAGCCGGGAGTACCGTAAATATTAGCAAGGTTAGTATTGCCGTCAAATACGGAGCTGCCTATCTTTGCAACCTCAGGGCTGACAATAACATTCGCAATCAGAGAATCGTTTGCAAATGTCCAGGAGTTCAGCACATGAACGTTTCTGACATCGATAGTACCCTCAATGGGTTCATCGCCGTTGCGATAAATGGACTTGAGATTATAGCACTTCTCGAAAGCCGCATTATAGATAACAAAGTTATCCGAAGCGGGAATCTGAACTGTTTCAAGATTCTTGAATTCGCAGAATGCGTATTTACCGATAGATGTGATATTATCACCGAGAACGATATGCTTAACATTATCTCTGATCTCGAACCAAGGCTGCTTTTTGGAACCGCCGCCGTAATAGTTCGAGATATCATCGATCGCACCCGCACCGTAAACGGTAAGTACGCCTGTAGCTTCATCAAAGCCGAACACCGCACGTCCGCCGCAGGCAGGGAGATTGGGATCAACGTATACCCAATATTCGTATCTATCATCGGGCTTTGTAAGGCTCTGAAGGTTAAAGAGATTTTCCTTAACATACTCAATAAGAGCCTCTGTAACCTGGGGAACATAAATAGTTTGTATGGACGGAGGAAGATCGATTGCAAGTTCCTTTACACTCTGGGGAAGAATGATCTCCTTGATGTTTGTACCCTTGAAAATATTATTGATCTTAGCAATGCCCGAACAGTCTGCTCTGCCCTCAATGCGTTCTGTTCCGTTTTTCCAGATGGTAGTCAGCGATTCACAGTCTGTGAAAGCGCCGGCATCGATTTGGGCTACCTTATTACCAAGTCTGATATCCTTCAGATTCTTATAGCCGGAAAATGCAGCTCCGGAAATCTTGTCAATATTATCACCAACGATAATATGCTCTATCTGATTCTTATATTCGCTCCAGTCGGTATATCCCTCATCAACATTGGCGAGCTTACCGGTCTCGTTATATTTTGTTGTTGCAGAAACAAATTCAAGAGTCTTGGTATCGTCATAGTATGCCCACCAAGTATTGATAATGTCGCCGCCGTTATATTTACCGGATGAGTGTCCCCAAAGAGTTGCACCCTCGGGCTTAAAGTCTGTTACTGCGGGGGTTGTCGTTCCCTGTGTGTTGCCTTCAAAACCGCCCTGGGATGCACTGGTAGTCAGCTTTGTGCCCTTTGTGGTTTCGCCTGTATCAAGGTCGATATATGTATAGCCGTTTGCTTTAGCAAATTCAGCAGCCTTTGAGCCTGCCTTTGCCTTGATCGCGGGATATGATCTATTGCTCTTGAATACAGCATCGGAGGCGAATGTGGTCTCCATACCGAGAACGGTAATAACCTGCAGCTTCTGAGTCTGCATAAACGCACCATCCTTGATATCGGTTACGCCGGCAGGGATCTCAAGCTCGGTGAGACCATTGTTCTTAAAGCACTCTGCGGGAAGCTCTCCTGCAAGATTGGGATTAAGAATAAGCTTTGTCATCTTTTGCGTAGCGTCACAGCAATATCCACCAATGGAAGTAACATATGAAAAATCAAAGGTTCCCGCAACGGGAGATGTGCCCCTTACATATACCGACTGAAGTGCTCTGTCGCTTTCAAAAGTTGCACCCTTTATCGTTGTTACCGATGTGGCAAGCTCAACCTGCTGAAGACTCTCAAGTGCGGAAAATCCGGCAATTGCGGTAATGCCGTCACCTATAACGATCTTAACAGCATCGGCAAATGTGGGAAGGTTTTTATCCCAGCTGTTAGCAGTACCTGTAATGGGGTCCTTACCAAAAAGCTCGGTTGTCTGAACCTTATCGGTTGCCGCAGGATCGATCTCAAATGTGAGAACTCCGTTTTCTTCCATTGTCCACTTAATATTAGTGGGGGCTAACTCGTCGTTAACGGCATAGCCTGTTCCGGCTTTTGCCGCGAAGACCGCCACAGCAAACACTGCAGCCATCAAAAGCGTGACAACAACCGAAAGCAGAATTTTTCTGTTTACTTTTTTCATCTTTCATTTCTCCTTATTGAAAAGTGATAAATAAAAACCATGAAAAGTACATGATTCTGGAAATATTATATCATATTCTATGCAAATAATCAACATTTTTTTTCATTCAGGCGAAAAATCGGTAATCGTGCACAATTTAAGTGAGCAAATTTTATATATTTCAGCCATAAACCAAAACATGGAAGATAAATACACTTTCACCAATAAAAAAATTTACTTTCACAAATAAAGATAGCCCCCCTCAAAAAGCAATTCACCTTTTTT
>JAZOAL010000044.1:0-5316 GCA_045595425.1 Eubacteriales bacterium
AAAATGAGCTTCGGCTTTGCCGCAAGAACCTTGGCAAGGGCAAGGAGCTGCTGTTCACCGCCCGAAAGGTCATAAGGGTGCTTATCGCAAAGGGCACTGATGTCAAAGGGCAGACTTTTAATATCGGCACTGACATCCGCCAGCTCCTCCCGAACAGTATTTTTCAAAAATACCGTTTGAACATCCTGGGGAAGCAGTGAAAGACATTCGCGATAAAGCGACTGATTTTTATATTCCTTCAATCTCTTTCCGAAAACCCGGATATATCCGCCATAAGGTCTGAGCACTCCGGCAGCCGCTCCCAGAGCCGTTGTTTTTCCGGAGCCGTTGCCTCCGAGAATACAGAATATCTCATTTTTATAAACGGTAAGCTCCAGACCCCGAAGCACATCGGGAAGCTCCCTATCATATCGAAAATAAACTTCATGAAATTCAAGGGCAGGGGGGCTTTCATGCTTATGATCGCTCTCCTCAAGCATACGAATACCGTTTGAAAAATTTTCCTCTATAAAACGTCTTCCTTCTTTGACAGTGAGAGGGCACCGTGCTTTTGCAGAAAGAGCATGATAGAGTCTTGCAGCAATTGGCATAGACGAGAGAAGCTCTTTTTTATCCTTGAGTTTGGCAACAACTTCCCTCGGATTTCCCTCGGCGAAAACATTTCCATTTTCCAAAGCAATCAGTTTATCACATATCGGGACAAGCTCCTCCAAACGATGTTCAACTATTATGACAGTTAGAGCGAAATCGTTATTTAGCTTTTTCAAAGCAGCAATAAAATCAGAAGCCGCAATGGGATCAAGCTGTGCGGTAGGCTCATCCAAAATCAGAATGTCAGGATTCATCACCATAACGGACGCAAGACAAAGAAGCTGTTTTTGCCCGCCCGAAAGCTCTGAAACATTTTTTTCGTACCAGTCCTCAATGCCGAAATAGCTTGCCATCTCGGCAACTCGGCCCAAGATCACCTTCTGCGGCAAATTCAGATTTTCAAGTCCGAAAGCCAGCTCATGCCATACCTTGTCGGTTACGATCTGCTGTTCGGGCTTCTGCATCACAAAACCGATGGCACAAGCCGATTCCGCAAAGGACAGATCCTCTGTCGGTCTGTTTTTATAAAGAACTCTCCCTCCCTTTTCTCCAAGGGGAGCAAGCTCTCGCTTAAGCAGACGCAAAAGTGTTGATTTTCCGCTCCCCGTAGCTCCGCAAACAACAGTAAAATCACCCTCGTTCACACTAAAGGAAACATCCTTGAGTGCAGGACTTCCGCAAAGCGGATAGGTAAAGCTCAGATCCTCGATCTTAAGTATTTCCATTTGATTTTTTCCTCCGCTTCTATAAATGCAGGCAGCAAAACAAGGGCACCGTATGAAATATATCCAAGCAACGAAAAGGCAGAAGGTTCAGCCATTCTCACAGTAGGATAAAAGACAAAATCCAATGCGTGAGCCCCTACCGAAATAGAGGTCATTATAAATAGGATCAGTGTGAGAGAAAGGCAAACCCTGTCGGATCTGCGAAAAGAAAAGATTGAATAATGGGATCGGCGTCCGATGCCGTATCCTCTTGAAGCCATGCTGTCCGCAGTAAGGATGCCGTTTTCAAGAGCCCATGTCACGATAACGGAAAATACTCGAATTCCGCCCCTCGTTTTGTCAATGATATTGTCATCCTTATAAAGGCCGAGGGCGGTCTGTGCCCTATTTACCTTTTCTGCCTGTTTGCCTATAAGCGGAACATAGCGCAGTCCCATTGAAAGTATCAACGCCAGCTTCGGAGACAGTTTTCCGAAAACATATAACAGCTTATCGCTCGTCATAATCCCCGTAAAAGAACGGAACCAATAGATAACCGATATTATCATCACAGAAGCGATCACGCCATAAAAAAGTGCTTCGGCAGTAATCGGGCGGTCATTCAAAACGAACATTACCGTTGCACCGTTATGTGAAACCAAAGGGTTTATAATCGCCATAATTAAAAACAAAACAGCAAATGAGATATGAGATCTTAATTGCCTGATTCCGTTTTGAAGAAAGAAAAACAGGAGCGCGCCGAAAAGCGATAGCAAAAGAATGATCGGATTCATGCAAAACATTGCGATTCCCGATACCGCAAAAAAATACACGCTTATCACTATGGGGTTATAATCAGAAAAGCAACGCATATCCCCTTCTCCCTTCAATCGTTATTTTACATCGTCTCCCAGATCGCAGGTATAAAGCCATTCGATCACATCACCGTCCGAGAGCTCATAGCTTCCGCATCCCACCGAAGGCGAGGTGCCGTTTACATGATATACCCAGCCGGATAGATCTCCGAAATCAAGCTCATAAATATAATTGATCCCGACAATATAAGCCATCTCTTCACTGCCGTTGTTCTCTATTTGAATATGATATCTTCTCGCCGCCTCGATCAAAATATCATATACTGTATCGCCCTTCTCAATGTCAAATTCCGCCACATCAAGAATCACGCCGTCCGACGGAATATATTCGGAATCTGATTTCCCGACGATAGTGTCGCATCTGATAGTGAGCGTGACGCTTCCGATAACACTCTCTTTATGTAGGGTATCGCTGTTATAATAATCCTCCGCAGTTCTGAAATCCGTCATAAAGATAAAAATAACCGCAAGAGCTGCCACTATAAATAAAACAATAAAATTTTTAAAATGTCTTTTACCCGAAAAATATAAAACAAGAGATAAAGCAGTGCCGCATCCAATAATAATTAAACATGCCCATATCTTGTATCTGAATCGCACGCCCTCTTTTTGAGAGCCGTTATTATCTTCTGCTTGATCTGTCATATTCTCGGCTCCGTCAGACTCTATCGGCAATGTATCAATATCACTCTCAACATTTTCAGGATCACTGCGGTCAAGAATATACAAAGGGCTTTTAGAGCTTGCCATGCGAAGATAGGATACCATTGCACAGAATACCTGAACGGTTGCCGTTTCGTTATAAGCATCGCCCTCTTTATGGCAAAAGCTGCCGTCAGGCAAACGAAAATCTCCAATAAAATCAAATAGAGTGTTTCCGTTTTTAACAAAACGGATATCCTTTTCGCAATCTATCCCAAGAGAAGAGAGCGCGATCATTACCTGTGCGGCACTTTCGGGATTGCTCACTCCATAGCTTTCATATCCGCCTCCGTCAAGCTGACGGACAGACAAAAACTTAAGAGCTTTGTCAATCGCCTCTTTAACCGATGCTTCGGTATCATAGTGCGGTGCCAACGCCTGCACCGTCATGGCCGTAACATCCACTTCCCCATGCTTTCCCCCAAGAGACCACCCGCCGTCCTCACACTGAAGCAAAGTCAGACTTCGGGTAATCTCCCGGATCGCATATTCATCACAAATATATCCGTTATTGAGCAAATGCAAGCCGTATACAAAGCTCATAATACCCTGCTTTCCGACAGAATCATCAAGAACGGAGGAAATATATCCTTCCGTACTTCCGATCGAGCTTAGAACAAGGGCGTATTTCTGCCTTGAGGAAGCAGAATAAACCTCGTTTTTTTCAAGAAAAGCGCAAAGCGCCGCTTCATATTTTGAAAAATCGTGATCTCCGCTCTGACTCAAAGCCAAAATATACCATTCGGAATCTATTCCTGCATTATTTGCAAGCGCACCGTTGATCCATTCACGAACAGAATCCACATTTGACTTGTTTTGCTGAAAAGCGACTATACCGTCGATGATGCCATTAGCATCATCGACGGTACCGCAGTCACCTTCAGCCGCATTTGCAGATATTCCGAAAAGCAATGCGCAAAAGCATAAAAATACGGCTAAAAGTTTATTCTTCATTTATTCTTCTACGCTTGATAACGCAAAATACAAGGATAGCCAAAACCAGCACGGTGGCAACAATAACAACCGTAAATGCCGTGTTATTTTCTTCAGGCTCTTCCCCGTCGGCGTCACTTGCCGTATCTATGGGCGCAAATGTATCAGACTCTCCGTCAGACTCGGTTTGAACAGGCGACTGCTCGCTTTCGGCAAATGTAACCTTGCACACCGGAGGAACAAGTGTCTGAGTTTCGGAGGCTGCACTGATAATATGTGTTCCCGACTCACCGAGAGCGATCTTAGCTTTACCCTCCGCATCCGTAACATACTCGGTTGCCTCACCGTCAATAGTCATGACAGCTCCCTCAACGGGAATGACTATGGGATTATAGCTTTCATCATATCCTTGTGCAGAAAGTGTTAGAGTGACCTCCCCGTTTTCATCTGCCAAAGCCGTATTGACATCAAAATAACAATATGTATCCGACCATGAGGTAAGATCCGTATAAATAAAGGCATTTAGATAATCGCCATCCTTAACAGGATCAACAAGATTCAAAGCAGAGGCATTGTTTACATAATAACCGTAGCTTCCGCCGTTTGAGATTCCCCAGAGCTTATCCATGGAGAGCCCGTATTGACCTTCCGACGAAGCATATCCCTCTGACGCGCCTCCCTCATAAGTGGCTTCATGAGCGGCATAAAGAGCGTCATTTATCGAGAGAATTCCATCTTCGTCCGCGTCTGTCACAGAAATCGCTTCCTGCGAAAGAACGAGCGTGCCTGTCTCATCGGAGATCGTAACATAAACCGTAACCGGCTCCGAATCTGCTTCTTCGGCAAATGCGCTTATGCTTAATGCGCAAAGCAAAAACAGCATGACCATCGCCACCCAAAGTACCTTTTTCATCTGAAAAAACCTCTTTTCTTTTTTATATATACAACCTCATAGGGTTTGTATATCTTCGGTATTCTTTTCTGCATTTTTCAGTGCAGCGATGCGTCTCCGCTTTGCGCGCAAACGTTTTTCTTTATTTAGCGCGGGGCGGTCATCATCTCTTTTGGGCTTGACTCCCGCGGCCTCAAGAGCTCTGGGCCAAGGTCCGAGAAATGCCTTTATGGCTACCACCTCGCGTTCGGAAAAATCCGACCGACGGGGATATCTTTCCGTTCCCTGCTCCTGCAATAAAGAGTATTTTTCGCTCAGCAATGCCAAGCAGTCTGCTTTTGTCAATTTTTCATCTGACATATATCCCTCCGAAAAACAAGAAACGCTTTTTTACCGTTATAATAGGTAAAAAAGCGTAGCTATCCCTTGTTGAACGCAAAAAGGCAGACGTCCCCCCTGCGAAAACGAAAAACGGCTACACTTTTCATATCCAAAAATGTACGGATAACTGCATTTGCAATTATCTCACCTATGCCATTGCTTGGTGGGTATTCCGACTTGACAAGACACAACACGGCGCCTCGGTTACGGTAATGATGGTTGCGACGGATTTTCACCG
>JAZOAL010000045.1:0-3800 GCA_045595425.1 Eubacteriales bacterium
TTTCTACTCACCGACAAATTATTGTTTAAAATCCAATTTGTATATAAACACAAGGGTGATTCACCGAAGTGAATCACCCCAAAATCATTTCTTTGCTTTATAAGCAATATTCATCGCAATTAGTCTTCTTGCCAGATAGCATATGATCAAAACAGCGCAAATTATTATTCCCCATGTCACGGTACTGACCGAAACGGTTATCTCCGAAAGAAATACAGAACCGAGAAAATCTGTCAGAAGAAATATCAGCAGCACCGCCGCCATGTATATAAAAATTACAATTGACTGTGCGCAATATGTAAAGCGTTTTGCCATGAAAAATCCAAGAACCATGGCGGTAGCCACAGAAAAATACATAAGGAGCTGTCCCGCAGGAGCAGAGAGCGTCAAACCATTCAGATGCGGTCTTGTTGAATCGAATATGGCATAAAGAACATAGAGGAGCGGAATTATTATACCATCAAAATAAACTATCCATTTCAGCACATCAAAAAAGCGTTCGGGAAATGTCTGCTTCTTCGCATTATACGCAAGCGAACGGCAAAAGGTTTTATAATCGGTGCCGATAGAATCGGCAAAAGCTTCACCGCGCTCTTGACATTCAAGCGCCATACCTGCAATATCGCACATCATGTCCTCATAAACGACTTCGTTTATATAGCAGGTTTCAAGATAATGCTGCATTTTGACTATCGTGCGTCTGTTTACCTTTGAAAGCCTTTTCAAAAGTGATTTATATTCCTTATTCATTGCCCTCACCTCCGCTTATGATTCGGCTGACACTTAAAGCAACAGACCTCCAGCAGTTCTCAAATTCTTCGAGATATTTTCTGCCCCGATCTGTTATGCTGAAATATTTACGGCGAGGTCCGAGAGGCGAAGGAAGCAGCTCGCTTTTAACGCTTCCCTGCTTTTCAAGACGAAGAAGAAGAGGATAAAGCGTGCCCTCGGCAATATCCGAAAAGCCGTGACTCTTTAAATATTCGAGTATTTCATATCCATATGTGGTTTTGCTTGAAATCACCTTGAGGATGCACCCCTCAAGAGTTCCGCGCATAAGCTGCGATTTATCAAATTCCATTATTTTCTCCGATTCTGTGTGGTAGCACTTTAACCTCTACATTGTATCACAAAGTACTGTATTTTGTCAATCCCCGAAAGCGTTTTTGCCCTTTACTTATTGACAAAGGCTTTCAATTAGTATATAATATCAGTATTACATTTGATACAATATCCAAAAGGAGAAATAAAATGCAGATCTATGAAGAACTGGTTGCAAGAGGTCTTATAGCTCAGGTGACCAATGAAGATGAAATCAGAAATATGATAAATGATGGCAAAGCCACCTTTTATATCGGCTTTGACTGCACAGCGGACAGCCTTACCGCAGGTCATTTCATGGCTCTCACTCTTATGAAGAGACTTCAGATGGCAGGCAACAAGCCCATTGCTCTTATCGGCGGCGGTACGACCATGATCGGTGACCCCTCGGGGAGAACCGATATGAGAAAAATGCTTACTCTCGAGGATATTCAGCATAATGCAGATTGCTTCAAACGCCAGATGGAGAAATTTATCGACTTCTCCGAGGGCAAGGCTATGATGATAAATAATGCGGATTGGCTGCTTTCTCTCAACTATGTTGACCTTCTCCGCGAGGTTGGAGCATGCTTCTCTGTTAATAATATGCTCCGCGCGGAATGCTATAAGCAGAGAATGGAAAAGGGGCTTTCCTTCCTTGAATTCAACTATATGATAATGCAGTCC
The DNA here is from genome assembly GCA_045595425.1 of Eubacteriales bacterium. GTDB lineage: Bacteria > Bacillota > Clostridia > Oscillospirales > CAG-272 > SIG710. Next base: position 1,768 of record JAZOAL010000045.1, read on the forward strand.
TATGACTTCTATCATCTCTATAAGACATACGGCTGTAATATGCAGTTCGGCGGCGATGACCAGTGGTCCAACATGCTCGGCGGCACAGAGCTTATCCGCCGTAAGCTGGCCAAGGACGCTCATGCTATGACTATTACTCTTCTTACCGACTCTCAGGGCAAGAAGATGGGTAAGACCGCCGGAAACGCTGTTTGGCTTGACCCGAATAAGACCTCTCCCTTCGATTTCTACCAGTATTGGAGAAACGTCGGAGACGCAGATGTTCTTAAGTGCATCCGCATGCTCACCTTCCTTCCCATTGAGCAGATCAACGGAATGGATGCTTGGGAAGGCAGTCAGCTTAATACTGCTAAGGAGATCCTCGCATACGAGCTTACAAAGATGGTTCACGGCGAGGAAGAGGCAGAGAAGGCTCAGGCAAGCGCAAGAGCACTCTTCAGCGCAGGCGCATCCGCAGATATGCCGACAGAAACACTCACGGCAGATGATTTTATCGATGGAAAGATCGATATTCTTACAGTTCTTGTCAAGGCAGGACTTGTTCCCTCCAAGAGTGAGGCAAGACGTGCTGTTGAGCAGGGCGGCGTAAGTGTTGACGGTGAAAAGGTTACTGACATCAAGAAGGTTTATGCACCCGAAGAAATGAAGGAAGGTATCGTTGTAAAACGCGGCAAGAAGAGCTATAAAAAGGTAGTTGCCGAGTTTTAAGCTATCAAAATCAGATTCCTTGGCACAGAAGCAGCAGATCGTAATATTTAAGAGCGTTAGACTTTTATAAAAGCAGGGAGACACGAGCTATCTCGTGTCTCCCTAAAATTTACTTTTTCGGGTGGCAGGTGCCGCTCATGGCGCATCCACTGCAACAACCGCCACAAGAGCCGGAGCCTTTGCCCTTCCTTTTATTAATTATCTGACAAACAATGATCAATACGACCACTGCTCCGAGCAAAGATGCAACGATAATCGTCGGCAACATAAAACCACCTCTTGGAAATTAAAGTGTATTTGCCTTATTGTACTTATTCTTGCGGAACAACAGATATACAAGAGCAGCAAGCGCAATAAAAGCAACTATAGTGAAGATTCCGAATGCAGCTTCGCCTGTGATAAGACCGCCAAGCTGATATACGATCATGGAAACGAGGTATGCGAATACGCACATATATGTAATAGCAAAAGTTGTCCACTTCCAGTTATTCATCTCACGCTTGATCGCACCCATAGCGGCAAAGCAAGGAGCGCAGAGAAGGTTGAAGATCATGAAGCTGTAAGCAGCAACAGCCGTGAAGTCGTTTCTGACGAGATGCCATATCTCCTCGCCTGTTTCGCCAACCTCCATACCGTAAAGGGTACCGAAGGTAGCAACAACCTCTTCCTTTGCAATAAGACCTGTGATAGTCGCAACAGCAGCCTTCCAAGCCATATCGCCGATCCAACCGATGGGATAGAATATCCAAGCGATAGCATTACCGATAACAGCAAGGAGCGAGTTGTTGTTATCTTCAACCGCCATAAATTTGCCATCAACAACGCCATAGCCCTGAAGGAACCAAAGAATAATGGTTGAGAGAAGAATCACGGTACCTGCACGCTTGATAAATGACCAACCTCGCTCCCATGTAGCACGGATAACGTTACCGACAGAAGGAGCATGGTAAGCGGGAAGCTCCATTACGAAGGGAGCGGGATCGCCTGCAAATGCCTTAAACTTCTTAAGCATGATACCGGAAACTACAACAGCCGCGATACCGATAAAGAATGCAGATGTCGCAACCCAAGCGGAGTTGCCGAAAACAGCGCCTGCAAAGAGACCGATGATCGGCATCTTCGCGCCGCAGGGAATAAAACCTGTTGTGATGATAGTCATCTTGCGGTCGCGATCCTGCTCTATAGTTCTCGATGCCATGATGCCGGGAACGCCGCATCCGGTAGCAACGAGCATAGGAATGAAGCTCTTACCCGAAAGACCGAACTTGCGGAAGATTCTGTCCATGATGAAAGCAACGCGGGACATATAACCGCAGTCCTCAATA
>JAZOAL010000046.1:0-7782 GCA_045595425.1 Eubacteriales bacterium
CTTTACGATCTCCTTGCCATTGTAATATCCGCAAGCCTTGCAGACTCTGTGCGCGAGAATGAACTCACCGCACTTAGGGCACTTAACCATGCCAAGTCGGATCTAGCCATGTCGTTCTGTGAGCCAAGGAGTTGTTCCTGAGTATTGTCTTCCTAAGACCGCTTGGCCTCCGACTTCTTTACGATCTCCTTGCCATTGTAATATCCGCAAGCCTTGCAGACTCTGTGCGCGAGAATGAACTCACCGCACTTAGGGCACTTAACCATGCCGGGAAGGTTGAGCTTCCAAACATTAGAACGTCTCTTATCTCTGCGTGCTTTTGATACTTTCTTCTTCGGTACTGCCATTTACCTACACCTCCCTTTAGTGTATGCTACACCCTTTCAGGCTTCGCTGTATATAATTTTATTTTTTGACTTTATTGATTTTCCCCTTCTCTTTCGTCCTTGTGGAGAAGAGTTGCAAGAACGGCAAGTCTGGGGTCTATCTCTTTTTTACGGCAACCGCAGTCGCCTTCTCTTTTGGGCTTTCCGCACATGGGGCAAAGCCCTTCGCAATCCTGTGAGCAGAGCAGCTTTGAAGGGAATCCGAGGACTAATTCCTCTCGGAGCTCTTCGTCAACATCCAACCGACCGTCACGTATTATAACGTAACCGTCACTGTAAACATCCTCTTCATCCGCTCTTGCCTTTTCGCTGAAAGCCTCATCGGAAAGCGTGCCCTCATCGCAGACAGTTCTTTCAAAATCCACCGTAAAACTGCCCTTAACATCAGCAAGGCATCTTGCGCACTGACCCTTATATGCAATCTCCGCTGTGAGCGTTAACCTCATATAACCTGCATTATCGGTTATTTTTCCGAAAACATGAGCATCGGAATCAAATGTGATATCGTCTATAGGATCGGGTGTGAGATAATAATCAATATCAATATGATCGGTTTCTCCGCGGAGAAGCGGTCTGAGATCGAGTATCATTCTTTACCTCCAATCTTTTTGACGGCACAAAATGCGACAATAGTTATTATAACGCGTCCGAGCTTTTTTGTCAAGAGTTTTTTGAATTTTTCGCTGTTAATAAGGCGATTTTTTATAATTTTTCCTTAAAATACTATACAAAAAGGGCAAAATATGGTAGAATAAGACAAAAGGAGCTGATGAAAATGACCGAAAGACTTCTGACAGGCGCAGAAATGAAGTGCTGTGACGAATACACTATAGACCGCCTCGGCGTCCCTTCGCAGGTTTTGATGGAGCGTGCGGCAGATGCTGTGGTGAGCGAAATTATTAAATCGGGGCTTGATATCAGCAGGACTCTGGCAGTATGCGGTGCGGGAAACAACGGCGGAGACGGTTTTGCCGCGGCAAGATTTCTCGCACAGCGTGCAAGAGAAAACGGAATAGATGCCGAGGTGCAAACATTTTTTGCAGGTAATGATTCTTCCATGTCGGAGGGCTGCCGTTATCAGAGGAATCAGAATTTACGCGCAGGAATTACCGAAAGAGCGGAGTTTTCTGCCGAAGGCTGCACTCTGATCATAGATGCCCTTTTTGGGATCGGCTTGACACGAGAGATCACAGGAGAATATAAAAATATTATTGACAATATAAACTCTTCAAATTCAGCAGTTGTATCGGTTGATATCCCTTCGGGCATAAGCTCTGATACGGGTGCTGTGATGGGAACGGCTGTAAAAGCTGATATGACAGTTACCTTTGCGTCATATAAGCGAGGACTGCTTATTTATCCCGGGGCAGAATTTTGCGGCAAGCTGATAAAGGCAGACATAGGCATTGGAACTGATGCTCTCGGCAGTGAAAACGCGGTCTTCACCTCGATAGACACTCCACCCTTCCCTCTGCCCGGGCGTTCGCCTTCATCAAACAAAGGTACTTACGGAAAGGTGCTTATAGTCGGCGGTGCGAAAAACATGGCAGGCGCAGCATATCTCTCCGCAAAGGCGGCATATCGCACGGGTGCTGGGCTTGTCAGAATATTTACAAGCGAAGAAAACCGCATTATCCTTCAAACTCTTTTGCCCGAAGCTGTGCTTATAACCTATCCCGAAAATGCTAAAAAAGCAGAGATCGAAAAGCCTTTGCTCGCCGCGATCGCAGATACCACAGCAATAGTCATCGGACCCGGACTTTCACAAAGCGAAAATGCAAAAATACAACTTGACACTGTCATAAAAAATGCCGTTTGCCCTCTCGTAATAGATGCGGACGCCCTCAATATTCTTTCATCAACCGAGTGGGATCATTTAAAAGCACAAGCGGTCATAACCCCACACATGGGAGAAATGTCGCGCTTGACGAGGATCGATATCGAATCACTCAAATCTGATCCGATAGAGCACGCACGGGCATTTGCGGCAAGGAAAGACATCGTTTGCGCCATGAAGGATGCACGGACAGCAGTATCGGACGGAAAAAACGTCTATCTGAACATCACAGGCAACAGCGGTATGTCAAAGGGCGGCTCAGGCGATGTGCTCGCCGGGATCATCGCAGCTCTTATGGCGCAGAATATGCTCCCCTTTGAAGCCGCCTGCACCGGAGTTTATCTTCACGGCAGAGCAGGAGATCTCGCCGCAAAAGATCTGACCGAATATTCCCTTCTCGCCCGTGATATAGCGGATTATCTGCCCAATGCAATAAAGGAGGTAAAATGAAAAGAAAAAATATTTTCACCATTTTGGCTGTTCTGTCGGTAATAATACTTATTACAGTACTTCTGCTCGTTTCAGCCGCCTACCACAGGCAGTCGCAGTTGAATAAATACACCCGCAATATCCTCTTCTCAGAAAACTATTTTCTGCGCAATTATACCTATAATGATGAAAACGGTTCGGATTACCGATCTAAAGGAATATTCACCGCCGCAGAGGTGCAAAGGCTTATGACAAGCCTTATCGGAAAGGATTATACCTTCATTCAAGAAAAAGACGAATACAGTAAATTTGACATTTTTTCTTTATACTACGAGTACTATACGGAAATCTCCGGAAGTATTTACGGCGGCGAACTCTATTACGATCATTTTTACCTGATGAATACCGAAATTGAGATTGCATGTGTGGTCGAGGATGGAATCGAATATTATGATCCCTCACCCTTAGCTTTGAAAACAACTTTTGCGGCAAAAGATCTTGAAGACTTCAAAATAATAAGCGAGGCTATCGTCATAGCAGGCAAAAATGCCGGCATATCTGTTTTGAGTTATGAAGAGCTGGACGCCGCTTTATGGGAATTTATAAGCTCTTCAAAAATTATTGATATCGATCATATCTCACAGCTTCCGGAATACCCGAACGGTTGCGAAGCAGTTTCCGCCGTTATGCTTCTGAGGCATCGCGGCTTTGATATTTCAAAAGAAGATTTCATCGGATCATATCTGGAGTGCGGCGAGGTCCGGGTTCGTTTCGGAGTGCGGTACGGTCCAAATCCCGAGGAAAAATACGCCGGCGATCCTGCGTCAAAGCGCGGTGGCTGGGGATGCTTTGCTCCGGTTATAGAAAATGCACTTAACACCTATCTTGCCGACACAAATTATACGGCGGTAAATGTCTCAGGAGCCTCACTCGAAATGCTCTGTGAGAGATTCATCAATCTTGACATTCCGGTTGCCGTATGGATAACAACCGATTCAGAGCCCGTCAGCGAAGTATATCAGTGGCTCTCTACATCCGGAAACGATGTATATCTTTATCCCACAAACCAACATTGTGCCGTTCTTTGCGGCTACGATGAGGAAAACTATTATTTCTGCGATCCTCTTTCCGAAAACGGCGAACATTTGGCAGTTCCCCGTGACAAAGCGGAAAAGGCGTATAATTCAATGGGTTCACAGGCTATCATTATCAAGTGACAAAGAGCCGAAAAACCACGTCAAAATCGCTGCCAAGCTTGATTTTGACTGGGTTTTTATAGAATAGTTTTCAATTTATACCTTTAAATCAGCTTTATTCTTGCCTCAACATTGGTATTCCCATCGGAAGCGCGTACAGTTCTCACATAATAAACGTCACTTTCTTCGGCATCCTCGGCATAAAATCCTTTTATCGTCTCACCGCGGGCGGCTTCGTGCATAAAACTGATGCTGATCTCCGTCACACGCTTGCCGACAAGCTTCTCGAAAGGCAGAAAGCCGCAGATAACGTCCGGATAACGGGCGTTATTCATATGACCGTTATAGTCTATATCGCGATAAAAAACAGTATGAATACCGTTTTCCTTCAGCTCAAGCTCTCGCGGTATCCGAACATGAAGAGGTGCAGAGGGTTTAACGGGCTGTTCGAGACCAAGGTCTATATTCCAATCCTTGACGGGGGTCGGACGCATGGTAGTAAGATTCATAAGTGCCCAGACGGAATAAGCCTCGCAGACCTTCTCGCCATCTCTATATATCTCAAAGCATCGATTGAAGCTGAAGCCTCGGCTGTCATCGGTGGCGAAGGTGACCACCTCAAGCTCATCATTCCAATGAATATCGGCAATGATGCTGACGCATATACGGGTCAGCCAAAAGCAGCCGCCGTCTCGCTCTATCATGATCTCGGGAGCACACCCTACCGAATTTGTATGTCCGTGCGCCGTTTCCTGAAGAAACATAAAAAGACGGGAGGGGTAAATTATTCCGTTAGTATCGGTATCGTGAAAAAGAACCTTGAATTTTTGTTTGAATTTCATATGTAACCTCTTTTATTGCAGAATGATAAACAATAATTTATCGGGGCCTCCGGCGGCATAGGGACTTTTAAAAAAGTCCCTAAGAACCCCAAAACTTTTAAAAAAAGCCTTGCCCATCAAAGTTTTTGGGATTCTAAAGACCTTTTTTCAAAAAGGTCTTTAGCGGGGTTGGGGGGAGAGCCCCATGCCGATAAATTATTGTTTATTATTCCATTTTTAGGTTTAGGGCAAATTTTATCAGCAATAATCAGCAATAAATATCAAAAAAGTAGTGCATTTTTTCCCGATATGTGTTATAATTATAAATCATACCGAATTTTCGACGTATGTCTTCAGATAAAAGGAGTGTTGCTATGTACAGAATAGTTACAAAAAAATCACTCAACCCCACCGTAACGCAAATGGAGATCGAGGCCCCTCTTGTTGCACGCAAGGCAAAGCCGGGACAGTTTATAATTCTCCGCGTTGACGATGAGGGTGAGAGAATACCGCTGACCGTTGCAGGTACCGATGCGGGGCGCGGAACTGTCAAGATCATTTTCCAGATCGTTGGCGGACCATCAGAAAAGCTGAACCATAAAAATGAAGGCGAATATATTCAGGATTTCGTAGGCCCTCTCGGGGTTGCAACTCATACCGAGGGTATAAAAAAGGTCTGCATTGTCGGCGGCGGCGTTGGATGTGCCATTGCAATGCCCGTGGCTGAGGAATTTCACCGTCTGGGAGCGACCGTTACAAGCATTATCGGCTTCAGAAATAAGGATCTGCTGATTCTTGAGGATGAATTTAAGGCTTGCTCCGACAGCCTTACCGTCATGACCGATGACGGCTCTTACGGCAGAGAAGGCAATGTTACCATTCCTCTTAAAGAGATGCTTGATTCAGGTGAAAGGTTTGATATGATCATCACTATTGGGCCTCTTATAATGATGAAGTTCGTAACTCTTACGGCAAAGCCCTTCGGTGTGCCGGTTACGGTCTCTATGAACCCCATCATGATAGACGGCACGGGAATGTGCGGCGGATGCCGCCTTACACTTGAACGCGATGGCAAGAAGGTTACAAAATTCGCCTGTGTTGACGGCCCCGATTTCAACGGCTATGAGGTGGATTTTGACGAAGCAATGTCAAGAGGCAGAATGTATGCCGATTTTGAAAGACATGCTTATGAAAAAGCCTGCAATTTATTTGCAAAGGAGAAATAACAATGGCTATAGATCCAAAAAAGCATGAAATGCCGACGCAGGATCCCTCGGTCAGAGCTCATAACTTTGACGAAGTCGCCCTCGGCTACACATATGAAATGGCAAAGGCAGAGGCGGCAAGATGTCTGAATTGCAAGAATCAGCCCTGCGTCAGCGGATGTCCCGTTAATGTCCATATTCCCTCTTTTATCGCCAAGATAAAAGAGGACGATATGGAGGGCGCATACCGGGAGATCTCAAAATCTTCTTCTCTCCCTGCGGTCTGCGGAAGAGTATGTCCCCAGGAAAACCAGTGCGAGAAGGTATGCACGCTCGGCATCAAATTCGAGCCTGTGGGCATTGGACGTCTTGAGCGTTTTGTTGCCGATTATCACAATGAAAACGCAAAGGAGCTTCCTGCCGCGCCCAAGGCAAACGGACATAAGGTCGCTATAGTAGGTTCGGGTCCTTCGGGTCTTACATGCGCGGGAGACCTTGCAAAGAAGGGCTATAAGGTAACAGTCTATGAGGCGCTACATACCGCAGGCGGCGTGCTTGTTTACGGTATTCCCGAATTCCGTCTGCCCAAGAAGATCGTTGCAAAAGAGGTCGAATCGCTGAAGGCTCTGGGTGTTGATATCGAAACTAATGTCGTTATCGGCAAAACTCTGACTATAGATGAGCTCTTCGATATGGGCTATGAGGCGGTATTTATAGGTTCGGGTGCCGGACTTCCTAACTTTATGGGCATCCCCGGAGAATCCCTCAAGGGCGTTTACTCGGCAAATGAATTTCTCACCCGAAGCAATCTTATGAAAGCATATATATCCGATCCCGAAACTCCTATCATGAAGGGCGGCAAGGTTGCCGTTGTGGGCGGCGGAAATGTTGCAATGGATGCTGCAAGAACAGCTCTTCGTCTCGGTGCGGAGAAGGTATATATCGTCTACCGCCGTTCAATGGAGGAGCTTCCCGCAAGAAAAGAAGAGGTGGAGCACGCTGTTGAGGAGGGCATCGACTTCAGACTGCTGAACAATCCGGTGGAGATCCTCGGATATAATAATCCCGATGATGTGCGCGACCCAAAAAACGGTTTTGTAACGGGTATGAAGTGCATAAGGATGGAGCTGGGCGAGCCAGACGCAAGAGGACGCCGCAGACCTATTCCCGTTGAAGGTTCGGAATTTATCCTTGACGTTGATACAGTTATCATGTCGATCGGAACATCACCGAATCCTCTCATCAAGAGCACCACAGAAGGTCTTGAGGTAAATGACAGAGGCGGTATTATCGTAAACGAGAACGGTCTTACCTCCAGAGATGCAGTATATGCAGGCGGTGATGCCGTAACGGGCGCGGCAACGGTTATATCCGCTATGGGTGCAGGAAAAACTGCCGCTAAGGCGATCGATGAATATCTCTCAAAGTGATCTGATAAAAGAAAAATAAAGTGCGGAGAAAGGAGGCGTACTCTAAAGGACAGCTTTTGAAATTCAATAGAATACGTTACCTACCGACAGGAAAAGGACGAAGAATTGTTAAAATTCCTCGTCCTTTTTATATGCTAATGAAATATAAACTTTATTATCAGCAATATTTTCTTCTTTTTTGGTATCAAATTCAGGAAAACAAAGCAAATAGTAGTCACATTCGTCGCAACAGCACTCAAAGCCTTGCTCTCCGTTGCCAAGACAAACGGTAGGCTCTCCGGGCGTAAGTTCTACACGGGTAATATCTATTACCTTTTTTTGAATATTCTTACCCATATATCCCCCTATCAGCATACAAAAAGTGCGCCAACCGAAGTCAGCGCACCGAAAAACGCCAACTCCAATTGTCGCCAAACAATCTCTTCATAGCATAGGTTCACTATACAATCAAGCAGGAGCAGCGCTTTTACCAAAGCGA
>JAZOAL010000047.1:0-3264 GCA_045595425.1 Eubacteriales bacterium
TGTTTTAAAACAACATATTCAGCGAAGCACGGTTTTATGACCTGAACCGCGTTCTCAAGCGAGCATCTCCATAAAAGCTAAGTATTACCTGCGAATTATGCGAACGATCAACATTTTTTAATCCCGCTAAATTGAAAAACTGCTATAGCAATATACTAACGCAAAACGAAATAACACTTGAACTTGCGGCCTCTACCACTCTAAGACCGATTTTTATGTTTTTCTAGTGTCATTTAGTGCTTTTTAATGCTATTCTGTCAACCAAACCTTACATTTTTGTGCTCTCGTGTACTACTGATTCCATGTAGTGCGCTTCTCGAAGTGGTCAAGCATGTGGTCAAAAAACAAGCTCTGCGTATCCGTTTATTGTGATACACAGGGCTTCGTTTTTCGCTTACCGCAACCCAAAATTTGGGGCGCAAAAACCGACGAAAAAGGTCGATGGAAAAATAAAGATAATTTAATAAAAGCTATTGACAGTAACGCTAATAACTGATATAATATCGTTAGTAACCGTTAGTAACGGAATTGGAGGTAAAATATGTTGGAAGATAAGAATACCGAGTTTAAAAGGGAATATGTTGAGGATATAAAAAAGACGCTTGTTGCTTTTGCAAATACCGATGGTGGTAATCTTTATATCGGAATTGACGATGACGGCAATGCTGTTGAAATCAATAATATTGACGGAGTTATACTACCGGTAGTGAATGTGATCCGAGATGCTATCAAGCCGGATCTTTCAATGTTTTGCGACATCACTGTGGAAAACGTTCAAAGTAAGAAGGTTGTGAAAATAACCGTTAATCGCGGTACTGCCCGTCCGTATTATTTAGCTGCAAAAGGCATTCGTCCGGAAGGTGTATATGTGAGACAGGGGGCATCATCTGTTCCTGCCTCCGAGAGTGCGATTCTTTCAATGATACGTGAGACTGCCGGCGATAGCTATGAGGAGGCGCGCTCGCTTATTCAGGAATTAACCTTCAATGAAGCAAATTTTGTTTTTGAAAATAAGCAAATTCCTTTTGGTGAAGCACAGAAGAGAAGCCTTGGCTTAATTGGCGAGGACGGAACGTATACAAATCTTGCGTTGTTGCTTTCCGACCAGTGCACCCATACTGTAAAAATTGCAGTTTTTGGAGGCGAACAAAAGACAGTATTTAAAGATCGACGCGAATTTAGCGGTTCGTTGTTAAAGCAGCTGAACGATGCGTATCAGTTTATAGATCAGTTTAATCACACGCATGCGCACACGGAAGGTCTATACCGTGTTGATAAAAGAGCATATCCTACGGAAGCAATCAGAGAGGCATTGTTGAATGCCATCGTTCACAGAGAATATAGCTTTTCCGCAAGCACACTTATCAGCATTTTTGATAACCGAATAGAGTTCGTATCCATAGGTGGACTTGCACGCGGTATTTCACAAAGTGATATATTGCTCGGCATCTCAATTGCTCGAAATAAAAAGCTTGCAGATGTGTTCTATCGTTTGCATTTGATTGAAGCTTACGGAACGGGTATGCCAAAAATTATAGAAGCATACAGAGAATATGGTCTTGAGCCTCATATAGAAATATCCGATAACGCATTTAAGATTACGTTGCCTAATACAAACGCGGCGGTGAAGGAAACAAAGGTTGAGTTGACCGAAAACGAGCAAGGTGTGTTATCTGTGCTGAAAGAGGGAATTAAGTCTCGCCCGGAGATTCAAAAGGCTCTCGGATTTTCGCAGACAACTACAATTGTTGCGATTGCAGCACTACTTGATAAAGGCTTGATTATAAAGGTCGGAAACGGAAATAAAACGAAATACAAAATGGCGTAAAAACGAGGCTGTGAAATGTATGAGAAGCTATATCGAGAGCTTTTGCTTCGCTATAATGAATTAGAGCGTGAGAACAAAAGGCTTTCAGAAGAAAACTTGCAGTTGCGGCGGCAGCTTGGCTTTGCAGAGGCACCTCAAGAGAATATCGAGATACCCATAATCCATGCTGCCTCTGTCAATAAATACAGCTCTTCAAAGGAAAAGATCGAGTTGTTCCGTTCACTGTTTCGCGGCAGGGAGGATGTGGTTGCAAAACGGTGGCAAAGTACGACGAGCGGAAAAAGCGGCTATCAGCCCGTGTGTGAAAATGAATGGGCAGAGGGCTTATGCGACAAAAGGAAGTACAAGTGCGCCAATTGTCCCAATCGGGTGTTAAAATCCTTAACTGATGAAGACATTTATAAACATCTTGAGGGCAAGGATGGATTAGCACGTGATGTGATAGGAATCTATCCAATGCTACAGGATGAGACTTGTCATTTTCTATGTGCCGACTTTGATGATGACTCGTTTGAAAAAGATGTTACTGCTTTTAGAGAGGTCTGTGAAGAATTAAATGTTCCTATATGCGTGGAACGATCCCGTTCGGGAAACGGAGCTCACGCTTGGATATTCTTCGAGTCGTCTGTTCCTGCTGTATTAGCTCGTAAGCTTGGAAGCGGTATTTTGACTAAGGCGATGGAGAAGCGCGGTGAGTTATCTTTCAAGTCATACGACAGACTATTTCCCAACCAAGACACTATGCCCGATGGCGGATTCGGTAATCTTGTTGCTTTGCCTTTACAAGGACTGGCAAGAAAAAGTGGAAACAGCGTGTTTGTAGATGAGCAATTCCGTCCTTATGACGATCAATGGGCATATCTTTCGTCTGTTCAAAAAATAACTGCAAATGCAGTGGAAACACTCGTTTTATCATTCGGTAAGGAAGGAGAGCTTGGTAAACTCGTCAGCGAATCCGATAGTAAGCCGTGGGAAGCGAAGAAGAAAACTAAAATTACGCATAGTGATTTTCCTATGGTACTGAACATTGTCCGCGCGAATATGATGTATGTTCCTACGGAAGAACTGTCTTCAAACGCGAAGAATCAGATCAAACGCTTGGCGGCATTCAAAAATCCCGATTTTTACCGTGCCCAAGCAATGAGATTGCCAATATACGATAAGCCGCGGATCATATGCACAGCGGACATCACGGAAGATTATATTGCCATTCCGCGCGGTTGTGAGGATGCACTTTGCAATCTGCTCGATGAAGCAGACGTATCATATGCAATCGAAGATAAAACCAATTCAGGAGAGATTATACCCGTTACTTTTAACGGTGAGTTGCGTGAAGAACAGCGGCCTGCGGCAGACGCACTATTGGAACAGAATACGGGTGTTCTATCTGCAACAACGGCGTTCGGTAAGACTGTCATTGCCTCGTATATGATCGG
>JAZOAL010000048.1:0-4528 GCA_045595425.1 Eubacteriales bacterium
GTCTGAATTTTTTCCAAAGTCCCGAAAGGATAAAGCATATAACCGCGCCGCCAATGGCAAAACCCGTCCAGAGAAGAACGGTTGCCGACCAGCTTTGCGTCTTTGCCATGCTGCCGTAAATCGTCGTGCAGGTAGATGCGGCGATATATGCGGTGCAATTGAGCGTTCCCGTGACAGCAGAGGAAATTCCGAGTCCGCCGTAACGGTAAGGAACGAAGGTGAGTATCATAGTGTTTACACCCCACATGCAGCACATCGAGAACGCGAGAAGCGCAACCGCAAGCAGGGGAAGCGAACCCTTGAGCAATACAACTCCGACAAGACTGAGAGCCGCAGCGGCGAAAATAACGCCCGATGTGGCAACCTCATTTTTGAAGATCTTTTTGTCGATGAATATAGCAACGTAAGGACCGGCAACAGAGAAGAGGGGAAGAAGGGTGGAAACAAGCGAAGCGGCGGAATCAGTGAAGCCGTAAGTATCTTTGAGATAAGTCGGAGCCCAGCTGAGAACCGCATCCTTGAGCGAGCCGTTGAACAAAGCGACGATTGCGATAAATATCAAACCGGTTCCAAAGAATATCTTGAGCGTGAGCGAAGGCTTCTTAGTGTCCGCAGCATTGATCTTCGTAAGGCTTTCGCTAATGATAGCGGCATTTCTCTCGGACATCGTTTTTATGTAAGGTTTTATAACGGAGATTCCGAAAATCCAGATCGCACCGCCGATGCAAAGAAGTGAACCGCAGACAAGGAAAACTCCTCTCCAATCCGCAATCTTAAGCATAAAAGACGATATTATATAGGAAAGCGACATACCAACGGGAATTGTAAGAGAAATATTCGCTCCCGCTTTCAAACGCTGGCTCTGGGTCATCCAGTCAGTAAATACTCTTATGATCGGTGACCAAAGCATCGAGTTGAAGAATCCGTTTGCAGCCCAGACTAGCAGGAAAACGTATTTGTCAGACATACTACCCATAAGAATGTTCGCCGTGCCCGATCCGAGAAGTCCGATTGCAACCATTATCTTCGGCGAGACCTTTACGCCGAGTCTGCCGTTAATAAACTGCCCGGCGCCGTAAAAGATCAGGTAAGCAGAGGAAATAATGCCTCCGAACTCGGTGTCAAGCAATCCCGCGCCCATCATTGAGGCAAGGCAGGCGGAGTAATTATAACGCCCGAAGTAGGAAAAGGTGTAAGCTAAAAAACACAGCGCAAAAAGGAAATTTGACTTTTTAAGCTGCTCCGCGGAATCATTCTCCGCGATAAAGGGTCCTTTCAATTTCAAAGTCCTCACTTTTCAAAATGATGATAATATGATACCACTAATCGTGCAAAAAAGCAATAGAAAATAAGAAAAATAACACCAAATTTTTTTATGCGTGTTGACAATCCCATTTGTCGGTGATATAATTATTGTAATAACATATCATAGAGAGGTAATTATGAAAAATATCACTTGTAAGCTTATGCTTTGGATCCTTGTACTCTCAATGCTTGCGTCATTCCCTCTGTCGCTTGTTTCCTGCAATAACACGGCAGACGAGCAAACAGAGCCCCAGCAGACAACCGAAGCGACCGAGCCGCCCGTCGAAACCGAGGCACCGGTGCCCTCTATACATAAGGCGGACCTTGAAAAATATTCCGTCATACGTCCCGAAAAGCTCAGCGATACCTTAAAGGAAAAGATTAGAAGCTTTTATCAGAGACTCAAGGACGAATACGGTGTTTCTGTTTTCAAGGACGACTTCTACCGCGATGATATTCCCGCGTACAAGATAGGCGAATATGAGATCCTTGTCGGAAAGACCAATCGCCCTGAAACAGCAGATTTTCTCAGCAAGCTGAAATATAACGATTTTGGCTACGCGCAGTACGGAAATAAGATCGTCATAGCAGGTCATTCCGATGATGCGACCATAAACGCGCTCCAGGAATTCATCGTATCCGTGCTTAATAAGAAGGATGGCGAAGAGGGCGTATTTTACAATGAGTCTTATAACTTCGCAAAGCTTCTTGAGTATAGAATCAAAGAGCTCTCTGTAAGTGATACAGATATAAGAGACTATCGCATCGTATATCCCAAGAGAAACGGAAGCACTGAACAGGTTGCTGCACAAATGATTGCGGACGCAATCGCGAAAGCGAGTGGATTCGTGATCGAAGTTATTAATGATGGTGAAGCAGAGGCATCGGGTCACGAGATCCTCGTCGGAGCCACCAACCGTAACACCGAAGCTGAAATAGCTTCTTTCGGTACAAAGATAAACGGACTTGAGGCTCTTATAGCGTTTGACGGCAAAAACATCAATCTCTACGGTTTGTCACCGACAGCCGTGCTTGTCGCAGCAAACGAATTTATCGCAAAATTCGTGGATGAAAAATCCGATAAGTTCTCGATTGCCCTTGATGCAACCCAAATCTGCAAGTACAACGATAGCATCCTCAAGGCAATGTCCTTCAACGTTTGGGTCTCGGGTAAGACCGCTGAACGTAACGAACGCGTTCTCACAATGTGCTTGAAATATCTTCCCGACACCATCGGCTTCCAGGAGGTCGACCCCGTATGGCTTGCAACCTTGAATGCAGGTCTCAGGGATCAGTATGCCTTTGTCGGCGAGGGCAGAAACGGCGGCGCGTCTGGAGAATATAACCCTATCTTCTATAAGAAGGATGTTTTCGATCTTATCGACAGCGGAACCCGCTGGCTCTCCGAGACACCCAACAAAGTATCCAAGGTCGATGAATCCTCGCTGAACCGTATCTATACGTTTGCGCTACTCCAAAGGAAGTCCGATGGAAAGAAGATTATGGTAGTAAATACGCATTTTGATCACACAAGCGCAGAGGCACGTGAAAAGCAGGCGAAGGTCCTTGTTGAGTATCTCAAAACGATAACCGATTATCCGATAGTTCTCACCGGCGACTTTAACTGCGTGGCATCATCAAGCGCATATTCAACGATCGTGTCTTCGGGAGTTTCCGATTCAGCCGGTATCGCGGACAAAAAGCTCAATAATGCGGCAACCTTTACAAATTACGGCACGTCCAATAAAATAATCGACTTCGTATTTGTATCCCCCAAGTCGATCGGCGTCACAACTTATCAGGTGTGCAACGAAAAGATCAACGATGATTTTCCCTCCGACCATCATCCTGTTCTCATTGAGTATACACTTCTCGGTTAAAATATATTTTCCAGTGAAAACTCTTCACGCTTTTTGATACCCTCAATGGCGCGCCGCAGGCGCGCCATTGATCTTTTATATTCCTCGTCATCCTGCTTCTCGGCGCAAATAATCGCTTCATTTATATTAAGCGATATATCCTCGAGCTCCTTTTGTGATAGAGACAGCTTTAGTTTAGGTATGCGTTCATCCCAATATTGCGATATGGTAAACACCGAGCCATCTGAATCATTTATAAGCATCAAAATATAGTTGGTTGTGTTTTTGACGTAAATTGCATTTATAATCACCGCTGTAATCATAACTATCAAAACTGCGGCGGCGATCAAACAAGAAAGTTTCCCTGACAATTCTATCCTCCGTTATTAGTAAATACTTGAACATTCCCGACCTCGTCAGCAAGCATCAGACGAATATCCGATATAGGTATATTAGCCTTGCATTTGACCCAATCGGCATCAATCGAAAGCTCTCCGAGAGAATTGTCATTCAAAATTCCCCTGTCGACTATAATCCTATAAATTCCGCTTTCACTGTTTCCTGCAGCAACATCCTTCGCAGTTGCCGGCTTTGCATAAGCACGCGGAATTACAGAAACACTTCCATCTTGTTCAAGGATGGCATAAGCTATTTCGGAAATATCTGTGGTACCATTTCTCCTCAAAGCAATCAAAAGCTCGTCTGCAGACATCCTGCATTTTTCAAGCTCATCAAAATCCGGCTGCCCCATCCTGATAAGAATACTCGGTCGAGGAGAAAACAAATTTTTCAGCTTTGGAAACTTACCCTGAATTGCTGCCGTGAAAATTTCAATTGACATCAGAAGCACCGTAGGTATCAAAGAATATGCAAGCGGTATATCGTGGTTCTCAATAGGAAGCGCAGCAAGCTCGGATAAGAGAAGGGTACTGACCAGATCAGATACTTCGAGCTGCCCGATCTGCCTCTTTCCCATCAATCTCATCGCCAATATAAGAACGGAATAAATTATTAAAGTTCTCATAATTATCGTAACCAAAAAATCACCTCCAAAGAATATTTTAACACCGTTTCCTCGTAATATACGCTTAAAAAGCTCAAATAGGCTTGAATTCATCGTCAAACTGCACAAAACGGAGGGTTAGAAATTGTAAGAAGTGCTACCAAAGGTACAAATCGAAAAAAATCCAAAAAAACTTTGAAAAAACGCTTGACAAAGTGGGATGAAAGTGGTATAATATACAAGCTGTCGCGCAGAGCGGTAGCGAGGTCATTGAAAATTGAACAACAGACTAAGAAGTACAAGCTTGACTCTTGATGAAAATCGGGAGTTGTTAAATAAGGTTTGTGCGAGGAAGTCGGTC
>JAZOAL010000049.1:0-8562 GCA_045595425.1 Eubacteriales bacterium
GACGCAAAACGGTATTCACCGAAAAGTCATACCTCGGCTTCCCTCGGGATGACTTTTAGGTAGTGTTCGCCTTGTTCACTAATGTTTATTTGCCTTAACTAACAGCCCGATAAATTATTGTTTGCCTGCTATTTTGAGAGAAACATTTTTGCTTTTAGTAAAAACAAGGCGAATCAATCGCTGCCTGCTGATCTGATAATACTCCTCACCTTATGATTTGGCTTTGACGAAAAACACTCAATGGTAGATTCTTATTGCCCCGGCATATGGTAAAGTGCTTATAAAGAGGCTCGAAAACCCACTGTTTTTTGATTTTTTTGCAGAAAATTTAATAAAGCCCTTGACATATAATTGAAATGAGAGTAAAATTATAGCAAGTTTTCTTTTTGGGACTTATATATTTTATTGAAAAAATTTTAAATGCCGCTAATGCGGCGCGGAGGTAAATATGAATCGCGTTTATAACTTTTCCGCGGGTCCGTCCATGCTCCCGCTTCCCGTACTCGAAAAGGCTGCTGCCGAAATGGTTTGCTATGGCGAGTCCGGAATGTCTGTAATGGAGATGAGCCACCGCTCACCCGATTATGAGGCAATTATCGCGGATGCGGAGAAGATGCTCCGCGATCTTATGCAGATCCCCGATAACTATAAGGTGCTCTTCCTTCAGGGAGGCGCATCAACTCAGTTTGCGGCTGTTCCGATGAATCTTATGGGGAGAACAGGCAAGGCAGACTATATCGTTTCCGGTCAGTTCTCGGGCAAGGCATTCAAGGAAGCACAGAAGCTCGGCTATGACGTTAAGTGTGTTGCTACAACAAAGGATGATAATTTTGACCATGTTCCCTCTGTAAAGAGAGAGGATTTCAGGCCCGATGCCTCCTATGTTCACATCTGCTTCAACAATACCATCTACGGTACAAAATACAGCTATATCCCGGATACAGGCGATATCCCGCTGGTTGCCGATATGTCCTCCTGCATCATTTCCGAGCCCGTTGACGTAAGCAAGTTTGGCGTGATCTACGCAGGCGCGCAGAAGAATATGGCACCCGCAGGTCTTACCCTTGTTATCGTTCGTGAGGACCTTCTTGACTATGCGGAAGAGAAGATGCCCACAATGCTCGAATGGAAGACAATGGCTGAAAACGGCTCTATGTATAATACTCCTCCTTGCTATACCATCTATATGGCTAAGCTCGTTTATGAATGGATCCTCAGCATCGGCGGTCTTGACAAGATGAAGGAAATGAATGTTAAGAAGGCTGCTTATCTCTATGATTATCTTGATAATCAGGATTATTATGTTGCTCCCGTTAAGAAGGACAGCCGTTCCATGATGAATGTAACCTTCGTAACAGGCGATGCTGACCTTGATAAGAAGTTTGCATCCGAGGCAGGCAAGGCAGGTCTTAAGAATCTTAAGGGTCACAGAAGCGTTGGCGGTATGCGTGCTTCTATCTATAACGCAATGCCTTATGAGGGCGTAGTTGCACTTGTTGATTTCATGAAGGAATTCGCAAAGAACAATCCCAAGGGATAATTTTAAGAGGTATTTGAAATGAAGAATATACAGCTTCTCAATAAAATCGCAAAGATCGGCACAGATGTGCTCGATAAGAATGAATATAATGTAGGCGCAGACGTTGCAAACCCCGATGCGATCATGGTTCGCTCGGCGGCAATGCACGATATGGAGTTTGGAGGGGAGCTCCGTGCTATCGCGCGTTGCGGCGCGGGCGTAAATAACATCCCCGTTGACCGTTGCTCGGACGAGGGCATAGTTGTTTTCAACACTCCCGGCGCTAATGCAAACGGCGTTAAAGAGCTGGCTATTGCGGCTATCCTCCTTGCGGCTCGTGATATCACGGGCGGTATCAACTGGGCTAACGGCCTTAAGGGTACAGAGGGCGTTGCAAAGGCTGTTGAGGCGGGCAAGAGCGCATTTGCCGGCGGCGAGATCGCAGGCAAAACTCTGGGCGTTATCGGCCTTGGTGCAATCGGCGGTAAGGTTGCAAATGCTGCGGTTTCTCTTGGTATGAATGTTGTCGGATGCGACCCTTATCTCACAATTGAGGCGGCTTGGAATATGTCAAGAGCCGTAAAGAAGGTTGCAACATTTGAGGATGTATTTAAGACGGCAGACTATGTAACACTTCATGTTCCCGCAACACCCCAGACAAAGAATATGATATGCGCAGAGTCTCTCGCAATGATGAAGGACGGCGTTAAGATCATCAATCTGTCCCGCGCGGATCTCGTAAACGCTGCTGATATGAAGGCGGCTATCGAAAGCGGCAAGGTTGCGAAATATGTTACCGACTTCCCCACAGAGGAAACTGTTGATGTTGACGGTATTATTACTATTCCTCATCTTGGCGCATCCACTGCCGAGTCTGAGGACAACTGCGCTGTTATGGCGGCTCACCAGCTTGATGATTTCCTTAAGTCGGGTAATATCAAAAACAGCGTAAACTACCCCAATGTTTCTCTCGCTCATGTTCCCGGATGCACAAGAATCGGAGTATTCCACAAGAATATTCCCTCTATCATCACAAAGATCTCGGGCGCATTTGCAGATCAGGGCATCAATATCGAGAACTTTATCAATGCTTCCAAGGGCGATAACGCTTACACTCTCGTTGAAACGGCAACTCCCGTCAGCGAAGAGATCGCGGCAAAGATCGCTGAGGTTGAAAGCGTTGTAAGAGTTCAGATAATCTAAAAAGCATAAAAAAGGACTTGAGAGTGATCTCAAGTCCTTTTTTGTTGGTCGGAGTGACAGGATTCAAGAAACATCCCGACGCAAGCGTCGGTGTCAAATCGCATTTTGCCCGAGAAAACCGTTTGCATTCTTGCGATTTGAAGCAGGTCGAATCAACCATCACATCCGCCAAAAACAAAAGGGATGCCGAAGCATCCCTTTTGCCTTTGGTCGGAGTGACAGGATTCGAACCTGCGGCCTCATGGTCCCGAACCATGCGCACTACCAAACTGTGCCACACCCCGATATTAAGTTTTTCTGTGAGCAAATTTGAAATGTCGTTTGATCCGAGAGAAGTCCCGAACCGCTTTGGGCACCGCAAGGTGACCAAAGAAGCGTACATACCAAACTGTGCCACCCCCCGATTATTCACAGTTATTTATTATAGCACATCATTTCGGTTTTGTCAAGCATTTTTTGGCTATTTGACTTAATGCAATCTCTAAAAAACTCAAATTTAAAACTTCTAAACAATAATTTAGCGAATTAGAGTGACAAACAATTCATGAGATCCTTCACTGCGTTCAGGATGACATTTGTGAGTCGTTTGTGTATCTTTCTACAGCAAATCTCCTGATTTTTCATGTATTAAAAGCTGCAAACGAGCACTATCTGTCATCCTGAACGCAGTGAAGGATCTCATGAGGGAAAACTAACTTTTTTCTTTCTAAAATCCTTTTTTCGTTATAGAAAGACGCAAAACAGTATTCACCGAAAGCCATCCCGAGCGAAGCCGAGGAATCTATAAACAACTTTCGAGCATAAACGATTCGAGGTTTACGGGGCAAATACCGAACATAGATCCCTCGACTGCGCTCGGGATGGCTTTTCGGTAGTGTTCGCCTTGTTCACTAATGTTTATCTGCCTTAACTAACATCCCGACAAATTATTGTTCACACCTCAGTTTTGAGTTTTTGAAGATACCGATAGACTTTAATTATTAAAATTATATTACAAATTGTAAATAATACTTGAAAAAGAGAAAAAAATATTATATAATCAAGTTGATTACTATAACTGCTGTGCAAATACTCTCGGAAAGGGGCTTTCTTCACGGAAAGCAAGGTATAAAAGGCATGGAAAAGAAACAGGATATGAGCGTTAGGACGATGGTTTTTGACATTCCTCATGAGAAGGAAGAGTCGATGAAGGCTATGCTCCGCGATGTTTATAATGCGATGAGCGAGAAGGGCTACAACCCCATCAATCAGATCGTAGGCTATCTTCTTTCGGAAGACCCCACATATATCACTAACCACAAGGGCGCAAGAAGCCTTATTCGCAAGATCGACCGTGATGAGCTTCTCAACGAACTGGTAAAGGACTATCTCGGAGTATAATTAAAATGTTCTCCGACAGCAAACTGATATTTATCGATCTGATAAGCGGCGAATCCGGCAGAAAAGCCCCCTGCGGACTTGTTATTGCTATTGGAAATTTTGACGGTGTTCATTTGGGGCATCGAAAGCTGATCGAGACCGCGGTAAATACTGCACAGGGGCTTAAAGCGGCAGGGGAAGAGGTTGAGGGCGGAGTTTTCTGCTTTTCCGAGCCTCCGGCAGACTATCTTTTTGAGTCTCCGCCTGCGCATATTTGTTCTCTTGAAAAAAAGCTTGAAATATTCAGAGAGCTTGGCGCGAAATATGCAGTGATAGGCGACTTTTCGCGCTTGAAGGATGTGGAAGCAGAGGATTTTTGTGAGCTTCTTGAGAACGAGTGTAATTGCCGCGGGATCGTTTGCGGATTTAATTTTCGTTTCGGACGCGGTAGAAAGGGAAATTCACAGACCCTTAAAAACATATTCGGCGTAAAGGCTGAAATTATTGAAGCGATAACAACCGATGACGGCATGCCGGTAAGCTCCAGCAGGATCAGAGCTCTTATCAAGGAGGGCGATATTGTGCCTGCAAATAGGCTGCTTGGTCATCCGTTTTCGATTGAAGGAGCTGTTCTTCACGGCAAGGCGCTCGGCAGACAGCTTGGGCTGCCTACCGTAAATCAGAATTTCATGAAAAATACGCTGGTTCCCAAAAACGGAATCTACGTTTCTGCTGTAATTTCGGGCGGCAAAAGATTCCCTGCAGTTACTAATATCGGTTTCAGACCGACTGTTGAAGAGCAGGGGAAATTGAACTGCGAGACTCACTTGCTTGATTTTGAAGGTGAGCTTTACGGTGAAAAGATAAGCGTGGAGCTGCTTTGCAGATTGCGCGACGAGAAAAAATTTGCCTCTGAGGCGGAGCTGAAGGCCGCCATTGAGGGGGATATACAAATGGCTCGGAAGTATTTCTCCGAGAAAAAATAATTACATGATAGAGAGGGATGGCGTTGCTTTTCGGAAACGGAAAATTGCTGAAAACGGCAGTGCTTGCTTTTTTGTGCATTATATTTTCTGCGGCAGTGATGGCTCTGCCGTCTTTTGCCGTTCCCGAAATTCCGGATATGGACGGAGCAAAGGCAGTCTATTTTTATAATGTTGAGCAAAAGACTGTGATGGCTGAGAAGAATGCGGAGCTGCAGATATATCCTGCTTCGACAGCTAAGCTTATGACGGGTCTTGTGGCACTTGATGTGCTCTCTGAGCGTTTGGAGGAAACGGTTACCGTTACCGATGAAATGCTTAAAGGCGTATCAGGCAACAATATAGGTCTTAAATCGGGAGAGCGGGTCACCATTCTCGATATGCTTTACGGCACTTTATGCGGTGGAGCCAACGATGCCGCATCGGTTCTTGCATACACGGCGGCAGGGAACATAGAAAGCTTTGTTTCACTTATGAATAAAAAGGCGACCGAGCTCGGCGCGATAGATACCCATTATACAAATGTTTCGGGAATGCACAATCCGGAGATGGTCACCACGGCTTATGACACCTTCCTTATTGCAAAGGCCGCATCGGAGGATCCGCTTTTTATTGAGATAACCTCCGAGAGCAAATATGAGATGCCGAAGACGAACCTCTCAGCGGAGAGGAATGTGTATAATAAGAATTTTTTGATTTCAAGATATTCGGAAACAAAATACTTCAATAAATATGCAAGGGGACTCAATTCGGGCTCGACCTCACAGGGGGGCTACTGCCTTGCCACGTGTACGGAAAACGAGGGGCAGACCTATATCTGCGTGGTTATGGGTGCGGGGGAAATTGACGGCAATGTCCTCTCTTATACTGTAGCAAACTCACTTATAGACTGGGCATACTCATCATACGGATATGTTGAAGTGCTTTCAAGCGACCGTCTTGTTTGCGAGGTTTCAGTGGACCTTTCTGAGGATGTGGATTATGTGACCTTGCGTCCGGCAAATGAACTGACCGTGTTTTTGCCCCTTGATGTTGACCTTGAAAGCGAACTTGTCTACAGCCATAAGGTTACTTTCCCGACTCTTGAAGCTCCTGTGGAGGAAGGTCAGGTTGCGGGATTTATAACAGTTGAGCTTGACGGAAAGGTGCTTGGCACTGTTGATCTTGTTGCGATGAACAAGGTGGAGCGCAGTGAATTTCTTTACGGTCTGAAACGGATACGAGATTTTACAACTTCGCGCCCGTTTATTATTGCTGCGGTGACCTTCGGCGTTCTTCTTGCTGTTTACATTTTCGGCACTGCGATATATCGAAAAGAACCTTCCCACAGGCGGCGCAGGCACAGATAAGATGCTCGTTATTTACGCCAGACACATTACACCCACACATAGTCCCGATGCACATCTATATAAAGATGGAATCATAACAGAATCAGATTTTGATATTAAAAGGAGCTGACAAAAAAGGTCAGCTCCTGATTTTTGTGCAGCGAAAATCCACATAGGGTATAATTCAAGGAAATTATACCCTAATAAATCTTTTGCAAGCTTATACAATATATTATTGCAAACCGAGTAAAATTCCTTATTTTACCTATCTTTCAATCCTTTACATATTTTTAAGCCTGTCAAGAAAATTTTGCAATATTATCTGTGCTGAAAGGGTATCTATAACGTTTTTTCGTTTTGCTCCTCGGGTGTTTGTTTCGTTGAGAAAACGCGATGCCGCCATGGTGGTCATTCTCTCATCGATCATTGCCACGGGAAGGGCGGTGAGCTCGGCGACCTCTTCGGCAAAATCACGGCAACGCTCGGCTCTTTTGCCCTGTGTGCCGTTCATATTTACCGGGCAGCCTACGACAACGGCGGAAGCCCCCTGCTCTGCCGCGATCTCGGCAATTTTTTCGGCGGTCTTATACAGTCCGCCGACCTTGATATATCCTATACCAGATGCCAGAAAACGGCTTGCGTCCGAAACGGCAACGCCTGTTCGAACTTCGCCGAAATCAACCCCGATTATTCTTCCTTTTGTGTTTTTAATTTCGTCAATATTTGTTATGCTCATTTTTATTCTCCAAAATATATTCTTCGGCAAGCTCGGTAAGTTTTTTAACCGTGTTCAGGCTCGGATCATCTGTTGTTTTTTCAAGCAGAAATGAGAGGATCTCGCCTATCAGTTTTCCCGAAGCTCCGAGGGCGATCACCTCACTGCCTCCAATGGCAAGATCACCGATGCTCTTTGGAAAATCGGAAGATAACGCATCTTCAACAGCCTTTTTCGAACCTTCAACATCAATTCCGCACAGATCGGCAAGAGCAATTGCATCCGAACCGTTTTGGGCGAAGCGTCTGATAAATCTTCGCGCGCTCAAAGCATCTCCAAAAGGCTCATTTTTCAGCAGATCCACTGCGGAAAGTATTGATTTTACGGCGCCCTTGTCGGCATTGCTCATTTTAAGTGAAATGAGTGCTTTTTCAGCTTTCTCGGGAGGAAAGTTCATAATAAAGCATGCAAGCCGCGGTGCTATATTTTTTGTTAAATTATCGAGAATTTTCGTGCTTGGCTTAAAGGAATCGTCATAACCGAAAAAGATAAAGGGCATCAGTCCGCAGTCTATCAGCTCTGCCGCCGAAATCGAAGCAAAATCGCCCGTAAGGGTTCTGTAAAGTTCTGAATATATACGTTCGCGTGAAATGTCCGACAAACCGCCCCGACATTTAATA
The DNA here is from genome assembly GCA_045595425.1 of Eubacteriales bacterium. Classification (GTDB taxonomy): domain Bacteria; phylum Bacillota; class Clostridia; order Oscillospirales; family CAG-272; genus SIG710. The sequence goes on from JAZOAL010000049.1 coordinate 7,788, forward strand.
ATGGCTCTTCGGGTCTCTGCTTCGATCTTAAAGCCGTGTTCGGCAGAAAATCTGAAGGCGCGGAGAATTCGCAGAGCGTCCTCGGCAAATCGCCTTCCAGGATCTCCGACTGCGCGCAATAGCTTGTCAGCAAGATCGGCTTTGCCGCTGTAAAGATCGATAAGTCCTGTTTTTTCGCTGTACGCCATGGCATTTACGGTGAAATCGCGGCGCGCAAGATCGTCTGCGAGAGAACGGGTGAAGATAACAGAATCCGGGTGACGGGAATCGGTATATTTGCCGTCAATGCGGAAGGTTGTGATCTCAAGGGGCATTCCGTTTATTATAGCAGTTACCGTGCCATGCTTCAGCCCGGTCTCGATAACAGGATAGCCACGCGAGCAGAATATTTGTGCTGTTTCTTCGGGGAGAGCCGAAGTGGTTATATCCCAATCGTGCGGTTCCTTGCCCATGAGGATATTGCGCAGGCAACCGCCCACAATATAGGCTTCAAAGCCATCGGCTTCAAGCATTTCTATTGCCGTTTTTACTTCAAACGGGTATTTCACTGCGCTCACCTTCTTTCGCTATATATGATACAGCATTTTGATGATTTTTGCAAGTGAATTTTCGCGATACTGAAAAATAAACAATAATTTATCGGTGAGTAGAAAGGTGAACTATGGCAGATGATGACAAGCGTTAGCCTTCTCTATCAGAGAAGGTGGCGCGGAGCGACGGATGAGTAGAAGCCCCGTCTATGATTACGATATCTGAGCAATACCGACAAAGGTGT
>JAZOAL010000050.1:0-18589 GCA_045595425.1 Eubacteriales bacterium
CGCCACCTTCCCTGCTAGGGAAGGCTTATAAACTCCCCGTCAAATTATTGTTTGTTTAGTATTATTTTTAATACAATTTATATTTAAGGCGAAGATTATCTGCGATCATGGCTATGAATTCGGAGTTTGTGGGCTTTCCGCGATTATTCTGTATTGTATAACCGAAATAGGAATTGAGGGTATCAACATCGCCTCTGTCCCATGCAACTTCGATGGCGTGACGTATAGCTCGCTCAACGCGCGAAGTTGTGGTTGAATATTTCTTTGCAACAGAAGGGTAGAGAACCTTTGTGACGGAATTTATGATATCGCTGTCATCGATTGTTAGCAGGATTGCTGTGCGGAGATACTGATATCCCTTAATATGAGCAGGTACGCCGATCTGATGTATTATCTGTGTTACCTGAGTTTCGATATCCGGTTCTGCACTGTCGGTTCTTTTTGTGGAAGAGGGCATTGTATGAGCTCTGTTTTCCGCAATGCGCTCGATATGTTTACACAGACTTGCAAAATCAAAGGGCTTTGGCAAACACAGCTCTGCGCCTGCATTTGTTGCTTCAACAAAAATATTAGGATTTGATACCATTGAGAGAATAATAAATGCGGGAGCCTTGTCCTTTCCAAAATCGAGAACTCTGCTGTTGCGAAGCACACCGATTCCATCAATTTTAGAGAGCCAAATATCGGCAAGAACTATGTCGGGATGAGTCCTGCCTATTTTGATGAGTGCATCTTCGCCGTTTGTGGCTTCCTCAACATTTCGATATCCCGATCTCACAAGATCGTTGTGAAGGTTGGCTCGCATTTGTGAATTTTCATCGGCAATGAGAATTTTTGTATTCTTTACGGTGTTCAGATCCATTGTTAATTCCTCCAAAATCATATCATTATTTTTAACACTATAATGATACCATATTTTGGAAAATATTTCAAGGTATTTCCAAAAATTTCCTCCGACAAATCTTCACAAAAATAATTGGCAAAAACTGTAAGATTTTACCAATTATTAAGATATTCGATTAAGAACGATAAAAATATCGGTTATTTTTTGTCGTGCTGACAGGGAGATGTGAAAAAATTGGTGAGATCTACAAAAAACCTGCCGTCATCGCGGCGGCAAAAGCCGATCCTGCGGACGAGCATTTCATTTCCCTCGTTTACGGGAGCATCATAATAAGCTTTGTGAACTCCTGTCAGGTCGATAAAATTAAGAGTTGCCCTGCCGAGAACAAAAAGCACTTCGGTATTATCGCAGCCTTCCGCAAGGGCGAGATCCTTTATACTGCCTCCGTCTGAATTCATAGTGAATTGACAGATCCCGGCAAGCTTATCGTCAAGGGTAGCGGAATATGCCATCAGATTCACATCGTATTTCACTCCGCAACGGGCACAGATCGCTTCCTGTTCATTTTTTGACTGTATGGGAAGAACTTTTAACATTTTATTTCTCCTGGATTATTATTTTCCTTTAAGGTATTCTACCTCTTCCTCGGTCAGATAACGCCATTTGCCGCGTCCGAGATATCCGAGCTTCAGGTCTCCGATGGCGATCCTGGTGAGCCATAGGATCTTTAGATCCGCAATTTCACACATTCGGCGTATCTGTCTGTTCCTGCCCTCGAAAAGGGTCATTTCAAGGATCGCCGAATCATCATTTTTTGCAATTACTTCGGTTTTAACCGGCTGTATCCTATAGCCGTCAAGCTCCAGTGGGCTTTGAAGCGTTTGGAGCTGATCTTCCGTTGGGGCAGGCTTGACCTTTACACGGTATATTTTGGGGATTTCATGCTTCGGATGGGTCAGCTTATTTGTAAGCTCGCCATCATTTGTCATAAGCAGAAGTCCGTCCGAATCCATATCAAGTCTTCCGACAGGGTAGAGCCTCACTTTTGCATTGGAAACAAGATCTGTTACGCATTTCCGTCCGCGATCGTCATGGGCAGAGGAGAGATATCCTCTGGGTTTGTTGAGCATAATATAAGTATATGAAGCTTTTCTGCGGCTCCTTAGGGGCTTTCCTCCGATCTCGACCTTGTCATGTTCGGGATCGATTTTTCGCCCAAGCTCGGCAATTACACCGTTGACTTTGACTCTTCCTGCCGAGATCTCGGCTTCGGCAGCGCGTCTTGACATTATGCCGCAGTCGCTGATATATTTTTGAAGTCGAATTTCTTCCATTGATTATCCTTTTTCAATGCGTCAGCCGAAAAGTCCGGAGAAAAAATCAAGGATCTTTTGCCATACGCTTTTTTTATATTCCACCGCCGGCACCGAATATTCGGCAAGAATATCGGTTTCGCCTATGATCTCGCCGTTAACACGGCAGACGAGCTTTCCGATGACCTCGCCCTTTTCAACCGAGGCATATACAAATCTCGGAAGCTCTGCGCTGATCTCACATTCGTCGGCACTGATATCGGATCTCATTATAGCCGATATAGAGCTGCTGTTTGTGCACAAAACCGTTTGCTCCTTGCCTCCGACAACCGGGAGTGAAATGACATATTCGCCGATTTCCATTGCATTTACTCTGTGATATGCCGAAAAGCCGCTGTCAAGCATGGTTTTGTGGTCATCCCAGTCGTTTGGGGCGTTGATCGTGACCGCGATGAGAGTAAGCCCATCCCGATTTGCCGCGCTTACGAGACAGCGTCCGCTTCTGCGCGTAAACCCTGTTTTAACTCCTATTGCTCCTTCATAAGAACGCAGGAGCTTATTATGGTTTATCAGAACTCTTGTGCCGCCGTTCATTGGGATCGTTGTCTTATAAGTTGAAACGATTTTTGCAAAGGTTTCATTTTCGAGAGCCGCCGCTGTCAGCTTGGCAAGGTCCATCGCAGTTGTGTAGTGCGTCTCGCTGTCAAGTCCGTGGGGGTTCTCAAAATGCGTGTTTTTTAGCCCCAGCTCCCTTGCTTTTTCATTCATCATTGCCGCAAATTCTTCAATGCTTCCGCCTATCTCTATGGCTATTGCCGCCGCCGCGTCATTTGCACTGGCAAGCAGAAGGGCATAAAGCAGATTTTCCATGGTGAGAAGCTCACCCTCGGTGAGATATATCGATGAGCCTTCGACCCCGACAGCACGCCTGTCGATCACAACAGTATCTGCTGCATTTGAGTTTTCAATTGCAACGAGAGCTGTCATGATTTTTGTGGTGCTTGCCATCGGAAGTCGTTCGTTTGCATTCTTCTGGAAATAGACCTCGCCGCTGTCGGCGCATAGAAGCACCGCGCTTTCGGCAGAGACAGAGGGAGATGAAAGATCAGCGAAGGAATTGACCATGAAAAGCCGGGAACAGCAAATGGCTGTTAAAGAGAATAAGATAAACCGCCTGCAAAAATTCATTATAAAACCTCACCTGTTACTTTGTAACATTCATATGCAGAGCTTGGTGGTTATTATGCCGGTGAGGCTGAAGAGAATATCAATCTTCCTTTGCGGGATCTTTTTTCTTGAAAACAGCCTTCAGCTTTTCGATTATTTCGGGAGAACGCTCAAGCAGGTCTCCTATTTGATCGATGGTGCCGCCTGAGGGGGTCTGACCTACATTGATCATATCGACAGCACCGCTTTTATCAACGGTGAGAAAACCGACGGGAGTGATGCTGAGGCCTGTTCCGCCTCCGCCGCCGAAATTCTGCTGTTTAGCTGGTGTCTGCTCCTTGCCGTTGTAATCAAGACCGCCGGATGCAAAGCCCATTGAGATCTTTGAGATCGGAATGATCGTGGTACCGCTCTCTGTGTTTATGGGGCTTCCGATGACGGTGTTTGCGTCAACCATCGAACGAAGATTTTCAAGAGAAGTGGCGATAACATCTGAAATTTTTGTTTCTGCCATAACTGTGTCCTTCCTTTAATTACATTAGTTATTTAGATTTTTTTATAATATTTCCGATATATCGGAAAAGTGCACTGAGGGCAATTGAAAAAGCGTGCCAAACGCGCAGGGAAAAAGCGATATTGATGTCGGCACGGATCTTTTCTGCGGTGAAATCCGCTGTGACGGCTACCTCGCTTTTATAGTGCCTTTTAACATTGGTAATAGCACCCAGAATGTCGAGAAGGACCGCAGTCGCCTGGCTTATTACGCCGTACATAATGGCTGTTTTTGCCGCATCCTCCGAGCCTACGGTTATTTTTATCTCGGTGACATCTATTCGCAGATGCCCGAAAAATTTTCCGAGAAGATATTTAACCAGTCCGCAAATAAAGGATATTGTTTCAGAGAGCGGCTGCTTTTCCTTTGCTTTTTTTTGCTTTGCGGCTTCTTTTTCGGATTTTTTTTCTGCTTTGAGGGCCGCCTTCTCCTTTTTCCTTTCCTCTTTTTTCTTCCTTTTCCGAATTGCTTTATAAGAATATTCCGAGAGGCGGAGCTTTTTCTTTTTTTCTTTTCGCGGCATCAGCTTTATCGGTATTCCGAGAACTTTTAAAATAAGCTTGACATCATCGCCGTGAAAGTCTATCACGATCTTTAAGCGGATGAGCAGAATGAGCGTTATAAACAGTAATATTGCCAGCGCAATTATCAGTCCTGTCACTTTTTGCTCCTTTCTGCGTCTTTCCTTTTATTATTACACTGTGGAAGTGAATAAAATTCGTGTTTTATGTTTTTTCGATTACTTCTTCATCTTTTTTTGAAGTGTTTTCTTCCGGCAACGGGATATCCAGCTCCTGCTGTATGCCTTCTGTTATTATCGATTCATTTGTAACCGTTAGCTTTTCGACCTCGGGAAGATCCGAAAGTGAACTTATGCCGAACACTCGGAGAAAATTCTCGGTTGTTCCATAGAGCATCGGCCTTCCCGGAGCGTCAAGCCTTCCGCAAGCTTCTATAAGCTGCTTATCGATAAGCGAGCCTACAGCATATGCGCTGTCAACTCCTCTGACCGTATCTATAAACGCGCGGGTAACGGGTTGATTATAGGCAACGATGGCGAGAACCTCCATTGAAGAGGCGGAAAGATTTCCGCCTCGGCGGATTCCCAGTGTTTCTCTTATGTAAGGTGCAAATTGCTCCTTTGTGCAGAACTGGCAGCTATCCTCAAACACAAGCAGGCTTATGCCATGTCCTGCTTCTGAGGAGTTATATTTTTCCGCCATGAGCTTAACAATGCGTTTGACATCCTTCATTCCTATGCCCAGAACATCCGAAAGCTTTGAATAGCTTATGGGATATCCCGCCGCATAAAGGATCGCTTCGATGGCGGCTTCAATATCGGTTATTCCCGGTGTCTGTTCGTTTTCCACTGTTTTATCTCCCATTCTTTAAGAGTTTTGAGCGTATGCTGTGTCCTCCGCATAGTCGGGGTTAAGATAGAGAAGAGTTTCCGAGCCGTGGACAGAATCATCCTCATTTAAAAGACTTTCGTCGATAAGGATTCTTCTGACCTTGATAAGCTCGAGCACGCCCATAAAGGATGCTATCAGATCTGCACGCGACACAGCACCCCCGAGAAGTTCTTTCAGAGAAGCTGATTTTTTGCTTTCAAGCACATCAAGCATCTCGATTATCTTAAGCTCGACAGAAATGATAGGCTTTTGAATAAGGGGCGTGAAATGCGTTTTTTCCGCTTTTTCAACAACACTGTTCTGCATTATAATATGCTTCATGGCGGCAAAGAGCTTTTCAATGCTCTGGTCGCTGACCTCGGTTTTGTCAAAGGATATCTCATCGGTATCCTTGATCATTCTGCCGCTGTATGTGGCATAGAGAGGAAGCATCTTTTCCACCGCTTCCTTTGCTTGCTTATAGCGGAGCAGGGCATCTGCAAGGGCGGCTCTGGGGTCTTCCTCATCCTCGCTTATTTTTGGCAAGAGCATTTTGCTTTTGATCAGCATCAGCTCGCTTGCCATAACGATAAATTCGGCGGCAACCTCCATATCAAGGTTTTTCGCCTCCGTGATATATTCCATATATTGATCGCAGATGAGGGATATGGGAATATCGGAAATGCTGACCTTATTTTTATCGATAAGAGTCAAAAGAAGGTCAAGGGGGCCTTCAAACATTTCAAGTTTATAAGTCAAGGCTTCCATTGCTTCACCGCCGCTTAAGTGAATAATAATTTAGTTCCGAGACTGAGAAGAGGCTCGGAAATGAGGTTGTAAAGTCCGTTTGCAACATAGGAGATCGGGCTGTAGCCTGCCCTTGAAAGCACGAGAAAAGCAACTAAAATAACTATCATTATAGTCTGCTCGTATTTCATGACCTTGAAATACCATTTTGAAGGTAGAAAGATATAGAAGAATCTTGAACCGTCAAAGGGCGGCACAGGAATAAGATTGAATGCCATAAGACCAAAATTGAGGATCGCGGAAATATAAAAGAACAAAGCGATGATATTTATGATCAGAAGCGCATTTGAAGCTAAGCCGGCAAAAGAGGCCTTCCAAAAAACAAGATCGAACACAACGCTGAGTACACTGGAAATAAGTCCGAGAATAAGGTTTGATATTGGACCTGCAATACCTGTTAGTGCCATACCTTTTCTGGGATTATCAAAATTTCTTGTATTTATCGGTACGGGTTTTGCCCAGCCGTAGCCGAAGATGAGCATTGCGACCGCACCGATAGGGTCAAGATGCTTTATTGGATTAAGCGTCAGACGGCCGAGGTTTCTCGCTGTCGGGTCCCCGAGTTTATTTGCCACCCATCCGTGCGCCGCCTCATGGAAGGATAGCGAAAACAGGATGACGGGAAGGCTGAGAAGCACAGATACCAAAGCATCCTTATTCCCCGAAATAATATCAAACAGCATGTTTTTCCCTCCGTTTAATTGATCATTTAATATCTGTAAATAAAGAGATCTGCTGCCAAAGCTCGGTTTTTCCTTCGCCTGAAAGAGAGGAGAAGGGAATGATAGGCGTACCTTCGGGTACACTTTCGTGAGCGGCAATGGCTTCAAGGCTCTTTGCCCGTTCGGTTTTGTTGGGTTTATCCGATTTTGTTGCAACGATGATAAAGGGTAGGTCTGATTGCACAAGAAAATCGAGCATCATTTTATCATCTGCCGTTATGCCTACCCTTATATCCACAAGCTGAATAACAAGAGAAAGCAGATCTATATTTGGATTCTTTGTAAAATATCCGTCTGTGAGGGCAGACCACTGCTGTTTGTCTGTGAAGGTGCGCTTTGCGTAACCGTAACCGGGGAGGTCAACAAGAAACAGTTTGCCGTCTACATCGTAGAAATTGACCGTGATCGTTTTGCCCGGTGCCGAGCTGACACGGGCGAGGCTTTTCCTGCCGAGCAGGGTGTTTATCAGTGAGCTTTTTCCGACATTTGATCGCCCGGAAAAGGTCACCTGGGGTATCGCATCCCTAGGAAACTGCTTTGGCTGTCCTGCGGAGATGCGGAGTTTTGCATTTTGTATATTGAGCGCCATATCTGTGCTCCTTCTAATAGTTTATCTGCTGAGCGCGCCGCTCAGAACATCTTCAATATGCTTGCAGGGTACAAATTTCAGATTTTCTCTTGCCACGGGATCGATCTCGGGCAGATCTCTCATGTTGTCGGCAGGGATAAATACTGTCTTAACCCCGGCGGAATAGGCAGCCATGGTCTTTTCTTTAAGTCCTCCGATGGCAAGGACATTTCCTCTGAGAGTGATCTCGCCCGTCATTGCAACATCTCGCTTAACGGGGATGCCGGTAAGTGCGCTGACGAGAGCTGTGGTCATTGTCACGCCTGCAGAGGGACCGTCCTTCGGAACAGCTCCTTCGGGGCAGTGGATATGTATATCCTTTGTTTTATAGAAATCCTTTTCGATCTGGTATTCGTTTGTTATGGAGCGTACATAGCTGACGGCGATCTGCGCAGACTCTTTCATAACATCGCCAAGAGACCCTGTCAGCTCGATCTTTCCACTTCCGTCAAGGATAGCTGCCTCTATTTTGAGCATATCGCCGCCGACTTCCGTATAAGCCAGTCCGTTTACCGTTCCCACCTCATCATTTTCCGCGATCCTGTCGGGAAGCATTTTTCTTGCACCGAGATATTCGGTAATATTTTCGGCACTTATTTTAATGCTGTTCACCCCCTCCTCGCAAAGTATTTTCTTTGCGGCTTTGCGGCAAAGATCGGCAATTGAGCGTTCAAGATTTCTGACCCCGGCTTCTCTTGTATAAAAGTCTATTATCTCAAGTATCGCGCTCTCCGAGATCGAAAGCAGCTTTTTTGTAAGCCCGTGCCTCTTAAGCTGCTTCGGGATCAGATGATTTTTTGCAATCTGTGCTTTTTCGCGGCGGGTGTATGTCTTAAGCTCGATGACCTCCATGCGGTCAATGAGGGGACGCGGAACTGTATCGAGAGTATTAGCAGTTGCTATAAAGACACATTCCGAAAGGTCAAAGGGAAGCTCGATAAAATGATCTCTGAAGGAGCAATTCTGCTCGGAATCGAGAACCTCAAGAAGTGCCGAGGCAGGATCGCCGTGGGCATCGGAGGTGAGCTTGTCGATCTCATCCAGAAGAATGAGAGGGTTCTTCACCTTGGACTGATTTATGGCATTTATAATGCGTCCGGGCATTGCGCCTATATATGTTTTTCTGTGACCTCTTATATCTGCTTCATCGCGCACACCGCCGAGAGAAACTCTGACATACTTGCGGTTCATCGCTCTTGCAATGGAGGAAGCAACAGAGGTCTTGCCAACGCCCGGAGGGCCGACAAGACAAATGATCTGATTTTTAAGGTCGGGATTAAGCTGTTTTACCGCGAGAAATTCAAGGATTCTTTCCTTCACCTTTTCAAGCCCGTCATGATCGGCGTTTAGTATCTTCTCGGCGGCGTTTACGCTGACTCTGTCTTTTGTTTTCTTTTCCCAAGGCAGCTCAAGGCATGTGTCAAGATATGTGCGCAAAAGTCCGGCTTCAGCGGAGCCGAATGGAGTTTTTGCAAGACGCTCGTTTTCCCTAAGAAGCTTTTCTTTTACTTCCTCCGGAAGAGAGGTCGACATTATTTTATCATAATATTCATCGGCTTCAGTGCCTTCACTTGTGCCAAGCTCATCCTGAATGACCTTCATTTCCTCGCGCAGATAATATTCGCGCTGATTGCGGCTGAGTCGGGCTCTGACATTGCGGTGTATCTCTTTTTCACACTCGAGAAGCTCCAGCTCCTTTTCCATGAGCTTAAGCAGCTCCATCAGTCGCTTCATAGGCTCGAATTTTTCAAGGATAGCCTGCTTGTCTTCGTGCTTTACAAGGACGTTTGCCGCAATGAAGTCTGCGAGAAGACCGGGGTTTGTTATGGATTTCGCACGCAGGCGAAGCTCATCGGAGGGAGCGGGCATATAGGAGGTCATATCCTCCAGAAGCTTTAATGCCTGATCTATCATGGCCCTGGCGCGGAGACCGCCATCGTCTGTCAGATTGATCTTGCGGCAGACCGATTCGGCAATTAGGTATTCTGCAAAGCTTCTGATATCAACAGCCTCTGCCCTGCAAAGACCTTCTGCGATTATGCGGATATTTCCTTCGGGAGTTTTGACTGACTGTTTTATTTTTGCTACGGTGCCGATCCTGTAAAGGGTATCGGGATTCACTTCGGTATCCGAAATATTCTTCTTTGCAAGCAGAAGAACATAAGAGTCTGTTTCAAGTGCCGCCGTTGCCGCGGCAAGGGTCTCGTCTTCCGTACATTCGAAATTAACTGTTACTGAGGGGAAGGCGACGATGCCCCTGAGGGCGATTATGGGAAGGGTAAGGTTTTCAACTTTCTCTATGGTAGCCATTGGTTCTTTTATTAAATTCCGCTGTTGCGGCAGTATCCTTTCTGAATATAATTATTATCTCATCAATTATACCATATTTTACACAAAAATTCTACACTTTTACGAATTTGTTTACAATTATTATAAAAAAGCAGGAAAAAGCACGGATCGAGACCGACCTGGCGCGTTGATATCATGAGCTTGATACTCCGCCTTGGTTTGGTGTCGCCGTGCACATGTGTTTATTATAGCGCGGATTTTCTGATTTGTAAATTATCAAAAATGACGATTTTTTGGTGTCGAAAAAGAGAAAAAAACCACAAATTGAGATTTTGCGGCAGTGAAAAATCCCGTAAACAGTTGGTTTTTGGAGAGTTTTTTCTTTTTGTACAATTTTCCGATAGGGAGAAAAAATGCCGAAAAAAACTTTTTTGCAAAAAGAAAAAATATTTTGTGAAAACCCTTGACAAAGGGATGGAGATGTGGTATAATACGCGAGAATAAAGCAGAGCGTTTCTCCGCTCTCACCCTGCCGCATCGCGAGCAGGCGTTGATATTTTTTTCCTCAAGTTTTTTTGGGGGAGAGCTGTGTGCGGGGAAGCTTCCTCGCATTTTTGCTTTGTTTATAATTTTATTTTCGGAGGTGCATTCTTATCAGCACAAAAGAAACGCCAATCAATGAGGAAATCAGAGCGAAGGAGATTCGTGTTGTCGGTCCCGAAGGCGAGCAGCTCGGCATAATGTCAAGCGACAGTGCTCTCAAAATGGCGTATGATCAGGGACTTGATCTTGTTATGATGGCTTCTCAGGCAGAACCGCCCGTGTGCCGCATAATGGATTACGGCAAATACCGCTTCGATAAGGAAAAGAGAGAAAAGGAAGCCCGTAAGAAGCAGCAGACTGTTGAGCTTAAGGAAGTCCAGCTCTCCTGCCGCATTGACACGCATGATTTTGAAACAAAGGTAAACCATGCGCTGCGTTTTCTCGGTGCAGGAAATAAGGTTCGTTGCGTTGTTAAATTCAGAGGACGCGAAATGAGCCATATGGAGATCGGCAAGGATATTCTTGAGCGTTTTGCAGAGAGCGTTTCCGAGTTTGGCACGGTGGATAAGAAGCCTTCCACAGAAGGACGATTCATGAGCATGATAATCGTCCCGATCAAGCAGGCAAAATAATTGCACCTTAAAAAAGTTCATTTACAGCCAAAGCGGCTCGGCAGTCCCATGCCCCGTCGCGCTGTATGATTAAAACAATTTCAATCAAAAGGAGAAATGAAAAATGGGAAAGATCAAGACACATAAGGCTTCGGCTAAAAGATTTTCCGTGACAGGCGGCGGAAAGGTTAAGCATAACCACGGTCAGCATCGTCACAACCTGGGTCACAAGACCGCAAAGCGCAAGAGATTTCTCCGCGGCAGCGCAATTCTCAGTCATGCAATGACAGCAAACTACAGAACACTTATCCAGAAATAATAGCGGTAAAAGATTTAGGAGGAATTAGAAAATGGCAAGAATCAAGGGCGCGATGATGACGCGCAAGAGAAGAAATAAAATTCTTAAGGCTGCAAAGGGCTACTGGGGTGCAAAGAGCAAGCACTTCAAGATGGCTAAGCAGCAGGTGATGAAGAGCGGCAATTATGCTTTTGCAGGCCGCAAGATGAAGAAGAGAGATTTCAGAAGACTCTGGATCGCTCGTATCTCCGCACAGGCTAAGGTCAACGGCATGAACTATTCTACATTCATGCACGGTCTGAAGAAGGCAGGCATCGATCTTAACAGAAAGATGCTCTCCGAGCTTGCTATCTCCGATAAGGATGCTTTTGCATCTCTCGCGGAAAAAGCTAAAGCTGCGCTTTAATGAGGAAAAAACCCGGTTATTACCGGGTTTTTTATCATAAAATACATATGCAAAAAAACTGCGGCGACCATAGGTCTCCGCAGCAATTTGCTCTTTTGAGTATTGTTTTTGGAGGATAAAATGCCGCTTGAAATAAAACGATCAGCCGATATGATCAGTGCGAGAAGCAATCCGCTTGTTGTGAGGATGGGTAAGCTTGAAGATAAAAAGCACCGCGAGAATGAGCGTTTGTTCAGGCTTGACGGGATAAAGCTTTTGCTTGAGGCGTTGGCTTTTGGAGCTGATATTGAATATATCCTTGTCAGGGAGGACGCATATTCCCATGTTATGGAAGAGATAGAAATGTTCCTTGGCGAAAAAAGATTGTTCTTAAACGGTACTCTTGTGATCCTCGGGGACTCTGCCTTTGAAAAATTGTCGAGCGAAAAATCTCCCGAGGGCGTTATAACTGTTGCAAAATATATTGACAAATTTCATAAAATCGTTAAAATAGAAAAAGACGGCGTTTTTTCGATTGACGGAAAGGCGCTTATGCTGGAATCTGTGAGAGATCCCGGAAATCTCGGAACTATAATTCGAAGCGCGGCGGCGTTCGGCATAGAGACGATCGTTATGACAGACGACTGTGCCGATATCTACAGTCCGCGCTCTTTAAGGGCGGCAATGGGGGCGATCTTTAAGGTGAAAACCTTAAGAGTCAGCTCTGCACCCGAAGCCGCTGAGAAGCTCCGATTGAGCGGCAGAAGAGTTTTTGCCGCGGCACTCGATAAAAAAGCCAAAAGACTTGGGGATTTTGAGCTTGAAGCAACAGATGTATTTCTTATAGGAAATGAAGGTCACGGACTATCAAGGGAAGCCGTTCTTGCGGCACAGGAGAGCGTGTTTATTCCCATGGCGGAAGGGACAGAATCCCTGAATGCCGCCATTGCCGCCTCGATCTGCCTATGGGAGATATCGAAGACATGAGAAAGGATAGATTTAAATGACGGACACTATTTATTGGATATGGCTTGCGGAATGTCTTGGCCCCGGCAGCCGTAACCTGCATTATCTTCTTGACAGATATACTTCACCTTATGATGTTTTCAGAGCCGAATCCGAAGAGCTTGAGAGACTTGAACTCGGCGACAGGGTGATAGAGGCTCTTTGCAATAAAAACATGACCGAGGCATATGCGATAAATGATTATTGTGTATCCCATAATATCGGCATCCTTACTTATGCAAATGAATATTATCCCGCAAAGCTTCGTCTTATTCCGGATCCTCCGGCGGTCCTTTATTTTATAGGAGAGCTTCCGAATACCGCTGATTTTGTTTCCATCGGTGTTGTGGGAACTCGCAAAATGAGTGAATACGGCAAACGCTCGGCGTATAAAATAGGCTATGAGTTGGCTTCTGCCGGGATAGTTGTTGTGAGCGGAATGGCATTGGGAGTTGACGCTGTAGCGGCGTGCGGTGCGATAAGCGCCGGCGGAAAAACTGTGGCTGTTCTCGGCTGCGGAGTTGATACCGTATATCCGAAGGAACATGCAAAGCTTTATGATAATATCATCAAAAACGGTGCGGTGATTTCCGAATATCCTCCCACAACAGAGGTGCGTCCCCATCATTTTCCGTGCCGAAACCGCATAATCAGCGGTATGACAAACGGTACGATAGTTGTTGAATGTGATAAGAAAAGCGGTGCAATGATAACTGCGGAAAGGGCAATTGAGCAGGGAAAGGATATTTTTGCTATTCCCGGTAACCTTGATAATACCAATTCCCTTGGAACGAATAAGCTTATTCACGATGGCGCTCAAATAGTCCTTAAAACCGAGGATATTCTCAAAAATTATGAGTTTTACTACGGAAAAACCATAAATTATCTTGCGCTGAGCATGGCGAAGGATAATTCACAGCTTGATGAGCAGGCATTGAATCGCATGGGCATCTGTCAGTGCGAGCCCCACAAAAAAATGTCCGAAAAATATGATGAAGGTGAAGCTGCCGAGATCATAACAAGCAGAGAGAATATTTTGCGTCCGCGGCATCTTCCGAAGGTTAAGAATCCGGAAGAGATGCCATCAACCGGGCAAAGAAAGGCGGATGAAGAGGCTCGGACACATAAAAGCATAAGTGCTGAAGCGGAGCTTGCGGCACTCAGCGAGCATGAGAGAGAAATGTTTCTTGCAATGCCCGATGACAGGGCCGTAAGCGTTGATGTAATGATGCGTCTGGGCTATAGCTGCTCGGATGTGATGGGCACTTTTGCGATGCTTGAGATCAAGGGGCTTGTAAGCTCACTTCCGGGAGGACTTTACATCAAAAACTGAAGAGTTTTATATAGAAAGGATTATACTTGTACATGGCAAATCTTGTAATTGTGGAATCACCGTCCAAGGCTAATACCATAAAGGGTTACCTTGGCTCAAATTATAAAGTTATTGCGTCCAAGGGACATGTCAGAGACCTGCCGAAGAGCACTCTGGGTGTGGATATCGAAAACGGCTTTGAGGCGCATTATATCAATATTCGCGGAAAAGGCGATCTTATCAAGAGTATCAAGAAGGAAGCTAAAAATGCGGGCAAAGTCTTTCTCGCAACCGACCCTGATAGAGAGGGTGAAGCTATATCCTGGCATCTTGCCAATGCCCTCGGTATTCCTGTTGAGCAGACTCGCAGAGTCACCTTTAATGAGATCACCAAAAGTGCCATAAAAGCGGCGATAAAGAATCCCAGACAGGTGGATATGAACCTGGTAAACGCCCAGCAGGCAAGAAGAATTCTTGACAGAATCGTTGGTTATAAGCTTAGTCCCCTTCTTTGGAAAAGTATAAAAAGCGGTCTCAGTGCCGGAAGAGTTCAGTCGGTTGCAACGAGAATAATCGTTGAGAGAGAAGAGGAGATCAAGGCTTTTGAACCCAGCGAATATTGGACTATAGAAGCGGTTCTTTCCTGCGGAGAAAGAATGGTCACGGTTCGCTTTGTGGGCGATGAAAATGGCAAGCTTAAGCTTGAAAATGAAGAACAGACAAATGCGGTACTTTCCATTATAGATAAGAGCGAATTTAAGGTTTCATCGGTTAAAAAATCTGTGAGACATAAGGCTCCCCAGCCTCCTTTTACCACCTCGACGATGCAGCAGGAGGCTTCCAAAAAGCTGGGCTTCCAGTCGGCTCGTATCATGAAGGTTGCTCAGGAGCTTTATGAAGGAGTCAATATCGGTTCAGAGAACGGCGGCGTACAGGGTCTTATTACTTATATGCGTACCGACTCGCTCCGCGTTTCCGCCGAAGCTGCCGAAGCGGCAAAGAGCTATATAAGTGAGCGCTTCGGGGGAAAATATTATCCCTTGACAGCAAGAGCTTATAAGACCAAGAGCGGTGCGCAGGATGCGCATGAGGCGATCAGACCTTCAAATGTTTCTATTGAGCCTATGAAAATAAAGAAGTATTTGACAAATGATCAGTTTAAGCTCTATAAGCTCATCTGGGAACGCTTTGTTGCCAGCCAGATGGAGTCGGCAACGCTGAATACCGTGGTTGCGGACTTCAGTGCAGGCGGATATATATTCAGAACCAGCGGATATACAGTCGCTTTCCCCGGATATATGGCTATTTATGAGGAGAGCGAGGAGGAAAAAACACAGAAGGACGGTGACGAGGAGATCAGCAATCTCCGCTTGCCGGAGGTGAAGGAGGGCGAAATTTTCAAGGCTGAAAGGATCGATCCCGAAAAGCATTTCACCGAGCCGCCTCCGAGATATACCGAAGCATCCCTCATAAAATTCCTTGAAGAAAAGGGTATCGGACGTCCTTCAACCTATACTCCCATTATCACAACTATTCTTGCGAGAAATTATGTTGTCAGAGAGGGGAAGGCTCTTGTTCCAACACCTCTGGGCGATGTGACCACAAGACTTATGAAGGAAAAATTTCCCGATATCGTAGATTATAAATTCACCGCAAATATGGAAGATGATCTTGACGATATCGAAAACGGCGATACAGATATGAAATCGATCCTTGCCGAATTCTATGACGATTTTTCAAAAGAGCTGGAAAAGGCAACGGAGACGATCAGCAAGGATAATTATGAGCTTCCCGCTGAGGAAACCGATATTATCTGCGATAAATGCGGCAGAAAGATGGTTGTAAAGAGCGGTAAATTCGGGAAATTTGCCGCTTGCCCCGGTTATCCTTCCTGCAAGAACACAAAGCCTCTTGTGCAAAAGGAAGAGGTGCAGGAGGAGAAAAAGGTCGTTGTTGCCGATTTCAAGTGCGAAAAATGCGGTGCGGATATGGTTCTTCGAAACGGAAGATTCGGTTCTTTTTATGCTTGCAGCCGTTATCCCGAATGTAAATTTACAAAGCAGAAAACGAAGGAGCTTGATGCTCTTTGCCCCAAGTGCGGCGGCAAGATACTGACAAAATACGGAAGAAACCGCACGGTGTTCTATAGCTGCGAGAATTATCCCGACTGCGATTTCTCCTCTTGGGATATGCCTCTTGCGGAGAATTGCCCGTCTTGCGGCAGGATGCTCTTCCGCAAAAAAGGCAAAGCGCTTATTGTCTGCCATGAAAAGGACTGCGGTTATAAAAGGGAAGTGACACCCGAGGAAGAAAATTCGGGAGAAAGCTGAAATGGATAAACCGATCGTAGAAATTATCGGCGCGGGACTTGCGGGCTGTGAAGCGGCATGGCAGGCGGCGCGTCTCGGTGCTCATGTCCGTCTCTATGAGATGAAACCGAAAAAATATACTCCGGCGCATCATTCTGAAGGCTTTGCAGAGCTGGTATGCTCAAATTCTCTCCGCTCCGATAGCCTTTCGAATGCCATCGGACTTTTAAAAGAAGAAATGCGCAGAATGGGCTCGCTGATAATGGAAGTGGCTGAGGCTACTAAGGTTCCTGCAGGCTCGGCGCTTGCGGTTGACAGAAAGCTGTTTTCCGATTATATAACCGAAAAGATAAAAAATCATCCGGATATCGAAGTCATTGAAGAGGAAAGAGACAGCATTGGAGACGGTTATACCGTTATTGCCACGGGACCGCTTACCTCCGATCCAATGGCGGATTATATAACTAAAGAGCTTGGCTGCGGCAAGCTGCATTTCTTTGATGCGGCGGCACCAATTGTTGATTTTTTCTCTGTAAATATGGATGTGGCGTTCTTCGCTTCAAGATATGACAAGGGAGACGCGGATTATATCAACTGCCCCATGACAAAGGAGCAGTATGAGGCTTTTTATGAAGCTCTCGTTACCGCAAAGGAAGCGGAGCTTAAGGAGTTTGACAGGGATTCTCAAAAATCACCGAATGTTTTTGAGGGCTGTATGCCTGTTGAGGTAATGGCAAAGCGCGGTAAAGATACCCTTCTTTTCGGTCCTCTCAAGCCGGTAGGACTTGTTGACCCGAGAACGGGCAGGGAAGCCTATGCTGTAGTTCAGCTTCGCAAAGAAAACATTGAAGGAACAATGTTTAATCTTGTTGGATTTCAGACACATCTTACTTTCCCTGAGCAGAAAAGGGTATTCAGCATGATACCGGGGCTTGAAAATGCGCAGTTCCTGCGTTACGGTGTGATGCATCGAAATACCTATCTTGATTCTCCCGGACTTCTTGACGAGAGATATGCAATGAAAAATAACCCCAATATCTTTTTCGCAGGTCAGATGACCGGTGTTGAAGGCTATATCGAATCGGCAGGCTCGGGCTTTGTTGCGGGCGTTAATGCTGCTCTCGCCGCCCTTGGAAAAGAGCCGATGATATTTGATACAAAAACAATGATCGGTTCAATGGCTTATTATGTGAGCCATGGCGGTGTCAGCTCCTCTTTCCAGCCTATGAATGCCAATTTTGGCATCATAGAGCCTCTCGGATATAGGGTCAAGGGCGGAAAGACAGCAAAAAACGAAGCTCTTGCCGCAAGAGCTCTTAATATCATTTCGGAAATTAAGATTTTTGATAATTGATTTGCGATTGTTTTGGAGAATAAAATGAGAATTATTGTTGATGTAATGGGCGGCGATAATGCCCCAGAAGAGCTTGTTAAAGGCGCATGCGATGCCGCAAAGCTCTATAATGCCGACTATACTATGGTCGGTGATAAGGATGCCATCGAAAAGGTGGGAAAGGATAACGGTCTTGATCTTTCATCCTTTGAGATCGTTCACGCTAAGGGCGTTGTTGAAATGACCGATGATCCCATTACTGTTGTCCGCAAAAAGGGCGACAGCTCAATGGTTGTCGGACTTCGCCTGCTTGCGGACGGCAAGGGCGATGCCTTTGTAAGTACAGGTAATACCGGTGCGCTTTTTACAGGCGCAACCCTTATCGTAAGACGTCTGAAGGGCATCAAGCGTGCGGGAATTGCCGCGCTTCTTCCTCTCAGCACACCTGTTCTTCTTCTTGATTCAGGCGCAAATGTAACCGTAACTCCCGAGTATCTTGAGGATTTTGCCATGATGGGCTCTGTCTATATGAAAAAGGCTTTTGGTATAGAAAATCCAAGAGTGGGGCTGCTTAACAACGGCAGCGAGGAGTGCAAAGGAACAGAGCTTCAGATAGGTACATACAAATTGCTTGAGGCAAATGAAAATATCAATTTTGTCGGTAATATAGAGGCAAATAAAGTGCCCTTCGATGCCTGTGATGTGCTTGTAACAGATGGTTTTTCCGGCAATATTCTGCTTAAGAGCATTGAGGGCGTGGGCAAGCTCATGCTCGGCTCAATGAGGGGGCTTTTCTACAAGAGCGCGCTGACAAAGGTTGCGGGGCTTATGGTCAAAAAGCATGTGGGTGAGCTGAAAAAGAAGTTTGATCCGGCAGAGCATGGCGGAGCTCCTCTTCTCGGCTTCAAAAAGCCGGTTATCAAGGCTCACGGAAATTCAAAGGCGAAGGCTTTCGCAAACGCGATAAGACAAGCCCATGCTTATGCTTCCTCGGGAATAACCGATGATATTGCCGCCGCGGCTCTCGAAATGCGTGAAAAGCGCATGGCGGAGGGTGCGGATGAAAATGCTGAATAAGC
>JAZOAL010000051.1:0-5681 GCA_045595425.1 Eubacteriales bacterium
CCGTTCCAACAGTATTCCTATGGCAGTCCTCGGCTGGAAATCTCCTAACCAAAAGCAAGCAGAACTCCAAAACACCTGCGCCTGAATCGCGCGCTGCTTTTGCAGTCTTCACTCGGGGCTTCGCCCCTCCTTCCGACTGCAGAAGCATCTAACAAAACTCGTTACTTTTATTTTTACTTTTTTTAGTCTCACATCATTGACAAAACTACATATCACAGAAAAACAGAACCGAATCATCCGAAAAAATCCAGACATGAAACAGGAAAAAATATTTTTTTGATTCCGAGAGAAGCAAAATGCGTATAAAATCTGCGTCCGGAGGAGAGCATTCCGCGAACCGCCGTGGGAATCCCAACAGAGCTTGCCGCATCATTTAAAAGTTCAATTGCTCTTATCAAGCACTCTGAATTTTCAGCAATATCTTTTGCGCTAAACTCCTTCGCCTCATAGCCGAAAAGAGATAAAAAAAGGCTGTCGCAATCCAGTATAAAGAAATCGCAAAGCTCAGCCAGCTCCGCGCTCATAATTACCGCCGCGCAACGCATAATAACAGCCCCAACGGAGAGCTCGTCGGAAAAAGAGATTTTTTCCTTTAAAAGCTCATTTTTTACCTCGCTGATAAGCCCGAAAGCATGACGCAAATCGTCCGCAGAAACGACATTCGCCAAAGCCAACGAAATCCTCCCGCTGTCATTTGCCCGAAGAATAGCCCGAAGCCAAGCTTTTAAATCAGCGTTATCTTTTTCAATAGCAATGCTCACCTCACCGCTTTTCGATGCTTTTAAAATCGATTTCAAACGCAAATATATCCGATTCTCATCAAAATTCTCGTGCAGATGAGGAGACGGCAGACAAAGCAAGTCTGTGCCGCCCGCCTCTTCGTTAGATATAACTTCCTGTTTGCTGTCAAAATTCAACTCTGCGCCGACAGTCATTCCAAGCGACTTGAAACTGCGTTCACCATGCGAAGCAAACCCGGCAATTTCGGCAAGACGAGCGGAATATTGCTCAACCATCTCATCATCCGGGTCTATAAGTAAAAGCCCCTTTTCCGCATCTATCACAGCACAAATATCCTCAAGCTCGGATTCATTTTCCAAATTTAAAAGCTCCCCTTCTTCACACACGATCACCGGTATTCCGAAAGCATAGGCAATAAGCGCAAGCTCTGACAAAGGCTTCGCCCCCGTAAGCATTATCCCCAGCAGCATATCTCTGTCGATACCGAGAAGCTCCTCCTTTCCTATATCACGCGCCACAAGAATAACAGGATGAACACGGTATTCCCGCTCGTTTTTCTCAAAGGAAGGAGCATTTTCACCGAGAAAAGAAACAAGCTGCGCTCCAACTGCTTTTATCACAGCAGTATCCAAAATCAAATATGGGTCTCCGAATTTCGCTCTTTCCGCAGAAAGCTCGTTTGCGGCATTCATTATTGCATCCTCAGCGCTTTGACCGCGAAAAATATTCTCCCTCGCAATATCTGAAAGTCCTCCCTGCTCTTCAAGCACGCGCAAAACCGATTTGCTTTCATCCGATGCTTTTGAATATTCTTCACACTTTTCCTTCGTTTTTTCAAACGCGATTTCAAGGCGTGAAAGCTCAAGAGTCCCATCCCGGCTAACGCCCTCCGATAAAACAGCGGTGCAGTGGTTTTTGCTTCGCTTGTAAAAATGCAGTTTGCCTATGGCACAAAAACGATTTAGTCCTGTTCCTTTGATTTCAAGGGGCATAACGAATTCCTTTCAGATCATAGTTTTTTCTATTTTTCCCCTTCGGTGCACTTCCTATTCATTGCAGTGCAAAACAGCCATACCGTTTTCATACTCTGTTTTGCCTCTGATCCTATTAAACAAAAGCGACTCATTTTTCGTAAATGAGTCGCTTTTGAATATTTATTATTTACTGTCCGAATTCAACAAGCTCAAGCTTTCCTTCGTTATGCTCCATGGTTCGTGTGATAAACCATTCGCTCTTGAAGAGAAGGAAATTTTGCCCACGCACGTCCTGAACCCATTCGGTCTCATAAAGATCGAGAGTTTTTGGATCCACCTCGTTCGCAATCCGCCTGATATACTGCCAAGCAAGGGGACGGCGAATAAACTTAACACCGTATTCGCTTTCCATTCTCGCTTCCAGAACCTCAAACTGCAGCTCGCCGACAACGCCGACAATAACCCTTTCAAGACCGGCTTCCGGCATAAAGAACATCTGAATAGCACCTTCTTGTGCTATCTGGGTCATTCCTTTTGCAAACTGCTTGCGCTTCATGCTGTCGATCTGCTCTACAAGTGCAAAGCGTTCGGGAGCAAAGGTAGGAATTCCCTCAAATTTGATCTTCATTCCCTTTTCGCAAACGGTATCGCCGATAGCAAATATTCCGGGATCAAAAACGCCGATAATATCCCCCGCATACGCCTCATCAATAACCGCTCTCTCCTGTGCCATCATCTGCTGAGGCTGGGAGAGCTTGATCTCCTTGCCCCCCTGAACATGCACATATTCCGTGCCGCGTTCAAACTTACCTGAGCAGATTCGCATAAATGCAATTCTGTCTCGGTGAGCCTTATTCATATTTGCCTGTATTTTAAACACAAATGCGGAAAAACCGTCCTTTGCAGGGTCAATAACAACATCGCCCTCTGTCCTTCTCGGGAGTGGCGCAGTGGTCATTTTAAGGAAGTGCTCAAGAAAGGTCTCTATACCGAAATTGTTAAGCGCAGAACCGAAGAAAACGGGACTGAGCTTGCCATGACGTACCTTTTCAAGATCAAAATCAAAGCATGCACCGTCAAGAAGCTCGATCTGATCAACCAATTCCTCTCTCTGATATGAACCGATGAGAGAATCAAGCTTTTCCGAATCTGTGATCTCACATTCAATGGCACCGAGACGCTCTCTGCCCTTGTGCTTGTCCGCATAGGACAAAATTGCTCTCTTCTCTCTGTCATAAACGCCCTTAAAATTAACACCGCAGCCAATAGGCCAGTTCATAGGATATGTTCCGATCCCAAATTCCTTTTCAAGCTCGTCAATAAGATCAAAAGGATCTCTCGCCTCATGGTCAAGCTTGTTTATAAATGTAAAGATCGGTATATCCCTCATGGCGCAAACCTTAAACAGCTTGCGAGTTTGAGGCTCGATACCCTTTGCCGCGTCGATTACCATAACGGCACTGTCCGCCGCCATCAAGGTACGGTAGGTATCCTCAGAGAAATCCTGATGTCCGGGCGTATCAAGAATGTTGATGCAATAACCCTCATATTCAAACTGCATAACAGAGGACGTGATCGAAATTCCTCTCTGTTTCTCCATATCCATCCAGTCTGAAACAGCATGGCGGTCTGATGCCTTGCCCTTGACCGAACCTGCGGTCTGTATAGCACCGCCGTAAAGAAGAAATTTTTCCGTAAGAGTAGTCTTACCGGCATCGGGGTGTGAAATGATCGCAAAAGTTCTTCTTCTGTTTATCTCACTCTGTAAATTGCTTGCCATAATCTATATCCTTTATATTAAAAAATGTCATACTTTATTATTTTATCACATTTTTCCGATTCTTACAAGACCTTTGAAGAATTTTTCAAGTTATTAAGTGTTGAATTCTCAATGATAGGTGACAATTCAACAGCAAAAAATCACGCCCACCTTGACACTAAGCCGCTGTTGTGATAAAATAATATAGATAAAAAACGCCGCAATGCGGCGAAAGGATTTTTATAAACATGAATGAACTCATTTCGGCAAATGCTCTTTTTGCCAAAGGTGAATATGAAAAGGCGGCAGATATTTACCGCGACCTTGCTTTGAAGGGCGATCTTGATGCAATGTTCAATATGGGATATCTGCATCAATTCGGAATCGGAACCGAGCTTGACCTTGAAAAAGCCGCAGATTTCTATGCTGTCGCGGTCTATCTTGAGGGCGGCGACGCTGCGTATAACCTTGCAGTAATGACCATGAACGGGCTTGGGGTCAAGCGCGATATTGCAAAGGCAATACACTATATGGAGCTCAGTGCAAACGGCGGCTGTCCCGAAGCACAGCTCTATCTTGCAACAGCATTATCTATGGGCTATGCCGGCAATCCTGTTTGCAGTAACATCTGCCGCATACCCTTTCACAAAGCTGAGAGCAGATATGATTATGCGGCTCTAGGCGGATATATAGATGAAGCTGAACAGGAAAAAATTGATGAGGAGCGTTGCCGCGCCATAACCGAAAGCCACATTGATGCTCACCGCTGGCTCTCCATCGTTGCTGCCTGCAAGGATGAGAACGATGTTTATGGCGAAACCATTCGCGATGCCAAATATCTGCTTGGGCTCTTTCATCTTGAAGGCATCGGCTGCCGCATAAACCGCAAAAAGGGTCAAAGGCTGATAAAAGAGGCAGCCCTTGCCGGCTCCGCCGAAGCACAGCAGTATCTTCTGCTTGAAGGAAAGAATTAAGAAGGACTTAACACAGCCCATTCCCATAGATAAATTAAAATTTCAGGAGAAAAATATTATGCCGTTTATTAACACTATCACAACAAAAAAAATCACAGACAGCGACAGAGATATCATAAAAGCAGAGCTTGGGAAGATCATTGCCGAGATTCCCGGCAAGAGCGAGCAATGGCTCATGCTGGCTTTTAAAGATGAAGTTAAAATGTATTTCAGAGGCGATGACAGCCTTGACAGCGCTTATGTTGAGGTCAGCATTTTCGGCTCGGCACCCTCAAAGGCATATGACAGAGTGACAGCAAAGATCTGTGAGCTTTATGAAAGCAAGCTCGGTATTCCATCTGACCGCGTTTATGTTAAATACGAAGAGTCAAACCGCTGGGGCTGGAACGGCTCAAATTTCTGAAGATGAAGGATATTTCGATTCCCGAAGAAGTAAAAAGACTTCTTAAAAGCCGTCTGATCATCCATGAATCGCTTCCGTCCACAAATGAGTATTGCAAAAAAGACCTTGTGAGAGACGGTCAGATCGTTCTCGCGCAAAAGCAAACTTCGGGACACGGAAGAATGGGAAGAAGCTTTGTTTCAAAGGAGGGGGGAATATATGTCTCCTTCTGCTTTGAGCCTCGCATTGGCGCTAAAAAGCTGATTCCCGTCACCGGAATGTGCGCCGTTGCCGTGAGAAGAGCAATAAAAAGGTGCTGTGATGTAAGCCCTGAAATAAAATGGACAAACGATATTTTGTTATGTGGAAAAAAAATATGCGGCATACTTGCCGAGACCACCTTTGAAGGCGGCAGACCTAAAAAACTGATAATCGGAATCGGCATAAACCTTAATCAGTCTAAAGAAAGCTTTGAGGGAGAGCTTTCGGAAACAGCCTCCTCAATTTCAGCTCTGACATGCAAAAATACCGATCCCGAGCTTATGTCCGCAGTTCTCATGGAAGAGATAGATCGGGCATATAAAGCCCTTTGCGAAGGTGGAAATGCAATATTGCCCTATATAGAAGAATATCGCGTGCATTGCTCAACCTTGGGAAAAGAGATACACATTCTTCATCCTTCCCTTGCACCCGAAGGCACTGATCCTCGCAAGGCATTTGCCGAAGATCCTTCTATATTCCCCTCTGCCACGGCTGTTGATATTGATGAGAGCTTCGGTCTTATCGTCCGCTATGCGGACGGCAAAAGGGAAACTCTCTTCTCGGGAGAAATAAGCATAAGATAATAAAAA
>JAZOAL010000052.1:0-8846 GCA_045595425.1 Eubacteriales bacterium
CGGAACCCCTTACGGTATAGGGCGCTGTCCTATACTGTAGCAAGCATTGAGCTTGTGCGCGCTTTGTTCCTACAAGTATGACAGCGAGCTGTCTATAAGTCGTAGCAAGCACTGAATTATGTACCCATAATTCGCTTGTGAAAGGGGACTACCCCCTAACACCCCCGAATGTGACGCCAATGAAAGGAGAAAGAACAAGAAATGTTCCCGAGAGAAACGGGAGTAAAAATTAAAAGAAAAGAGGAAAAAGAAAGATGATAACCAATTCAAATAAAAGAATCGAGATTACTATTAATTACCATTTGGACATGTTTGCACCGATGAGGGATCATCCTTTTCAAGTGCGAGACGATAGTGATATGCAACAGTTAATGGAAAGCATCAAGGAATACGGCGTGATCGTGCCGATCCTTGCGCGACCGAATCCCGTAGGAGAAGGAGCAAAGTATGAGATCGTTTCGGGACACCGACGCTTTGAAGCGTGTAAGCGTCTTGGTATCGAAGATATACCCGCTATTGTTCGTAACTTGGATGATGACGAGGCGATACTTGCAATGGTAGATTCCAATCTTCACAGAGAGCAACTACTCCCGTCGGAGAAAGCCTTCGCGTACAAAATGAAGTTTGATGCACTGAAACGGCAAGGAGCAAGAAGCGATTTAATTTCGGAGCAAGTTGCACCGAAGTTATCCACTGAAATTATCGCAGAACAAGAGAACACGAGCAAGGACACGATCAAGCGTTATATCCGTCTGACTAAACTTATCAAGCCTCTGCTTGATTTAGTGGACGAAGGTAAGATTGCGCTGACACCTGCCGAAAAGTTATCTTATCTCAAAGAGGAAGAACAACTCGCCCTTGCCGATCTAATTCAAGATTATGATTCAACGCCTTCGCTTTCGCAAGCGGTCAAGCTCAAAGAAATGAGCGCAAAGCAGATGCTTGATGCGGATGTGATGTTTGAGATTATGAGTCGCCCGAAGCCTAATCAGAAGGAAACTCTGAAACTTGACTTGGAAGCACTACGTAATTTCTTTCCCGATTATACACCAAAGGATATGGAGAGCGCGATACTACAAATTTTGACCGAATGGCAAAAGAAAGAGCAGAGCAAGGTGCAGAGCCGCAGTAGTTGGGATAGAGATGTGAGATGAATAATTGAGTTTGTATAAGAAATTGTATTATTTCGGTTTGTGGTTGCTCAGCAATAAGCTTGGACTGGCTGGAGGAGATTCTTTAACCGTTGAGCTACCAACCAAAATTCCCGATCATGAATATGAAGCTCTTGCTCGTAGCTTTTTGCCGTATATTCTTGAATACTTCAGTAAGGAAGAAAACATGAAAGATTTCGAAGAGTGGAAAGCCAAACGAAAGCTCCAAAAAGAAAAGAGGGTGCAGGCGTGATGCCTGCACCCTAAAATTTAATATGGATAATTGAAGCAAAAAACAAATCCGAACACATCGTTTGTTACGAAGTAGTTCGGATTTATTTCTATTGATGACCCGTATGCTTATTACTATGATATTTTAGTTAGCACTTACACTATTTGTTTTTATCTGGCAATGAAATACTTTGCAATTTCATCAGCAACAAGTTGGTGACCTGCTTTGGTAGGATGGTTAGTATGTGATAAATATTTTGACAGATCGCTTTCTATCAATATGTTTCTATTATATGCTTCAAAGCTATCAGCCAAGCCTACATTATATTTATCAGCCAAGCTGCGTATTTGTTCGGTATGCTTGACTAATTGCTCCCAATGTTCATTCTTCTTATAATAGCTATTATCCCATGTCGGAGTACACAGAACAACCTTAATTTCATCCGTCAAAGCATCATTTATCATACACTCCCATGCATGATAAGCCGATTCAAGACCTATAGCACGGTCATTTAGGCCATAATCGATTGTCAATATATCGGGCTTATGAGTAAGAACTTCTTCGCGAAAACGCTTCTTTCCCTGTTCGGAATTTTCTCCTCCTATGGCGGTAACGATAACATTTGTTACTGCAAATGGAAATCTCTCCTTGACCATACAGTGAAGCAAATGAGGATATGCCGAAAAAGTATTTACATACGGTGTTGCAAAGTAACCTGCAGGCACGCTATGTCCGTGACATACTATATTAACAAGCCGATTCTTGGGCCAATGAAGCTTCATTTCGTTCAATACCGGATCTAAATAATCAATTCCTTGTATCATAATAAATTATTTCCTTTCTGTTTTTCTTGTACTTTTATAATGAACATTGTTTATAATTATAAATATCCCACGCAAAATAAAGATGGCAAGCGGGCGTGTTTTCACGCGCCCGCTCTACTGCATCCGCACATATGGCGCGGAAGTAAACACTATTACAGGGAAGAGAAACAGAGAGACCTTTCAAATCAAGTGTTTCTCTTTAATGTTATTTTTATGCCCAAATAATACTTTTTAAGGGAGTTTACTAAAAGCTTCAATTGCCTTTTCAATCGCCTTTTTTGTCATTGGAGCGTTACCCTTGATAATGGTCATGATCGACTGACCCGAGGAAATCGCATTCTGAACGGTGTTCTTAAAGTTCCCCCAGTAAAGGATCTCTGCCCAATCGGAAGAAACACTGGTGGTAATAATATCAAGCATTGCCGGGATTCCTAATCGTCAATTAATCTGCTTTTATGGCAAACATCACAATAAGCGGGAATCACAGATTTACCGGAGTCGATCATAAAAGAATCGAAAACGATTTAAGGGATTTAATCGATAGCCTTGAAGCTGTCTGTGATATCTTTAAGCAGTTTGGGAAGAGTTCTCGTATAAGGCTTGCTTGCGGTTGCCCAGCTTGTTGCTTTAGATGCACCCCAGCTCCATTGACCGCTCATATTGCCGAGGGTGTCGTTGAAGAGTCTTCCGAAATCAAATACGATTCCCGCACGGATAATATCGTACATCTGGGATTCAACGGAAGTATCGGAATATCTGAGCTTGAAGGTAGTCTCGAAGACTGCGGGAGAGGTCAGGCGGTAAGCCTCGCTTGCCCAGCATTCAAGAACCGCTGCGGCGCGGTCTATATCTTCTGAAAGGGCGTAAATCGAATAGAAGGATATGGGGTTGCCGACCAAGGTAATATAGTTTTCCTGATCGTTATTATACTTGGGAACAGGAACAATACCGTGCGTGAAGTCACCTGTAAGGTAGTTTGCAATGTCATGGTGACGAGCCAGGGACATCAGTGCGTTTCCGTTACAGAATACCTTATGATACTTGGTATTATCGACATACACGGTTCCGGTAGTGACCCAGGCACCTATTGAATCGCTAAGATCGATAGCCTTATCGCCGAAGTAGTCATCGGAGATCTTGAAGAGATTTTCGGGATCTTTTTCTGCCTGTCTCAGGCCGGAACCATAGTAAAGAGAGTCAAAATGCCACCAAAGAGTGGACATACCGTAAAAGTCGTTTTCATTTGCGGAATTAGAGTTATCCAGATCCTGATACATATCCTTGGTGAGGAGCTGGAAGGTTTCGATGTTCCAGTTGTTATCAAGAACGTACTTGGAGGGTTCTGTGAGATCGGGATAATTCTTGAAAAGATTCTTGTTATAGAAAACCGCGTACATCTGATGAATGGAGTTGGTGGAAATATCACCGGAAACAAAATACATCTTATCACCGATCATTGCCGTTTCGATCATAACTTCGGGCCACCAAGGCTTTTCAAAATCGAAATATTTTGCCTTCATAAGGTCTGCGCAGTAGCCGTACATTGAGGTGAGCGCGATAGTACAGGAGTGAGCGGATATAATATCATATGTTGTGTCGCCGGCTGCATACTGATTGCCGACGTGATTTGCATAATTCGCACCAACGTTGTTGTTGTACTGGCCCTTGATGCCTGTCCACTCAAAGGTAATGCCCAATTGGGATTCAACATTTGCGTTGCGCTGGAAAATAGCGTCGTTAATGATTTCGCCATTTTCACCTTCAACAAAGAACTCGGGATTTTCAACGTCAGTCCACCAAAGAACAGTGACCTTCTCGCCGCCGAAATCAAGCTCTTCGGGAAGGGAGCTCTTGAGGAATCCGTTCTCGTCATAGGGGCTCTCGGTTTCCTCAACCACCGCCGAAGTATCGGGAGCGACCGTTGCGGCGGGAGCTTTTGTTGTTTCGTCAGAGGATCCCTCTGCGGGATCTGCTGTGTTGCTGCACGAAATGACGGGCAGTGCCATAATCAGGCAGAGGATGAGTGAAATAATTCTTTTGATTTTCATAATTGCCTCCATTTTATATTTTTTAATTAAATCCTTAAGGTTGCCAATATTCGGATATGGTTTCCTTCGCGAGCTGAACGTAACGCCTACCGCGCTCGTAGTCGCCGAAGATGGTGCCGACCTCTCTTTGAGCCACCTCGAGCAAGCATCCGCTCGACGCTTTACTGATATCTCTAAAGCATCTTCTTATAGCGTCTTCGTCAAGGGGCCCCGGCTCGGTTACGTACTCGGCCCTCGGCTTACTGTAATATACAACACGGCTTCCGCGCAGATACTCGCCGACCTGCTCCTCGTTATTAAAGGGGGATACAGAAAGCTTACGTAGATTATCCCATTTGGAAAGGTAATCGACCCAAAGGTTGTCCACTCTTTCACAACAGCCGTATGAAAGCAATCCAAAACGCTTGACCATACGGTCGAAATAAGGATAAACAAATTCTCCATACATAGCAGGAGATACCGCAGTTGTTTCCTGTGATTCAAGGAAGCCCCAGACCTGCTTCGTGGACGTTATGTTACCGTCGGAGGGGAGCTCATCGGTAAATGCGAAGGATTCCTGAGCAACACGGGAGAATCCATTTGTCGGAAGAAGCAGTTTGTTTTCTTCTAAATAATCATAGTATCTCTCGTATACCTTCGTTGCCATATCCATCAGCTCGTGCAGCTTTTCGGGGCAGTCATACATTGACATATAGTATGTCTCCATATTGATCAGCATTACCAAAGGATTGGTGATAGCCCCCTTCAGGGATGCCTGCATAATGCGAGACGGAAGAATATCCCCGAATATGCTGTCCGCAAGAGCGCACCATTCTTTTGTGCCTTCCATATCAACAGTAAAACCGCCGCCGCGGAAAATATCGAAATCTTCCTCTATATCGTCGGTCAACGGCTCAATATGAAATCCGATAGAATCATTTGCCTTGGTTATTATCGGATTTGCGCCGAAAGGAGAGCCTTTTACAAACATATTTACTTCAAATCTATCCGAGATCGGAGTATCGTCGTCGAAAAGCTCTCTGCCGACCATCGAGGAAAGAAGCTGCCACTCCATTTTTCGTGCCTCTTTGCCTTCACAACGCATACGCGGACTTATGACCTCGCGCGTGAAATTCGAAAACAAAAGTCTCACCGTCGGTGTGTCGCGTACACCTCTGGCTTGCTTATCCCACATTTCAAGGATCTCGTCGTTGCGCAAACAGTTTGCAAGCGCCGCCTTACGAGCCGCCAGCTCGCGCAATATTTCGCGGTCCTTCAAAGATACGTTTATCATAGCAAAAACTCCTATCAAATGAATTTATTATTTTATTTGCCATAAAACTCGCGCTGAGCCGCAAAAAACGCATCGATGTTTTCCCACGGTGTCATCGGAGGAATGTCGCAACCCGACGACAAAACGAAATTAGGATATTTTGAGCATTTATTCAGTAATGCCAGCGTTTCCTCTCTTACTCTGTCGGGAGTTCCCATACGAAGTACACCTGCCGGGTCGATGTTACCCATTACAACAACATCAGACGGGACTTTTGCAATGATATCTTTCTCCAGATCCACCGCATTTCCAAAATGATAAGCTGCACATCCTGTCGCCATAATAGAATCGATCATCAGCGGCACGTTGTTTCCGCAATTATGATAAATTATAATGAATTCATCACTCTGAACCGCGTCAACTATTTTCTTGACGTAAGGCGAGGCAAATTCCTCTTCGAGTGTGGGAGAAAGAAGTCCCGCAACCGGCTCCGCCATTACTATACCGTTCGCCCCTACCGATTTGTATGCCTTGGCATACCCGATCAGAAACGATGTGACCTTTTCAAGTACGGTATGTACCATGTCGGGATCATCATAGCAATCCATCATTATTTCGGAAACGTCAAGCAGTCTGGCGGCAAGGGAGAATGGACCGATCATACCTGCGAGCACAGGGCGATCCGTTATCACTTTACATGCTTTTTCTATCGCATCAATATATAGCTGAGTCCTTCCGCTTCCCACCTCGGGTATTTGAAGCGCTTCAGCCTCATCCATATCGTTTATTATTCTTCCCTTGACCGTAGGAACTTCGTCATCGGATACTGCAACCTCAGCGCCGAAGCATTCTGCCTCAACCGACAGATCCATAAAGCTTACAGAAGCTGCGGCATCCGTTCTGTCGGCTACCGCCTTCATTCCGCTTGCCTGCAACGCGCTATCCGAAATAAGCTCGCGAACTGTAACACCCAAAAGGCTCACGCATGGGAAAGACAGGATCGGAATGGATCTCTTCTCACCGGCTCTTTTGAAAGAATCTATCCATTGTTTCATATCGCGATTTAACATATTAGGTTCTTCTCCTTAATCCTTGCAAAACTCCACAGCCGCATCTGCTGCACTTGCCGCATCGACCGTATAACAGTCAGCGCCAATTTTGTCGCAATACTCCTGCGAAACAGGTGCTCCGCCTATCATAATTTTCACCTTGTCTCTGATGCCCTTTTCTTCTGCCAATTTCACCACTTCCGCCATAACAGGCATAGTGGTCGTGAGAAGAGCCGAGCAACAGATCACACGGCAATTTTGCTCGATAGCCGTCTCGACAAAAGTCTCCGGTGCGACGTCGGTTCCAAGATCAATAACCTCGAGCCCCTTTCCTTCAAGCATCATTTTTACAAGATTCTTTCCTATATCATGAAGATCTCCCTGAACTGTACCGACACAAACCTTGCCAACCGCACGCTGCCCTGTTTCCTCAAGATGGGGCTTCAATATCTGCGCACCCATATTCATTGCTCTTGCCGCAACGAGAACCTCGGGAACAAACACCTCATTGTTTTTGAACTTTTCACCAATAATGCTCATACCACTCAGCAAACCTTCGTTGAGAATATCGTTAGGCTTTACTCCCTCATCAAGTGCCTGCTGTACAAGCTGTTTTACTATTTTAGATTTACCTTTTTGAAGATTTTCAGAAATATCATTCAAAATCCCCATTATTTTTTCTCCTTTTAGCAATTTAATATATTCATCTACATAAGTTTCAGGGTTAAGAGTTGATTGCCTGTATTCATTTGGCGTCATACCCATTTTCAACCTGAAATTCTTGTAAAAAGACGGGATATTGATAAATCCGCATTTTCCTGCGATATCGTTTATATTGGAATCACTTTTTTCTAAAAGCTGACAAACATTGTTCAATCTTATATCTCGCAGATAATCCGAAAAATATTTACCGGTGATTTTTGTAAATACTCGTCCCAGATGAGATTTGCTGATATAGAGCCTCTCAGCAATTTTTTCTTTCGTAAGTGATGGATCATGATATTCTTCGCGTATTATTTTAATGGCGCTGGATACAATATTCCATTCCTCGTATGATGCAAAAGAAAGGTTTTTTACAGAAGAATTTATATATCTTGAAATAGTTATCAAAAAATAAGAAAGCACACCCCTTATGGCATCTTTGTACTCATCTTTTCTCATTTCCGATTCGTTTTCGATAATACCCCAAAGGTAGCAAAGATTATCAAAAACCGTAGCATTTAATACAGCATATCCTAAAGTTGAGTTTTCACGAAATATACCATAACAATAGCGGTGGCTTGAATGACTGGCACACTCTCCACTGAACCAATCATTCGTATTCCAAAAAAGCCGCCTTATCTCAAAATCGTCACCCTCTTTTTCAATAAAAAAGCCATGAGGAGTGCGGGGAGGGATTACGAATATATCGCCTTGTTTGCTTGGAATATCCTTATCAAGAACGCGATGTATTCCAAATCCCGAGACAACCAAGGCTATCTCAAACATATCATTTGATTCAAGTTTCAAAAATGCTCGTTTTTCACTGAATATCTTTTTGCATGAAAGAATATTCGAAATAATTCCTATTTCGCTATTAGTACTATTTTCCATTGCTCTATCCCTTATAAAATGAAAAAAATAAAAAACACTTGAATCAATATGCAAACAACAATTTTACATATTAATTATATCATAAGAAACAAGTTATGTAAATCTCGTTTTTGACTTTTTTTCGACGCTTCAAATAGCTCAAAAACATACAAAAAGCGGAAATCGTATAGTGAAGCCTGATTTCGCCAAAACGCTAATACATTTGCAGCCTTTATTAAGCCGCAGCATGATTTAGTGGATGAGTGCAAAGCAGACGATTGACGCGGATATGATGTTCGATGTTACGAAGAATGTAAAGCAAAACAAAATAAAACGAGTGTGCAGGCGCAATGCCTGCACACTCGTTTTTTAATATGGATAATTGAAATAAAAAACAAATCCGAACACATCGTTTGTGACGAAATAGTTCGGATTTGTTTCTATTGGTGACCCGTACGAGAATCGAACTCGTGTTACCGCCGTGAAAGGGCGGTGTCTTAACCGCTTGACCAACGGGCCCAATAAAAGGCGCAGGTTATTTCACTGCGCCTTAGTGGTAGCGGCACCTGGATTTGAACCGGGGACACCACGGGTATGAACCGAGTGCCCTAGCCAACTGAGCTATGCCGCCATATCGTTCTCTCGAACAGCATAATGGATATTACCAGAAGAAGCGCATTTTGTCAACACCATTTTTGAAAAAACAAAAAATTTCTTT
>JAZOAL010000053.1:0-7828 GCA_045595425.1 Eubacteriales bacterium
CCTACTGCTTTTAAGACATGAAAATAATTATTAAATGACAAACAATAATTTTTCGGGATGTGAAAGCGAACCCCATTTGTCATTCTGAACGAAATGAAGTGCTTTTTTTATTTTTCTACGTCAAATTAACGGTTGTTCTCCGTAGAAAAACGCAAATCGGTCCTATCAGCCATCCCTTTCGGGGCTCGGGATGACTTGTGGAAAGCTATTGCTTATCTCCCTACGGTTCGACAAATTATTGTTTATATTGAAATAGTTTTTTACAGATCCGCTGCTCTTTAATAGATCAAAATATAATGCCTTGATGAAATATCCTCGTTTCCTTTTGCGCTTGGCAGGTCGTTGGCTTCGGCAACGGAGCGCAGAGGCGCGCTAAAGCGTTTGGCAACAGACCATAGTGTTTCACCTGAGGCAGGATAATAAACATTTATGCCGGAGTCTGCCGCCATGCGCTCATCCCCACATTCCATGCAGTTTACTATCCTTATTACATGCTCGCTCAGCAGGCAGTAAGGCAGCATGATTTCGGTTTCGCAAATTACATTTTCTCCCTCAATGCGGCAGCGGCAGTCAGTAATTATCGGTTTGGCGATAAGAGACAAGGGGGCATCAGCGGCGGCGATCCCGCTCTCAAAAGAATATGGCAGAGAGAGCTCGCCTGAGGAATATTCTTCGCCGTTTTTTGAAATGATCCGTATTTTGTAGCTTCCGTTTATTGAAATTCGTCCATCATCTTGAGAAATACCCTCTGTGCGTACCGTTCCGAAGCAGTCGATTATTTCACTTTCACCTGACATGGAAAAATCGGAAAGAGGGATGGATTCGGTAAGGTTCATAATTCCGTTTGCACATTTTTCCACAGTCTCAAATCTAAAATCCCGATAGTCTGCCTTACATTCTTTCCCCGGCATGAAAATATCTTGCGTTACTGATACGGGAATGTTTTCCGCGGTGTCGGATTCAAGAATAACCTCGGTATCGAGCAGCAGCTTTCCGTCGCCTATGTTCACTCTCACTTCGCCGCATATTCCTCGTACATTATGGGCGGCAGAGGTGTTGGCAGTATCATTCTGTTCATCGCCGATATCTATTTCCTGAGTAAAGGGGATTTTTCGAGTCACACTGTCTGTCTGATTGGTTTCTGTATTTTCATAGATGATATCTGTTATTACTTCGCCGCGGCAATTCAGGCGGTTTCCGCTTTCGCTGACATCCGAAATATTGACGCTTCCACGGCTTAAGATTGGGCGAATATTTTCGCTTGCTGTGTCAAGAGGGATCTCGTCCCCAAGCTCGATTACTTCGCTCATTCTGCGATGAAGCTCCGAGCATTTCACCTCTGAAATGAGCCTTTCCGTTCCTGAATTTCTATCCCTGATATCATCGTTTATTTCATCATAACCGTAAGCTCTCACAAGCGAATGAAGACGGCATTTTATATTTACCTTTCTGGGTGCTGTGACACGGCAGTGAAGCATGTCTGTTTCAATGTCGGCAAAAGCGTCATTTGAAGAATTCCAATCGATATGAGGGGGTACTTCGGGCTGGACTTCAAAGCTGAAATCTGTTCCGAGCGGCGCGGATGCCAGCTTTCCGTCTCCGCCGGTATAAATGAGATCGTAATCAACTCTGCCGGAAAATTCAATGCCGTTTCCACCTATGTAACGGGAAATAGGTGAGAGCTTTGCGCTGACACCCAGCATTTTTCTTATTTCCGGCATATAATCGGGGAGAGTGAAATCGGAGGAAAGATCTGTTGTTACATTTTTCCTGAAGAAGTTTACCTGAGTTCTGTCATTTTCGGGAATCAGCATAAATTCCGTTGATTTGCGTTCTGTATTTCTGTTATCCATAAAGCCTCCTGTGATGTTTTTAGTAAAATTTATGCAAATCCCACTTTCGCTATGACAAAATAATCGCTCCGGTATTGCTTTTTTCTTTTAACTGTGATATACTATTTAAGATAATGGCTTTACGATCCTATCCCAAAAATCAAAGACCTTTTATCAGGATGAGTGCCACCAAATATGAATGTGAGGATAGAATGTGAAACATATTTTTATAATAAATCCCGCTGCCGGAAAGGGCGTTGCTCAAAAAGGGCTTGAAGCACAGATAGAAAGTGCGGCAGCTGACTGCGGAGCGGATTATGAGATCTATAAAACTACCGATGTCGGTGATGCGGAGCTTTATGTCAGAGCTTTCTGCAAAAGGTCAAATGGAGAAGCGGTAAGATTTTATGCCTGCGGAGGAGACGGAACTATGAATGAAGTGTTCAACGGTGCGGCAGGTTTTCCTTTTGCCGAGGTGGCAGTCATTCCTGTTGGGACGGGGAATGATTTTGTAAAGAATTTCGGAAATGCAGAATCCTTTCTTGATATTCCTGCGCAGATGCGCGGCAAGGCGATCGCTATCGACTCAATGAAGATCGGAGACCGCTATGCGGTCAATATGATAAACATGGGATTTGACTGCTCTGTTGTTGAAACTGTTGCAAAAATTAAAAGACATCCCTTCATAACCTCGGGGCTTGCATATATTATCGGAGTTGTGATCGAGTTTGCAAAAATGCCGGTAGTGAAGATGAAAAATTTGGTCATTGACGGTAAGAAGATCGACCGTGATGAGCTTCAGCTGTGTGCCTTTGCAGGAGGCGGTTTTTACGGAGGCGGATTTCACAATGCGCCAAAGGCGAGATTGAATGACGGAAAAATCGATGTTTGTTATGTAAACAAGGTTTCCAGATTGCAATTTATAAATATGATCGGAAGCTATAAAAAGGGAACTTATCTCGATAATAAAAGGATAATGAGGGTTGCAACTTATCACAATTGCTTGAGTGCTTACATAGACTTTGAGAGTGAAAGAAGCGTTTGCATTGACGGTGAGATACATCAAATGAAGGAGCTATGTATCGAGATCATGCCGAAAATGTTTCGCTTTGCTTTGCCTGAAGGTTCTGCATATGAAAGCGCATCGGTTGAAGAAAAAGAGCTTGCAACGGTATAGCGAATGAAGATACTGGTTGTTTCAGATTCCCATGGCCGCTCAGACAGACTTGAAAAGGCTGTGGAGCTTAACAGAGATGCGGACGTTATTTTGCATCTTGGTGATGGCTATGCCGATCTGTGTCATATAAACTTGCCGGATGTGCCGGTGTATACCGTCAAGGGCAACGGTGAAGATTGGAGCTTTATGCGAGGAGACGGAGTGCCGCGCGAACGTCAGCTAAGCTTTGACGGCGTTAAGCTTGTGATGATGCACGGGCATACTCACTCTGTTAAAAGCGGCATTGAGAGGGCGGCAAGATATGCGCTTGACAGCGGTGCCGACATTTTGCTTTTCGGACATACTCATGGAGCTCTTGAGCGTTTTGTTCCGGCAGGGAGCGAAATTGGAGATATTATAACCGATAGGGATATTCGTCTTTTTAATCCGGGCAGTATTGGCGAACCTCGGTTTGGTGCCCCGAAATTCGGTCTTATAACCATAAAGGACGGATGTATTCTTATGAGCCACGGCGAAGTTGATTTTTAAGCTGTATACTGTTTTTTGCGAATATTTATGCGAATATTTGTTTTGAAATTTTTTCACCCTCCGTTCACAAAAAAATGCCGCAGGCAAGCCTGCGGCAAAGGGAGAAAAAATTATAAAAAACTTGTTTTTTAATCATACGGATTCGGCTTCTGCAAGAACAGCAGATTCCTCTTCCTCTGCGGCATACTGCTCAGCTTCCATGAGTGCCTTTTCGTAAGCTGCGATAACAGCATTTTCAAGCTGACCGCGGAACTGTGCATTGATGGGGTGAACTATATCGCGGTATGTCTCATCGGGGTTCTTGCGGCTGGGCATAACGATAAAGAACTTGTCTCTTGCGTTTATGACCTTTATGTCGTGAAGCGCAAGCTGATTGTCGAAGGTTACCGAAACGATTGCTTTCATCGGCCCTTCATCAAAAAGTTTTCTTACTTTTACATCGGTGATTTCCATTTTTATACCTCCTTAAAATCGACCTGAAGTGTCCAGAAAATACTTTCTCACATATTACACTATTATTATACAGTTACATTTTGATACTTATTCAATCGGAACAGCATCTTTTTGTGAATTTTTGAGAATTTTTGGTTAAGATTAGGTGAAGAACCAAAGAAATATATACACTTTTTATGCAAAATAATGAATATATGAGGCTGATTATATGGCAGTGAATAATACCCACCTCGGTTTTGAGGAAATAAATGAAAGACTTTCAAAATGCAAAAGTGTTTTTTTCATCGGAGCCGGAGGAATAAATATGTCCTCTCTTGCTATCATCACCAAACAGCGCGGCTTTAATGTAGGCGGTTCGGACAGGACGCGCACGGCACTGACCGAACGTCTTGAAGGCTACGGTATTGCGATGTATTATGAGCATGACGCGGCAAATCTTGACGGATATGACGCGGTGGTCTATACTGTTGCGATATCCGCAGATAATCCGGAATATGTACGCGCGCAGAGCGAAGGCTTACTTTGCATTTCAAGAGCCGACTATCTCGGATATGTTATGACGGGATATAAAAACCGTCTCGGTATTTGCGGTATGCACGGAAAGAGCACCTGCACGTCTATGTGTGCGCAACTTTTCATAGATTCCGAGACCGATCCCACCGTGCTCTCAGGTGCGGAGCTTGAATCGATGGGCGGTGCTTTTCGCATAGGCGGAGAAGGGTTCTTTATTTTTGAAGCCTGTGAATATATGGATTCCTTCCTTGATTTCAACCCGACTGTTGCAGTGATCCTGAACATCGAGATGGATCATGTTGACTATTTTCACAGCATGGAGCAGATAAGGAGATCCTTTGCAAATTTTGCAGATCTTACCGGAAGCGGCGGCTATGCTGTTGCCAATGCGGACGATGCGGATATAATGCTTGCCCTGCGCAATTATCAGGGAACGGTAGTTACATTCGGCGTAGATAAGGAAGCCGATTTTACGGCAAAAAATATAAAATACATAAAGGGCAGACCGGATTTTGATATTTACCGCGGCGGTGAGCTTTTCTGCCATGTTTCGCTTTCCGTTACCGGTGAGCATAATGTATATAACGCTCTTGCCGCTGCTGTGGCAGGTCATTTGTGCGGTATCAGCAGTGAAAAGATTGCGCGGGGGCTTGCAAATTATCAT
Organism: Eubacteriales bacterium; assembly: GCA_045595425.1. GTDB lineage: Bacteria > Bacillota > Clostridia > Oscillospirales > CAG-272 > SIG710. Next base: position 5,168 of record JAZOAL010000053.1, read on the forward strand.
GGTGCAAAGCGCAGAATGGAATTTAAGGGAACTTTTTGCGGAGCGGATGTTTATGATGACTACGGTCACCATCCCACCGAGGTGAAAACAACTCTCGATGGAGTCAGCCGCATGGGCTATGAGCGACTTTGGTGCGTATTCCAATCCCATACATATTCGAGAACGGCAGAGCTTTTTGATGATTTTTCGAAGGCATTTGACAGTGCGGACAGAGTGATTTTTGCCGATATTTATGCAGCCAGAGAGACCGATACGCTTGGGGTCAGCGGAAAGGTTTTGGCTGATGCCGTTGGAGAGAAGGCTGTCTATGTCGGCGGAAATGATGAGATAGCGGCATACCTTCATCAGAACCTTAAAGAGGGCGATGTGCTTATTGTGATGGGAGCCGGAGATATATACAGGCTTTATGACAAGCTGAATATAGAGAAGGGGAAGTTTTGAAATGAAAAATTCCAAAATCAGGGACGAGAATATTGACAGACTGTTTGAAGGAATTTTGAAACTGAAGAATATTGAGGAATGTTATGCTTTTTTTGAGGATCTGTGTACTATTCCCGAGCTTCGGGAAATGTCAAGAAGGATGACGGCGGCAAAGATGCTCAGAGAGAATAAGGTGTATTCCGAGATTGCGGAGCTTACAGGGCTCAGTACTGCAACGATCAGCCGAGTCAATCGATCTCTTAAATACGGGAATGATGGCTATACCACGGTTTTTTCCCGTCTTGAGGAGGGAGAAAATGACTGAAGGCTACGATGTTATCGCTCAGGTTTATGATAAGCTGAACGCGGATATAGATTATAAAAAATGGGCGGATTTTGTTGAAGAGGCTTTTGAACGCTTCCTTGAAAACAAACCTGAGATCGTTTTGGATCTTGCCTGCGGTACGGGAAGCATGACCACCGAGCTTGCCCTTCGCGGATACGACATGATAGGTGTTGACGGCTCGGAGCAGATGCTTTCTGTGGCGACCGAGAGGGCATATGTGAATTTTGGCGAAGAGGATGAATACCGTTTGCCGATTCTGTATCTTCTTCAGGATATGCGTTCTTTTGAGCTTTACGGCACAGTCGGGGCGGTGCTTTGCTGCCTTGACAGCGTTAATTATCTCATAGAGGATGGCGATCTTGAAAAATGCTTTTCTGCCGTGCATAATTATCTCGATCCGGATGGACTTTTTCTTTTTGACGTGAATACCCCCAATAAATTTGCCAATATTTATGGGGATAATGCTTACATACTTGAGGATGAGATCGATGGGGCGGCAGTTTACTGTGGCTGGCAAAATTCTTTTGATCCCCAAAAGCGGATCTGCGATTTTTATTTGACCCTTTTTTCGGAAAATGAGGAGGGGAAATATATTCGCGAGGAGGAGCATCAGCGCGAGCGGATGTATGAAATGAAGGAGATCGAAAGTGCTCTCGTAAAAAGCGGATTTGAATTTATAGGGGCTTTTTCGGACTATAATTTCAAAGAAGCTTCACATATGGATGAGCGGTGGTATATTGCCGCAAGAGCAAAGAAATAATTTTTGATAAAGGAAAAGATTTTATGTCGAAAAATGCTACGATACTTCGCGCCATGACGAGTGATGGCAGCGCGAGAATACATGTTATAAATTCAACCGCCATTGTTAATACTATGGTGGAGAAATTCAAGCCCACGCCAACGGCAACTGCCGCTCTCGGAAGGCTTCTTACCGCAACATCTCTTATGGGATGTATGCTCGGAAATAAGGATGACACTATCTCCGTTACAGTAAATGGAGACGGGCCTGCGGGCAAGCTCATTGCAGTCGGAGATTATTACGGCAATGTCCGCGGATATATTCAGAATCCCTATGTGGATGTCCCCAAAAAGCCTAACGGTAAGCTTGATGTCGGCGGTGCTGTCGGACGCGGTATGCTGAATATCGTCCGTGATATCGGCGGCGAGGAGCCATATGTTGGATCAACAGAGCTTGTGAGCGGTGAGATCGCGGAGGATATAGCCTCTTATTATGCCCATAGCGAGCAGGTTCCAACGGTTTGTGCGCTCGGTGTTTTGGTAGATACAGATCTGACCTGTAAAAGTGCCGGAGGAGTGCTGGTTCAGCTTTTGCCATTTGCCGATGAGGGAACTATCTCTCTGATAGAGCGCAATGCGGCATCGCTCACTAATATTTCAAGACTTTTTGATAAAGGACTAAACAATAAGGAGATAGCTGATATTGCCCTTGCGGATATACCCTACGATCTCTTTGATGAGATCGAGGTTGAGTATAAATGCACCTGCAGCCCGGAACGCATGAAGAAAGCTCTTCTTTCTATCAAGGAGAAGGAGATTTATGATATGCTCCGCGAACAACTTGAGGAGGGCAAACCCGAGGAGCTTGATATTTTTTGCCGTTTCTGCAATACTCATTATGTGTTTACAAAGGCGGAAATTGACAAGGCATTCGGCAAATAAAACTTACCCTTGAAAGGTTCAGCTTGGCGGAAGAGGCGGAATTTTATCGCCGCAAGGCTTGTTGGTTCGACTATCTTATGGCTATAGTTATTCTTTTGTTTTATATTCCAAAATTAAATAAAAAATCACGTCAAAAACAGATTCGAACCTCTTTTTGTCGGAATTTTTTATATAGGGCATTTTACAGCCCCACATTTTCAGTTAAAGCTTGGAAA
>JAZOAL010000054.1:0-9830 GCA_045595425.1 Eubacteriales bacterium
AGCTCCCTGAGCAGCTTTACTATTCAGTGCTCAGTGAGCTTACGGGCTTTGATATTGGCGGAGAGGATGATCTGATAAATCTCATGCGCGAGCTTTCACATGTGAAGAGCGAATACGACAAGATATCAGAGGCTCTTGCGGCAGTACAAGAAAAGGGATATGGAATTGTTATGCCCAGCGTTGACGATCTGAAGCTGGAGGAGCCCGAAATTGTTAAGCAGGCGGGCGGTTACGGCGTTCGTTTGCGTGCGGCGGCACAGTCGATACACATGATCAGAGCAAATATTGAGACGGAGATAAGTCCAATAGTCGGTACAGAGGCTCAGTCGGAGGAGCTGATACGCTATATGCTCCGTGAATTTGAAGAGGATCCGCGTGCAATCTGGGAATCTAATATGTTTGGAAAGAGTCTCTATGAGCTTGTAAACGAGGGACTTCATACCAAGCTTGAGCATATGCCGGATGACGCTCGAATGAAGCTTTCGGGTACTCTTGAACGGATAATAAACGAGGGCAGCGGCGGTCTTATCTGCATAATTCTTTAAAATAGAACGGACTTGCATATCAAATGCAAGTCCGTTTTATTTTGACTCAGTGTGGCGTTTTATCGCATCGAAGGATTCATCGCTTATATGGTGTTCGATTTTGCAGGCGTCCTCGGAGGCTGTTTCCTCGCAGACCCCCAGACTTATGAGAAATGTTGTGATGAGCGTATGCCGTTCATATATCTTTTCGGCGATCTCTTTTCCGGTTTCGGTCAGCGAGATGAGACCGTCTTTATCAACCGTAATATATTCGCCTTTTTTCAGAAGTCCCATGGCGCGGCTTACGCTGGGCTTTGAATATCCCATATATTCGCCAACATCGATTGCACGTACTGCACTGCTTTTTTTCGACAGAACATGAATTGTTTCGAGATACATTTCTCCCGATTCCTGTAAGTGCATCATCTCACCTCCTATTTATAATAGGATAACATATAAATGTGAATTTTTCAAGCCCTTACCGCCTAAAAAACAAATTTTACACATTTTTTAAAATTATGAAGATACTTCATTAACCCTGCTGCTATTGGAGGTTGTATGTGATTTTTGATGAGGTATTTTACCTTGTATCAAACAACGCATGGGTTTGTAAAATATCCTCGCGGCATAAAAAAACTATTTGGAAAATAAAATTTTTGTCGGAAAAGTTTTCTATGGATATTTTTCGCATAGAGTGTAAACAATAACCTTGGAAATCCCACAAAGTGGTTTTTAAGGAGTTTAAAATGAAAGCAACAGGAATAGTTAGAAGAATCGACGATCTTGGAAGAGTAGTTATCCCCAAAGAGATCCGCCGCACGATGCGTATCCGTGAGGGCGACCCTCTGGAGATCTACACAGACAGGGAAGGGGAAGTAATTTTTAAGAAGTATTCGCCTATCGGTGAGCTGGCATCGTTTTCGGCACAGTATGCAGAGACTCTCCATAAGACGTGTTCTCTTTCCGTGGTGATCTGTGACAGAGATGCGGTTATCGCCTGCTCGGGAGTGCCGAAGAAAGAGTATGCTGACCACCGTCTTTCGGGTGAGCTTGAAAACATCATCGAAGGGCGCAATCTCTATGTTTGGAGAGAGGGCAACGAAAAGATTCCGGTTACAGCCGACGGAAGCTCGCATTTTGTGAGCTGTGCAATGCCTATTATGAGTGAAGGCGACATTATCGGTTGTGTTGCGTCTCTTTGTCCCATGAACGGTGACAGACCTGCCGAGCAGACTACAACAGACATCGAAAGCAAGCTTATCCTCACAGCCGCCGGATTTCTCGGCAAACAGCTTGAAAGCTGAAATTTATGAAAATAGCAAAAACTCCCTGAAACGCATTTGCGCCAAAGGGGGTTTTTGCTGTTGATTGTTTGATTTTTTTGGTACATTTAAAGTGAAAATATCTTTTCCGACAATATTTTTGCTTTTTACTTGATTTTAAGTGAAAAATGTACTATAATATATTATGTATATTTGTTTGTATTTTTTGGAGGTGTGTATGGAACGAGTATCAAAACACAACTATTATCTTGATATAGCGCAGACGGTTTCCGAGCGGAGCACTTGTCTTCGCAAGCGTTACGGGGCTATTATAGTTAAGAATGACGTTATTGTTTCAACGGGCTACAACGGTGCACCGAGAGGCAGACAGAACTGCAGTGATATAGGTGTTTGCCAGAGAGAGAAGCTGGGTATTCCGAGAGGGGAGAGATACGAGCTTTGCCGTTCGGTTCATTCCGAGGCTAATGCCATCATCGCCGCTCCCCGTGATCAGATGCTCGGTTCAACTCTTTATATGGTTTGCACAGAGCCCGGCACGGGTGAGATCGTCTCCGGCACAAGCAGCTGCATGATGTGCAAGAGAATGGTTATAAATGCCGGTATTTCCACGGTTATTATCCGCGATACCAAGGATGAATTCCGCATAATAGATGTGAATGATTGGATCGAAAACGACGATTCCCTCAGCGGCGTTTTCGGATACTGATACATAATTTTGTTGGGGGATAGAAATGAACGCAACTCTTGAAAATAAGCCTGTTAAGCTAAAAATTGAGTATATAAAAAGCGATCCGCTGAAGGTCTGCTTTGTCTGCACGGGCAATACCTGCCGTTCTCCGATGGCGGAGGCTGTTTTGAATGATCTGGGCAGAGTTCCTGAATATTGCACGATGTGTCCGCCCGAGCTTTTAGGAAAAAGGCGCATCAGGGCGAGCTCAGCGGGGATCTCCGCGATCGACGGGATGCCAATTTCGCAGAACGCTGTCACAGCTTTGAAGGATGCGGGTATTCCTGTTCGTCCGGACAATGATTATCCGAACCACTGCGCGAAAATGGTGAATATTTCCGATTTTTCCTTCAATGATCTGATCGTTGGTATATCGTCAAAGCATGCAATGACGCTGATGGGATATTATCCTCAGTTCGCTTCAAAGATAATCAGCATGGACGAGGATATTTCCGATCCCTTTGGTGGTAATGTCGATGATTATAAGGCTTGCCTTGCGAAGATTCGTGCGTCTATTGAGCGTATGTTTTTCGGAAAATGACGGATTTTGAGATAGTTAAGCTCGAAGAGGAGCATCTCCGGAGCACTGCGGAGCTTGAAGCGATTTGCTTTGCCCATCCGTGGACGGCGGAGGGCCTAAAGACCCTTGTGCAGGAAGGCGGCATCGGCTTTGCGGCATTGGAGAATGGAAGCGGCAGAGTTATTGCCTATGCGGGAATGGTCTTTTCGGTATTTGAGGGTGACATTACCGATGTTGCCACTCACCCCGATTACAGGCGTCAAGGTATTTCAAAAGCGGTGATGGAAAGACTGTTTGCTTTTTCGGCGGAGAAGGGAATTGAATCGATCTCCCTTGAGGTTCGCGTGTCGAATAATGCGGCGATAACGCTTTATGAAGGTCTCGGATTTGAGATCGTGGGTAAGCGTCAAGGATTTTACCGCACTCCTCCCGAGGACGCTTATGTTATGATAAAACATCTTTGATTTTTAGGAGAATTATGTATATACTCGGACTTGAAAGCTCCTGCGATGAAACCTCTGCCGCTGTGGTGGAGATGTCGGAGGAAGGGCGGTTCATCCGCTCAAATATTGTAGCGTCGCAGATCGACGTTCACAGACTTTACGGCGGCGTTGTTCCGGAGATCGCCAGCCGTGCACATATTGAAGCAATATCGAAGATCACTTATGAGGCGCTTGAAGAGGCGGGAATTTCCCTTTCGGATGTCGGAGCAATTGGAGTGACCGCATTCCCCGGGCTTATCGGTGCGCTTCTTGTGGGAGTAAATTTTGCGAAGTCTCTCGCATATGCAAATGATATACCGCTTGTTGCCGTTAATCATGTTCACGGCCATGTTTCTGCGGCTCTTCTTTCCGAGCCGGAGCTTGAGCCTCCGTTTCTTGCTTTGGTGGTGTCGGGCGGTCATACATCGATCTATAAGGTGAATTCCTATACCGAATATGAGGAGATCGGCTCGACCCGAGATGATGCTGTCGGCGAATCCTTCGATAAGGTTGGAAGAGTTATCGGAATGCCATATCCCGGCGGTTCGGCTCTTGATAAGTTAGCTTATGAGGGTGATCCGAAGGCGATCGCTTTGCCTTCTCCCGCAATTGTCGGGGACAATCTGGATTTTTCTTTCAGCGGTCTTAAGACCGCGGCTCTGAACTATATAAATCAAATGGAGCAGAGAGGAGAGACCATAAATCGAGCCGATCTTGCGGCTTCATACACTCTCGCCGTAACAAAGGCAATTTCAAAGAAAATTTCATCGGCGATTGAACAGACGGGAATGAAGACTCTTGTTATGGCAGGCGGTGTTGCAGCAAATTCGCATCTGCGAAAGGCTATCGGAGAGGTGTGCGGTGCAAAGAAGGTTCGTTTTGTTTGCCCCCCTCTGAAGCTTTGCGGTGACAATGCGGCAATGATCGCAGCGGCGGCTTACTATGAATTTTTAAGGGGGAATTTGTCCGATACATCTTTAAATGCTTCCGCTGTGGAAGTGTGATTCCTATTTCGGAAAAAAATCGATTTGTCAAGACCTTTTGGAGATTTTTTTGAAATTTGTCAAATTGCATGATGTTTCAGTTTTATCTAACTTAAAGACGGGTTTTCAACAGAACTTTTCCACAGCTTGTGGAAAAACCTCGTCGAAACTGTGTTTTTTTGCAGTAAAAAATTTGCAAAACTAATAAAAAGTCCGTAGAATATGGGGTTGCTTGTGGAAAACCCTGTTGAAACTGTTGATAACTCAGAAATTTCCACAGTGTGGAAAAATGGGGCGAATGACGAAAAAAAGCCGCTGATGTATCGAAATGACGTTTTTTGAAGCATTTGGCGATTTGAATAAAAAACAATATTAAAATAGAAAAAAAGACGAATTTGAGTAAAAAAACTCGGGGATTTTTTCGGAATCGGCAGTTCCGATTCAGGGGGTGTTTGATGCTTATCGAATTGCTTAATTCCCGATTTGATATGATTAAATAAATGAAAGGATAACCCAAATGAATAACGATGAGTTGGAGATTTATGGAGACATTCAGCAGAACCTCGTTTCGGGGGATAATGCCTCATCGCCGAAATCCTATGTTTCGAGTGCAGTGATAAAGCGCTTGCCGAGATATTTCAGATATCTGCGCGAGCTTATCAGAAACGGAAAGATGCGCATAAGCTCAAGCGAGCTTTCCAAGATGATGAATGTCACGGCGTCTCAGATCCGTCAGGATCTGAACTGCTTTGGAGGCTTTGGTCAACAGGGATATGGCTATAATGTGAAATATCTTTATGCAAAAATCAGTGAGATACTGGGAGTAAACTGTAATTTCAGAGCGATAATAGTTGGTGCCGGCAACCTTGGCAGAGCACTTATCAGAAATCCTATGTTTACAAAACGGGGTGTTTCTACCGTTGCAATGTTTGATATCGATAACAGTCTTATCGGCAATACCGTTGCCGGGGTGGGAGTTCATTCAATGGATGAGCTTGAGAGATTTTGCAAGGATAATTTTATTGATATCGCAGTGCTGACTTTGCCGAAGGAATGTGCGCAGGATGCGGCAGAAAAGCTCGTTTGCGCCGGTGTTCGCGGAATCTGGAATTTTACGGGCAAGGAGCTCGATATGAAGCGGGAAGAGGTCAAGGTTGTCAACGTTCATCTCGGTGATTCACTTATGACTCTTTGCTATGAGCTAAACAGAATGAGGGATGAGGAGTCCGAAGATAACTGAAATAAACATGAGAGGGAAAAACTGTGAAGTTGATTTTTAACTACGGAAACGCTGTGGCGGTATTGCCGCAATCGGTATTTGACAAAATTGACAAGGCAACAAAAAAAGATATGAAGCTGATTTTTGTTCTTGCCTCGGATATGACCTTGCTCAGGGATACCGAGAAGGCGATGGATGAGCTGACACTGCGTACCGGTATGAAAAGCGAGGATATAAATAATTCGCTTTCTTTCTGGCGCGGAGCGGGAGTTCTTGATGAATTTGAAGGCATGGCGGCAGAGGTTAAAAAATCATCCGAGAAGCAAAGAGATAATTTTACCGAGAAGCCCCAAAAGGCTTCAAATAAGGTCAGAAGCGCAGATGAGCTGCCGAGATATACAACAGAAGAGTTGACTGCTTTGCTTGAAAAGCGTGATGAATGTCGGTTCCTTATCGATGAGTGTCAGCGTCTCTTCGGCAAGGTATTTAATACAAGCGAGATAAATATTCTTGTTGCTCTTACCGATTATCTCTCTCTTGACAGCGAATACATACTTTTGCTTTTTGCCCATTGCGGAAAGCTGGAGCATAAGTCGGTCAGAATGGTTGAGAAGCTGGCGCACCGTTTTCTTGATGAGGAGATAACGGATGCGGAGACTCTCAGCGGAAGACTGCGATTCCTTGAGCGGGCGGAGCAGACCGAGCGAAAGGTCAGAAGCGTTTTTGGTATAACGGCGCGCGCTCTTACAAAAAAGGAAAAGGCTCTCATAGAAAAATGGCTCTCGGAATATAATTATGATTTCGATATTATCGAAAAAGCGTATGAGCTTACGATCGACAGTACGCAGAATCCTTCACTCCCTTATGCGGGAGCTATAATGGATCGCTGGTACAGCGAGGGCATTAAAACACTGGATGATGTTGAGCGTGATATTGAGGAACATAAGAAGAATAAGGCTGCCGAGAGCGGCAGCTTTGATACCGATGAATTCTTAGAGGCGGCACTTAAGCGCAGCTTTGAGGGCAAATGAGGAGGAGCGGATGGGATATAGCTCAGAAAACGTAAAACGCGTTAAACAAATTTTTCAAAACAAATATCTTGCCGCGCAAAATGATGCCGAGGCAAGAAAATATGAGCTTTGGGCAAACCTTCCCGAGCTTAGGGAGCTTGACCGTGCTATAGCGGACATTGGTCTTGCGGCTGTTCACGAAACGATCGGCGGCGGTTCCTATGCCTCTGAAAAGGTCAGAGCTTTAAAGGAGCAGAGTCTTGCGCTTCAGAAGGCAAGAGAAGAACTGCTTGTTGCAAACGGATATCCTGCCGACTATACGCAGGTGCATTATGAATGTGAGAAATGCAGTGACACGGGTTACGCGGAAACAAAAATGTGCGATTGCATGAAGAGAGCTCTTATTCTTGCGGGATATGAAAGCTCAGGTCTCGGGAAATTGATGCAGACTCAGACCTTTAATTCTTTTTCTCTTGATTTTTATCGCGGAAAGCCTGAAATTTTTGAGAAGATGAAGCATAATTTCCAGGTCATAAAGAAATTTGCAGAAGAGTTTACAACTTCAAAATGCGAAAATCTCGCGCTTTTCGGAGGTACCGGACTCGGAAAAACACATCTTTCAACCGCGGTGGCTAAAACCGTTATTGACCGAGGATATGATGTGCTCTATGTAACGGCTGTCGGTATGATTTCTGATTTTGAAAAAGAACGTTTTGGAAGCGGTTATTCGGATACTGATGTGGAAAGTCTCGGACGGTACTATGACTGCGATCTGCTGATAGTGGACGATATCGGGACAGAGGTGACTAATCAGTTTACCGTTTCTGTTCTCTATAATGTGATAAACACTCGTCTTGCAAAGCAAAAGTCAACTGTGATAAGTACGAATCTCTCACCGTCAGAGCTTCGGTCGAGATACTGGGATAGAATAGCAAGCCGAATTTTCGGAGAATATACGCCGCTTCTTTTTGAAGGAACCGATGTTCGAATGCAAAAGCTTCGCCGCGGAAACTGAATAAAAAATCGGTATACGGAGAAACTAACCGTGTACCGATTTTTTTGGAGGTTTTATTATGGAAAAAACACCTGAACTTCTTTGCTATATTTATAAAAATGTGAAAATGGGCTCGGATGCGATAGTTGACCTGCTTCCAAAGGTCAAGGATTCAAACTTCCGCGCCGCTCTTACCGAACAGCTTGGAGGTTATGAAAAATTTGCCGATGAGGCGGAAAAACAGCTCACACCCATGGGAATAGAGCCGAGGGAAGAGCCGATGATGAAAAAGGTTATGACGAAAATGGGTATTGCTATGAACACCATGGCGGATGCTTCTGTCGGTCATATGGCTGAAATGCTGATCAAGGGCTCAACAATGGGAATCACCGATATGACAAAGCATGTTCGTGAGTTTGAGGGGGAAGGATGCCCGGAGCAGGCTTTGCAGCTTGGACGTGAGCTTATAACCTTTGAGCAGAACAATATAGAAAAAATGAAGACATTTCTATGAGAAGAAGCGGGTTGATCACTACTGTGATCAAACCGGATTTTCTTATATTGAGAGTTACAAACAATAATTTATCGAAATAGAGTGACAAACAATTCATGAGATTCTACGCCGGGGCTCAGGATGGCAGGGCTGAACTGGTCGCAAGGATTCCTACGTTAAATCACGATTGACTTAACAGTAGAAAACCAGGTTAACGATCCTTTATTGTCATCCTGAGCCTCGGCGAAGGATCTCATAGGGTATTAACTAACTATTCGCTAAATTATTGTTTGCAAAATTTTTGCAGGTTAAATAGTCCTATATTAAAAATTTTCACATATAAATGAATATTCAGCGGCATTATTTACCATATAATACCACCGGGGCGGTTCTTACCATTATTTGTGCGTTGAAAATAGGGGAAATCTATAGTAAAATATACATAGCAATATCATTTGGGGAAAGGAATGACACCAATGGAAATTGCGAATACTAACAGAGAAAGGATGTCAAATCTGATGAAGAAACGAAGTATTTTTATGAAGCTGAGTTGTGTGTGTTTAGCTGTGGCAACAACGCTGATGCTTGGCACCGCATTGGTTTCGGCAAGGAATGACACGATAATTACGCCGGTGTCTGTGCATCTCGACGGTTTAGCCGTTTTTGATGGAGAAAGCGGAGAAAAAGCACTGCTTGTGGATGCCGTAACATATGTTCCTCTGCGCCGATTTTGCACGCTTATGGGAGGCGGTGAAGTGAACTGGGATGCAGATAACCGAATGGCAACGGTTCGCGCCACAGGTCTTGATATCAGCGTTACCGAGGGGGAGTCCTATATAATGGTGAATGAGCGTGTGTTTTACTGTCAGAGTCCCAATCTGATTATCGGCGGTTCGCTGTATGTACCTGTCAGAGTGATTTCAAAGGCATATGGACTTGATGTTGCTTGGTGTGCCTCAAAAGAAGGCGGACTCGGCTATGTTGAGCTTACCTCCGGTGGCAGCAGAGCAGAAGATGCTTCGGATGTATATGATGCCGAGGTACTCTATTGGCTTTCTCGTATAATATCGGCGGAGAGCAGAGGTGAGAGCCTTACAGGACAGATCGCTGTTGGCAATGTTGTGCTCAATCGGACTCGTGATGCAAACTTTCCCGATACCGTTTACGATGTTATATTTGACACGAAATACGGTGTTCAGTTTACACCCGTTTCAAACGGAACGATCTATGATGAACCTACACAGAGCAGTATCATAGCGGCAAAGATATGTCTTGAAGGATATACTCTTTCCGACGATATACTTTATTTTCTTAACGAAGCGATCTCCACAAATATGTGGGTGAGCAATAACCGAACTTACATCATGACCCTCGGCAATCACGCCTTTTATTCTTAAAACATATAGGGCTGTCACTTTTGTGACAGCCCTATATCTTAACTTCTTTGCTTTTAACAGCGGATACTTTTCTGGATCTTTGGGATTTCAATTATTTAAATATAAACGATAGGGCATTTCAGGAGCTTAAAATTAAGCTGTAAAACAATAATTTAGCAGAGAAGTAACAAACAGTTCATGAGATCCTTCGCCTTTGGC
>JAZOAL010000055.1:0-7540 GCA_045595425.1 Eubacteriales bacterium
TTCCTGAGTATTGTCTTCCTAAGACCGCTTGGCCCTCCGACTTTGGCCCCAGAAATGGGGGAAAGAACGCCACACAAGAGGGAAACCAAGTTTTCCCTCTTGGAACTCCCTTCCTCTGGGAAATCCGCGCACCGGTTCACACCGCAATTCTGCGGTGTTCAAGGGTGCTTGTGATCACTCTAAATCCCCTTTTTGCCCCCAAATAGCACGGGGGCAAAAAGGGTTTGCGCAAGGCGAACTGCTTTCGACAGTGGTGATCGTTCGTTTAGAGCGATAATCGCAGTTCGCTTTTGTTTGTTTTTTACTTAGGTTTATTAAACAGATAAACTTACTAAAATTTTGGGACTGCCTCGCAAGACCGAGGCAGTCCCTATACTCATATTATATAATACACAGCGGAAGTGGAAACCGCTTTCTTTATTTACCTTGGTGGTTTTATGTAAATATATGTGATACCTTTCGGTATTTATGAGTTTGAATGGTCTGCGGAAATTACTTTGCGTAATCGACCGCTCTGCTCTCCCTTATCAGGTTTATCTTGATCTGACCGGGATATTTGACCTCATTTTTGATTTTTACCGCGATATCATGCGCGATGACCTTCATGCCCTCATCGTTAACTTCCTCGGGCTTGACCATTACGCGGATCTCACGACCTGCCTGAATGGCAAATGCTTTATCAATGCCGTCAAAGCTTGTTGCGATCTCTTCAAGCTTCTGGAGACGCTTGATATAGTTTTCAAGATCTTCGCGTCTTGCACCGGGTCTCGCCGCAGAAATGGCATCTGCCGCCTGAACGATGATGGCAACGATGCTCTGAGGCTCAACATCATTATGATGCGCTTCGATCGCGTGGATAACGTCCTTGTTTTCCTTATACTTGCGGGCCGCCTCAACGCCTATCTGGACATGAGAGCCCTCAACGTCATGGGGGAACGCCTTGCCGATATCGTGAAGAAGACCTGCACGTCTTGCTAAAGTGCTGTCAACGCCAAGCTCATCGGCGATAATTCCGGAAATGAAAGCAACCTCAACAGAATGCTGAAGCACGTTCTGACCGTAACTGGTTCTGTAGCGAAGTCTTCCGAGAAGTCTGATAAGCTCGGGATTGATGCCGTGAACTCCAACATCGAATACGGCTCTCTCTCCTGCCTGCTTGACAGATGCCTCAACTTCTTTTCTTGCTTTTTCAACAGTTTCTTCGATTCTCGCGGGATGGATACGTCCGTCGGAAATGAGCTTTTCGAGAGCGAGTCTCGCGATCTCACGTCTAACGGGATCAAAGCCCGAGAGTGTGATAGCCTCGGGTGTGTCATCGATGATGAGTTCAACACCCGTAAGGGTTTCAAGCTTCTGGATATTTCTACCCTCTCTGCCGATGATTCTGCCCTTCATTTCTTCATTTGGCAGAGCCACAACGGAAATGGTGGCTTCGGCAACATGATCTGCGGCATATCTTTGGATCGCAAGGGAAAGAATGTTTCTCGCCTTGGCATCGGATTCTTCCTTAAACTGCTCTTCAAGCTCGATCATCTTCTTTGCAAGCTCGTCCTTGATCTCGGCTTCAACGCGCTCTATAAGCTCGGCCTTAGCCTGCTCGGCGGTATAACCCGAAACTTCTTCAAGCCGCTTGAGCTGTATTCCGAAAAGCTCATTGATCTTTTCTCTTTCAGCTTCGTTTTCCTTGATCTTCTTATCGAGCTGTTCGTTCTTTCTCTCAAGAGCCTCTGTCTTTTTATCCAGATTGTCTTCTTTTTGAGTGAGACGCCGCTCGGTATTTGAGATCTCCTTGCGTCTTTCCTTGATCTCGCGCTCCGCCTCATTGCGGCTTTGAAGTATCTCTTCCTTAGCCTCAATAAGAGCTTCCTTCTTGCGGGATTCGGCTTCTTTTTTTATCTCTTCCGCTTCCTTTTTGCCGGCTTCAACGATTCGTTTTGCTTCGCTTTCGGCGGAGCCTATCTTACCTTCTGCAAGCTTTTTGCGCAGAAAAGATCCGAGCACGATTCCAATAGCGAGAAAGACGACCGCGCAGATTATTGGGATCAAAAATTTCTCCATAATGCACCTCCTTAATTTTATTTCTTATTCAATTCATAGGCGTGAGTAAAAACACTGCGCCTTATTATATTTTACACTGAAAAAGTCAAGCTGTCAAGGGATTTGGGCACATTTTATGAAAAAAAGAAACGTATTAAACAAAAAAGTGTCCCTTTATCCCCTGAAAAATCTTTCGGTTCATATAATTATCTTTTTCCGACAAAGCAAAAGCTCCGTTTGGGCAAAGCAAATAAACGCTTTAACCGAACGGAGCTTCTCTTTATTTTTTCTTTTTAGCAGCTAAAAACAAAGCTGTCATTACAGTCCTTGCTTATTATGTCTTAAAGGTGTGTTTTGCAGAGATAACACCCGGGAATTATTCGTAAAGGGTATTGAGCCTTTCAAGATCGTAGAAGAAGCCGTCATCCATTGCTTCCTTGCCCTTGCCGAGAGAATGGATAGCTCCGTAATTTTCATGCCATGTGAGAACATAAGCTATCTTCAGACCGCGCCTTGTGATATTCTTGAAAAGATTAAGCATATCAACAGCATTGAAGGTCTTTTCCTGTGCTGCGTGATCCGCGCGGAGAGCGATCGCGCCCGCAGGGCCGAATTCTGTCATTGCGCAGGGCTTGCCGCGGCTCATGATCTTATCATAGGCATGGCATGTCAGTATGTGGTCAATATCGCCGCTTGTATACCAGTCCAGACCAAGCACGTCAACATATTCATCGCCCGGATAATAGTACATTGCACTCTTTAGATATTTGTTGTTTTTATCACCCTCGTTTGCATTATTAGGGCCGTAAACCCATATGAGGTTTTCTATCTTCATCTCGTTAACATAGAGATTGTAGATATATCTCCAGAGGCGGCGCAGATATTCTGCATCGATCCACTCACATTCGCTTGCGGATTTTGCTGTGAACCAGAACCAGCATCCGTTTGATTCATGGAGAGGTCTCCAGAGCACGGTAACGCCTCTGTCGGAAAGCTCTTTAAGGAATTTACCGTCAACGATAAGCTCCTCCTTGAATATCTTATTGATCTCAGAGCCCTCGGTGAGAAGCTCCTCCCAATATTTTGCTGTACCGTCGCCGAACAGACCGCGGCAGCGATCGCGGACGATTTCGGGTCTATATGTAGGATTCTTCCAGTGAGAAGAAGCGGTAACTATGCCGCCCTTTTCAGCAAAGGCTGTAATCTGATCGAGAATGATGTTCCATCTTTCTGTGCCGACACCCACCCTCATAAGGTCGAGACCGTAGGAAGCAAGGTCAATGCCGAGGATCGCAGGCAGTCTGCCGCCGGTAGCCTCTCCGAAGCGGCCAAACATATCATTCGGAAGATCACTGGGACCAATAAGCTGTTCACCGACAAGCATGTATCTGCTGTCTTCGTAAGCCTTTGTCAGGACATTCATGATTTGTTCTTTTGTTTTCATTTTCATTATCTCCGTTCCTCTATAAGCCGTTCTTTTTTGCGCATAGCACTAAAATGCGGCAGTAATCACGTATATTTTACCATGGACTTATACCAAAGTCAAGTTTTTTTACCAAAATTATCAAAAAAGATGTTCAGTTGCCACTTGTCATTGACAATTCGATACAGAATTATTCGTAAAAATTTGTCCTCTTGTTGACTTTTAATGTCTGCAGTGATAAAATATATTCTATGATGAGCAAAATTCAGTGATCGGAGATTTTATAAATGACAGATCTGCTTTGCCGATTTTTTATTAAGGATCATAATAACTGTGCCGATCCGAAGGTTCGTTCCCGATACGGGGTACTTTCGGGTATAGTCGGCATAGTTGTAAATTTCCTGCTTTTTGCGGGTAAATTCGTCATCGGTACTCTGACGGCATCTATTGCTGTTACAGCCGATGCGATAAACAATCTGTCCGATGCCGGCTCATCGGTGATCTCTCTGATCAGCTTTCGGATATCTTCAAAGCCGGCGGACAGAGAGCATCCCTTTGGGCATGCGAGAATAGAATATATCGCTTCGATGATAGTGTCCTTCATCATCCTCCTTATCGGTGCTTCGCTTGCGAAGGATTCTGCCTTAAAAATAATTTGGGGCGGTGAGAAGACCGACCCCAGCATTGCCGCAATGGCGGTGCTTGCTATATCTATTCTCGGAAAGCTATGGCTGTTTTTTTTCAACCGCAGGATCGGAAAACGTATAAATTCCGCGGTTATGAAGGCTACGGCGGCAGACAGCCTTTCGGATGCGCTTTCAACGGCGGCGGTTCTTGCGGCAACCGTGATATACCGCATTTGGGGCATTGAGCTTGACGCATATATGGGGGTTATCGTTGCCGTACTCATTTTGCGCGCAGGTATCGGTATACTGAGAGAGGCTCTCGATTCTATCCTTGGTACTGCCCCCGATGAGGAGCTTGTTGAATTGATCAAGGAGATCATTTTCTCTCATCCCGAAGCTCTTGGTATACATGACCTTGTGGTTCATAATTACGGCCCCGGTCGGTGCTTTGTATCCTGCCATGTTGAAGTTGACGGGGGAAAGGATATTTATGCTTCTCACGATGCTATAGACAATATCGAAAAGGAGCTTGGCAGCGATCTCGGGGTGCAGGGAGTCATTCACCTCGATCCTGTTGCTGTCGGAGATCCGCTGACAGACGAGCTCCGTGCGAAAATATACGATATCGCGGCGGAAATTGATGAGAAAATAAATGTTCACGATTTTCGGATAGTGCCGGGAACAACTCATACAAATTTGATTTTTGATGTTGTTGTGCCCTTTGAGGTGAAGCTTGGCGATGATGAGGTTCGCGAGATGATACAAAAGAAGCTCTGGGAAGAAAACGACAGTTATTTTGCCGTTATAACCATTGACAGGCAATGAAAAGGAGACGGATATATGGCAACAGGCAGATATGAGATTTCGCGAAGTGCAGCGGGTGAATATCGCTTTACGCTTGTGACGGTCAGCGGCATACCGCTGGCACACAGCGGTATTTATAAGAGCTTGTCGGTCTGCAAAAAAGGGATCGCAAGTCTCCGGGTAAATTCGGATGCTCCTCTTGAGGACAAGACCGATGCGGCGGCAGAGCTTATCGGTTATTCTGAGCAGATGCGATGCCCGAAGATAGAGCTGATTTCAGATTTGGGGATCGGAGGCGTTGGCGGCTACAATTTTGTACTGCGCGCAAAAAACGGCAATATCATTGCAACGGGAGAGGGGTACGGTACTAAAAAACGTTGCCTTGAAGCAATTGCAAATCTGCGATATATCGCTTTTTCGGCACAAACAACCGAAATGTTTTAATTTTTGCTTTCAGAGGTGATCGAATCATTATGTATCTGATTGACAAAGGGGTTCGTGTGCTATATAATATTATAAATATTGATTAAAAGGTGGTTAAAAAAATGACAGAAATAAGGGCTGATATTCCGACTGAATATAAATGGGATCTGACCTCGATATATGCGGACATGGCAGCGTTCAATGCCGATTTTGAGAGGGCTAAGGAGTTGGTGGAGGCTTTCCCGAAGCATGCCGAGACAATGAATGAGAGCGCCCAGGGACTCTACAATATGCTGTGTGACAAAACGGAGCTTGAGAGGATCATTGACAAGCTGTATATCTATGCTCATCTGAATGCAGACCTTGATCTTTCGAATAACTATTATCAGGCACTTATGGGAAGGATGCAAAATCTTGCCTGTGAGGCAGGCTCGGCGGCATTTTTTGTTTCACCCTCCCTTCTTCGAATAGATGCAGAGACCACAGAAAAATGGTTTAAGGAGTTCCCTTTGCTCCAGGAATACCGCAGAACTATTGAGGTTGAGCAGAGATACCGTCCGCACACTCTTTCCGATGAGAACGAAAAGCTCCTTGCAGATCTTCAGATGAGTCTCGGATCTCATTCTAATATTCGTACGATATTTGCAAATGCCGATCTTACCTTTGGCAAGATCAGAGACGAGCAGAAAAAGCCCGTGGAGCTGACCGAATCCACATATGTTCTGCGCCTTATGAGTGAGGATAGAAATGTTCGACGCGGAGCGTTCAGAAAGCTGTATAAAACCTATGATAAATATGGAAATACTCTTTCAAGTCTTATAAATGCTTATGTTCGCGAACGCGCGACTCTTTCAAAGATCCGCAATTTTGATGACAGCCTGACCGCGTCGGTATTTAACGATGAGGTCACTCCCGATATTTACAACAACCTTATAAATTCCGTTTCGAGAGGACTTGCACCTCTGTTTGATTATTATGATCTGAAAAAAGAGGTTCTGGGGCTGTCAAAGCTCCATATGTATGATGTTTACACTCCCCTTATTTCCTCCTGCACAAAGGAATATACTTTTGATCAGGCGATCGATGAGGTTCTTGATACTGTAAAGGTTTTTGGAGATGAGTATCACGATACCCTTGAAAAGGGTATCAAAGAGGATCATTGGGTGGATGTTTATCCGAGCAAGGGCAAGCGCGGAGGTGCTTACAGCTCCGGCTGCTATGATACCGCGCCTTTTATGCTGCTCAACTATACAGGAAAGCTTGATGACGTTTCAACCTTTGCCCATGAAGCCGGACATTCGATGCACTCTTATTTTTCCGCAAAGGAAAATACTCCCCAAGAGTCGTCTTATACGATTTTTGTGGCGGAAGTCGCATCGACGGTAAATGAACTGCTCTTCGCGCATAAAAAACTCCGCGAATCGGGCAGTGATGAGGAAAAGCTGTCTATACTCAACCAGATAATGGAGACATATAAGGGAACACTTTACCGTCAGACCATGTTTGCGGAATTTGAGAAGACAATGCACGAGCTTTGTGAAGCAGGAGAGACTCTTACCAAAGAATTGCTTTGCGAAAAATACTATGCACTTATAGAAAAATATTTCGGCGGGCATGTTGTCCCCGATAAAGAGATCGCTCTTGAGTGGATGCGGATACCGCATTTCTATAATTGGTTTTATGTTTATAAATATGCCACCTGTATCTCTGCGGCATCATCAATCGTTCGCCGCATTGAAACAGAGGGAGATGCTTATATCGGTAAATATCTTGAATTTCTCGGTTGCGGCGGACGCATAAGCCCCCTTGAAAGTCTGAAGATTGCGGGAATCGATCTGACAAAGCCCGAAGTTATCGAGGATGCCATTAACGATTTCGCCGGAACCGTTAATGCCTTCAGAGAGCTCTATTCAAAGCAGAAATAAAAAGGAATGAAAAAACATTTCATAAATTAAAAGAGGCTGTTGCATACTTAATTTGCAACAGCCCCTTACTTTTTGGCATAAACACCCTTTACCCTCCCGGGTGTCCAGCGCCATAGATAAGCGACGAGAGCGCGACGAGCTGCCCGCAGCAAATGTACCGCTAAACAATAATTTGTCGGTGAGTAGAAAGGTGAACTATGGCAGATGATGACAAGCGTTAGCCTTCTCTATCAGAGAAGGTGGCGCGGAGCGACGGATGAGTAGAAGCCCCGTCTATGATTACGATATCTGAGCAATACCGA
>JAZOAL010000056.1:0-13698 GCA_045595425.1 Eubacteriales bacterium
AGTAACTAAACAACGCATATTTTATATTGACCTAAATGGTGACTACTCATCCGTCGCTATGCGACACCTTCCCTGCAAGGGAAGGCTGACGTTCGTGCATCGTAATTTGTTAATTCATCACTCTACAAACAGCCCGCTAAATTATTGTTTACAGCAGAATAGTTTATTGCAATCACTTCTATGTCTTCATTATGGTTTTTTTCAAAAATCATCATAACATCGCTCAGCTAAGCGCCCCAAGAGTCTCCACAGCATCATGCTCACATATACATTTTCCGTGCTCGCCTATGTATATACCAAAAGCGGCGGCATCCAGCTCTTCGGCATATTCAGCAACAAAGTTCTCGCTTACTCTGTCAAAATAATCCTCGCGTTCATCCTTCAAGAGAAGATAACAACCGTTCTCTCCGAGATATGCGGAGCTGTCTCCGGGATATCCTGAGGCATCAAGTCTGCGGCATGCACAGAGCAAGGTCTCCATTTTTTCAAATTTGAAGGCATAAGCCCTTTTCTTTTTTACAGAAAAACGCTCTTCCTGAAATTGCGCATTAACCTGTGAACATTTTTTCATAGCGCCTCCTCCGCCGTGCTCATTTATGCGAATATCCTCGTCATTTTCCCCGGAATCGTCTCTTATCCTTTTTCTGTCAGAGAACATGCCAAGCTTTGTAACATACATCTCACAGCCTCCTTTTTTAGAAGGATAAACCTGCACGAAAACCTTTTCGCTTGCGGCATCGAAGCCGGTGCGGTGCTTTGCTTCATCAAGAATACTCCAAAAAGCACGGCGAGTTTCCGTATTTTCATAATCAAATGTACTGCAATCAAGTGAATACTCTCTCAGATCCTCGCTTGTAAGCATGATCTTCAGCTTACTGTCGCTAATCACAATCAGTTCCATGTTAATCTCGTTTCCCGCCTAAGCGGATCATTAACTCCTTTCCGAATTTTCGCCTGTGGGGTCTCCCCCTCTCCTAATAAACATTATAATCAATTAAATGCAAAATTGGTACCCCTAAATTTTTGGTAATTTCACATTTTCATCACATATGGAAATTGTAAACAATAATTTATAGAGATGTGAAAGCGAACCCCATTTGTCATTCTGAACGAAACGAAGTGAAGTGAAGAATCTCATAGGCTGTTAGTTACTTTTCCCCGCTAAATTATTGTTTAACGTCCCAAAACCTTGACTTGTTCTCATCATTATGTTAGAATATTATAGATGGAAACAGGAAGGAGTGAGAAGATGCGTTACTGTGAGGACAGAGCTGTCATCGAGCTTACAGTAGACGAGCTATGTGAAAAATCCATAGGCTATGGAAGTCTCGGCGGTCGGGAACATTCTCAGCATGAAGCTGCAAGACAGAGCTACCGTGATGCTCTCGCAAAAGAACACGGCATTTTCTTCACTCCCGACATGGAATTCACCTTTACAGTCGCCATAAGCGGCATACATTATGAGGTCAGCGGAAAAGCCGACGGTATTCTGAAAAAAGACGGAAGCATCACCCTTTATTTGGTAAAACCCGTACGAGGAAAGCAATTCGCAATGCAGCCCGATCCTGTATTCAATGCAAAAAGTCTCTGCCTTGCTAATTTTGCGGCATCCAAATACGAGGCAGAGAATATAACTGTGCGCCAAGTGCTTCTTAACGCCGATACCGGAAAAGCCCGGATAACAGAAAAGGAATACTCCGCTTCCCTTCTCTCCCGAGAATTTATGAGCCATCTTGTAAAGATCGAACGCTTCGCCAAGCTTTGTATTCACAAAGCAACAAAGGGAACGGATTCTATTGGCGCAATGCACTTCCCCTTCGGAAAAATGCGCGACGGTCAGCGCGAGCTTATCGAAGAATGTTACCGTGCAATACATGACGGTTCGCGGCTCTTTGCTCAAGCCCCCACAGGGATCGGAAAAACCATTTCGGTTCTCTACCCCGCAGTAAAAGCCCTCGGCAGCGGTCTTTGCGACAAGATCTTCTATCTCACGGCAAAAGCGAGTACAAGACGAGAAGCATTTGCCGCAGTCAAAAAGATGTTTGAAGCAGGGGCAGAGCTGAAAGTGATGATCCTTAATCCCAAGGAACAGATGTGCTCAAATACCATGGCAAAAATGTCGGGCGAGCGCGTCAGTGCCTTCTGCGCAGCCGATAAATGCGAAATGGCAAGGGGTTATTACAGCCGCAGTGAGGACGCTCTCTATGAGCTTCTCACAACCGCAAACGGATATACCCCAAGACTGATAGCCGATGTTGCCATGAAGCACAATATCTGTCCCTATGAGCTTTCACTTGATCTGAGCGAGCACTGTGATATAATTATATGCGATTACAACTATGTTTTCGACCCTGCCGTAAAGCTTCGCCGCTATTTTGGTGAGCTTTCCGAGAAAAAAGACGATAACTATGTTTTTCTGACAGATGAGGCACATAATCTTGCAGACAGAGCGAGAGAAATGTACTCTGCCGAGCTCTCTCTCTCTACCTTTGAAAGCTACTATTCCGAGCTTCCGATCGATGAGGATAAGCTTTCCTCGGCTTTTGAAGAGATAATGCGAACCTTTAAGGCACTTAAAAAGCTCTGCGCGGACAACCTCTCAAAGGATCCCGACGGCAATGAGCAGGGCTTTTATTTCAGCACAAGCCCTCTCGGAAAATTCTCGGAAGCCCTTGACAAATTTCTCGGCGCACTGGAGCTTTTTTCAAAAAAGAATCCCGATGCACCTCTGACCGATATTCTTTATGAACTCATAAGCGACATTCGGTCATACCGAAGCATCCTTGATTATTACGATGAGCATTTCAGAACATATATACTGGTTTGGAAAGGAAATATCACGGTAAAAGCATATTGCATCGACCCCTCGGGAGTTCTCGGTGAATGTATGAACCGCGCCTGTGCCTGCGTTCTCTTCTCGGCAACCTTAACGCCAACCGATTATTTCGTTGATGTTCTGGGCGGGGCGGAAAAGGCAGTCACTCTTTCATTGCCCTCCCCCTTTCCCCGTGAAAATCTCTGCCTTTGTTCCTTACCGGTGAGCACAAGGCACAGCGACAGAGACGGCAGCACCGCAAAGATCGCCAAGGCAATAGCCGCCTCAATACTGCCGAAAAAAGGCAATTATATCGTCTATTTCCCTTCGTACAGTTATATGGAAAGCGTTGCAGAATACTTCGCGCTGAGATTTCCCGCAGTGCAGATAAATGTTCAGAAGCGCGGAATGTCTCATGCGGAAAAAGAAGGATTTCTCAGCTTTTTCAGCGAAAATGATAACACGATGCGCGTTGGCTTCTGCGTTCTCGGAGGCAGCTTCTCGGAAGGCGTCGATCTCCCCGGAAACCGTCTTATCGGAAGCATTATCGTGGGCGTAGGTCTGCCGCAATTATCCAATGAACTCAATATTATCCGCGATTTCTATGAGCTGAAATACGAGCGTGGCTATGACTATGCCTATACCTTCCCCGGAATGAACAAGGTTCTGCAGGCATGCGGCAGAGTTATTCGCAGAGAAACGGACAAGGGCATCGTTGTGCTCATTGACGACAGATATGAAACGCCGCAATATAAAAGTCTCTTTCCCGAGCATTGGGAAAACATAAATTTTGCAAGTTCTCCTTCAGAACTTGCAAAAACAATTGAAAGCTTTTGGAAAAATACGAATAATATGTAAACAAAATGATGAAATAAAGTTAAAAATATGCAGTCTTTGTTGATTTTTTAAATTGATATGTATATAATATATTTGTTATACATTCAGAGGCTTGCAATTTTGCAAGTCAAATAACATTATAATTCAGTATAACAGATTCCACAAAGGAGGAATAAACATGGACAGAGTAGTTCTGAAATCCATCTTCACCGCTCCTGCCGACTATGAGGGCAAGGAAATCACCGTTGCGGGTTGGGCAAGAAATATCCGCACAAGTAACGCATTTGGGTTTATTATGCTTAATGACGGTAGCTACTTCACAAATCTGCAGGTCGTTATCGAAAGCACTAAAATTGATAATTACAAGGAGATCGCCTCTCAGAATATCGGCGCGGCTCTCGTGATAAAGGGTACTCTCGTCATGACCCCCGATGCGCCTCAGCCCTTTGAGCTTCATGCAAGTGCTGTTGAGGTTGAAGGAAAATCCACTCCCGATTATCCCATTCAAAATAAACGTCACACTCCCGAGTATCTGCGCACCATTGCGCATCTTCGCCCGAGAGCTAACACATATTATGCGGTTTTCCGCGTTCGCTCGGTTGCGGCTTATGCGATCCATAAGTTCTTCCAGGACAGAGGGTTTGTTTATGCGCAGACGCCTCTTATCACCGGCTCTGACTGCGAAGGCGCAGGCGAAATGTTCCGCGTAACCACCCTCGATCCAAAAAATCCCCCTCTCACAGAGGACGGTGAGGTCGATTTCTCCAAGGACTTCTTTGGCAAGAAGGCAAGCCTTACAGTTTCGGGTCAGCTCAATGCAGAATGCCTTGCTCTCGCTTACGGAAGCATCTATACCTTCGGTCCAACCTTCCGCGCCGAGGTCTCCTATACACAGAGACACGCCGCAGAATTTTGGATGGTTGAGCCCGAGATCGCTTTTGCCGATCTTGAGGACGATATGAAGCTGGCAGAGGACATGGTTAAATATGTTCTCCGCTATGTAATGCAGGAATGCCCCAAAGAGCTTGAATTTTTCAATCAGAGAATAGATAAAACGGTTCTTCAGAGACTTACCGATCTCGTAAACAGCGATTTCGGCAGAGTGACATATACTGAGGCGGTTGAACTGCTTAAGGCAAGCGGTCATAAGTTTGAATATCCCGTTGAATGGGGTATAGACCTGCAGACCGAGCACGAGAGATATCTAACAGAGCAGATCTTCAAGAAGCCCGTTTTCGTAACCGATTATCCCAGAGAGATCAAGGCTTTCTATATGCGCCGCAATGATGACGGAAAGACCGTTGCCGCAATGGATATGCTGGTTCCCGGTGTCGGTGAGCTTATCGGAGGTTCTCAGAGAGAGGAGCGTCTCGACATGCTTCAGGATGCCCTCGGGAGCTTCGGTCTTGACGAAAAGGATTACTGGTGGTATCTTGAGCTCCGTAAATTCGGCGGAACAAAGCATGCAGGCTTCGGTCTCGGCTTCGAGCGCCTTATCATGTATATCACAGGCATAACAAACATCCGCGATGTTGAGCTCTTCCCGAGAACAACGGGCAATGCGGAATTCTAATATAGCAATTGAGGAAATTTTTATGAATTATACCGAACTTTCCCGTGCAGAGCTGGAAAAGCTAAATGCAAAGCTGACAAAGCAATATGAAAAATATAAGAGTCTCGGACTTTCTCTCGACCTTTCGAGAGGTAAGCCGGGCAGAAAACAGCTCGATATGCTTGAAGGAATGCTTGATGTTATCGCAACCAGCGATGACTGCAAATCCGAGGCAGGCATCGACTGCCGAAACTACGGTCTGCTTGACGGTATTCCCGAGGCAAAGAAGCTCTTTGCTCAGCTTTTTGATGTTCCGGATGAAAATATCATCGTTGCAGGAAACTCCAGCCTTAATCTTATGTATGACTCTGTAGCAAGAGCGATGCTCTATGGCGTTTACGGAAGCGAAAAACCTTGGTGCAAATTGGATAAAGTTAAATTCCTTTGCCCGGCGCCCGGCTATGACCGTCATTTCGCCATCTGCGAATCTCTCGGTATTGAGATGATCACGATCAATATGACCCCAACAGGTCCCGATATGGATGCGGTGGAAAAGTATGTTTCCGAAGATCCTTCAATCAAGGGTATCTGGTGCTGTCCCAAATATTCGAATCCCGAAGGTATCACATATTCGGATGATACCGTTCGCCGTCTTGCGGCTCTTAAGAGTGCGGCGTCAGACTTCAGAATTTTCTGGGATAATGCTTATATCGTTCATGATCTCTATCCCGATAAGCGCGATACACTGCTCAACATTTATGCCGAGGCAGAGAAGCACGGCAATGAAGACATGATATTCTTCTTTGCTTCCACCTCTAAGATCTCCTTCCCAGGCTCCGGAGTTGCCATCTTTGCTTCCAGTCCTAACAATCTGAAGCAGATAAAGCCTATCATGGGTATTCAGACCATAGGATTTGATAAGATCAATCAGATCAGACATGTTAAATATTTCAAGAGCGTTGAAAATGTACGAGATCACATGATGAAGCTTGCCGATCTTATCAGACCCAAATTTGAAGCTGTTCTTGAAATTCTCGGCGAAGAGCTGGGCGAAACAGGCGTTGCGGAATGGACAAATCCTCTCGGAGGTTATTTCGTAAGCCTCAATACTATGGACGGATGCGCAAAGAGGACATATGATCTTGCAAAGGAAGCCGGCGTAACACTGACAACAGTCGGTGCAACCTTCCCCTATGGCAAGGATCCCAGAGACAGAAATATCCGTATCGCCCCCACATTCCCCTCGGATGAGGAGCTTGTGGCAGCAATGGAGGTTCTTGTCTGCTGCGTTAAGATAGCCGCAACAGAAAAGCTTTTAAGCAAATAAAATACGGAGCTGCCCCGCGTATTCATGCGGATCAGCTCCTGTATTTTTAATAAACGCAGCATTTTTTAAGTACCCGAGCCGCAGGAGGCAAAGCTGTATTTTGAAGGCAGAGGAACTATATGCGAGGACAAAATGACGGTAGAATTATAATGAAACAAAGCGAAATCAATCCATTTCCTTATTCGGATTCGAATAAGAGATATTACACCTATGATTATTACATGAAAAAGAAATACGGCGGCAAATGCGCCAAGATCCCCCTTGACGCAGGCTTCAGTTGCCCTAATATCGATGGAAAATGCGGCTACGGCGGCTGTATCTACTGCTCGGGCAGAGGAAGCGGCGACTTTGCCGAATCCCCTTCACTCTCTGTAAGGGAACAGTATAACAGAACGCGCAAAAAGCTCTCCTCAAAATGGAGCACCGAGCGCTGCATCGCCTATTTTCAAGCTCATACAAACACATATGCCCCTCTGTCGGTTCTAAAAGAAAAATTTGAGGAAGCCGCCTCTCTTCCCGGTGTTGTCGGCATCAGCATTGCAACCAGAGCAGACTGTCTGCCCGATGATGTTATAGCTTATCTTGATGAGCTTTCAAGCAAAATCGATGTAACAGTAGAGCTGGGGCTTCAGACCGTACATGATCAAACAGCGGAATTTATCAACCGAGGACATTCGTTCTCGGATTTTGAGGATGGATATTACCGTCTGCGTAAAGGAGCCCCTAAGGTTGAGACCTGTATTCATCTGATCTTCGGGCTTCCGGGAGAAAGCAAAGAAATGATGCTTGAAAGTATAAGAAAAACCGCAGAACTGCATCCGAATCAAGTAAAGCTTCACCTGCTCCACATTATCGAAGGGACAAAACTTGCGGAAATCTATAAAAACAGTCTGTACACACCAATGGAGAGACAGGACTATATCAACACCGTATGCGAGGCACTGACACTTCTGCCGAAAGACACAGTTATCGGCAGGCTGACAGGCGACGGCATGGGCTCTTCCCTGCTCGCCCCCGATTGGAGCCGTAAAAAAGTGACCGTTCTCAATGATATAGACCGAAAAATGTTCGAGAACGATCTCTTTCAAGGAAAAATGTTGCAAAAATCTATCAAATAGCTTTAAATTCCTTGACAGGCGGGGATTTATCCATTATAATTAAGATATACAACCCCAGAAACGGAGGATTTTCAAATGTCAAAGAAAACAACAGGAACCGATATCGGTTACAGAGCATATTTTGCGGCATTTGCCGTGATGATAATCATCGTTTTAGCGGCGATCTGTATACTTTCGGGATGCCTTGACAGCATAATCTTCAGGGCAGAAGCTCCCGCTTGGGACGACACGGACGAAGGCAAAGATACCGAAAAAGCTAATAAGGATACAGACAAGGCTTTGGATACAGCAGACGCAGAGGATCCGGCGGTAGATATCTCACCGGATACGGACGAAAATACTCCCACACCCGAAGACAGTGAGAGCGAAAGCGACACAGCGGCTGAATCGGAATCAACATCAGAATCCGAATCAGAATCCGAAAAGGAAACCGAAGATACCGACACATCTTCCGACACAGAAAAAGAGGATGAAACAACAAAGGAAGATGAAACAACAGCTACGCCTCCAAAGGAAGAAACCACAGCTCCTGATGAAACAGAGGAACCGGAGATCGATGAATCCGAAATAATCACAGAGCCGGATGATAATATTGGAATTGAATTTTCTAAGAACGATATTATAGTTAAAAGCTATGATGGAAATCCCACAAAGATCGCGGTTCCGCAAACGATCGATACCGGAGAGGTTACTATCATTGGCAGCAGTGCTTTTGCCGGAATCGACACCCTTGAGGAAGTCAGGATATCCGCAGGCATAATTAAGATAGAATCCCAGTCAATGGCAAATTGCCCGAATCTTGTATACGTCTATATTCCTTCAACTGTTAAGAGTATAGCTTCGGATGCCTTTGACGGCTCACCCAATGTTGTTATCCACTGTGCAAAGGGCTCATTTGCCGAAACATTTGCAAATAACAACTCATTTAACTACACAACATATTAAATTCACCAATAAACAAATGCCCCCGAATAGTGCTTGAAGCACGATTCGGGGGCATTTGTTTAAAATGATACAAATACTCAACCTAAGTTAAAAGCTTTTCACGAATTCTTCTATTCTGTCCAGTGCTTGATCTATATGCTTGATGGAATAAGCATAGGAAATACGGGCAAAGCCCTCCCCTGTTTCGCCGAAAGCTGTTCCGGGAACGATGGCACATTTATATTCATTGAGCAGTCTTTCGCAAAATTCCTCGCTTGAAAGTCCGAACTGACCGATATTCGGGAAGGCATAGAAAGCGCCTTCGGGTTCGAAGCACTCAATGCCCATCTTTGCAAAACGCCTAAGCAGATATTTGCGGCGGCGGTCATATTCTTCCTTCATCATTTCGATATCGGCATCGCCGTTCTTCACCGCTTCAAGAGCCGCGAACTGGCTGGTTGTGGGAGCGCACATGATAACATACTGATGAAGCTTCAGCATCTGCTTTGCAAGTATCCTCGGAGCGGCAATATAGCCCATTCTCCAGCCCGTCATTGCATAGCTCTTCGAAAATCCGCTGGCAACAATCGTTCTTTCGTGCATCCCCTCGATATTCGCAAAGGAAGTGTGCTTTCTGCCGTATGTAAGCTCCGAATAGATCTCATCCGAGAGCACCACAATATTGGTATCGCGGATAACCTCTGCGATCTCCTCCAGCTCTTCCCTTGTCATTATCGCACCCGTGGGATTATTGGGGTAGGCAAGAACGAGCATTTTTGTTTTTGGTGTTATCAGAGCTCCAAGCTCCTCGGGATCAACCTTGAAATTATTTTTTGCCTTTGTTTCAAGGATCACGGGTGTTCCGCCCGCAAGACGAACACATGGCTCATAGCAAACAAAGCAAGGCGTTGGAATGATGACCTCATCACCGGGCTCAACACAGGCTCTGACAGCAAGATCTATCGCCTCCGAGCCGCCTACAGTCACTATCACCTCGCTCGTGCCGTCATATTTCAGCGAAAAACGGCGTTCGAGATAGTTTGCTATCTCAGCTCTCAGCTCTTCAAGCCCCGCATTTGAAGTATAATAAGTTTTCCCCTCTTTAAGACTGTCGATACCCGCCTCTCTTATATGCCAAGGGGTGACAAAATCAGGCTGACCTACTGTCAGTCCAACAACATCATCTCTGCCCTGAAGCATGTCAAAGAATTTTCTTATACCGGAGGGCTTCATCCCCGAAACAGTGCTCGACAGCACTTTGGAATAATCTATCATTACAGTTCTCCTCTGATATCTGCGTCAGGCACTCTGTATTCAACGCCCTTGTCCTTATATTTGCGAAGAACAAAATGGGTGGAGCAGGACATAACATCCTCAAGAGTTGAGAGCTTGTGGGTAACAAAATATGCAACCTCGCGCAGAGTTTTGCCCTCGATAAGCACGGCAAGGTCGAAAACGCCGCTCATAAGATACACGCTCTGCACCTCGGGATACTGGCTGATAGTTCTCGCAACCTTGTCATAGCCGAAATCATGCTTGGGAGTGATCTTTACCTCGATAAAGGCGCTTACATATTCTCGGTCGGTCTTATCCCAATCCACAAGTGCCTGATAACCGAGAATAACTCCCTCTTTCTCATACTTATCTATCGTGGCTCGCAGCTCTTCCTCGCTGCGGTCACACATGGCGGCAAGCTGCCCCACAGTATATGTTGCGTTTTGTTCAAGCAAATTCAGAATCTTATCCATTTTAATCTCCTATCTGCGCATATTACGCAAAAAATTATTTGATTCGCTTCACAATATTATCATATGTCAGCCCGTATTTTTCCGCAATATCGCGGGCATAGCTCTTTCCGTCAGGCTTTGCTCGGACGATCTTGAAGGATCGCCTACCGTCATAAATTCCCGCAACAAGGGTATCTATGCGTCCGCCTCCATCTTTTTCGCTTCTCTCATTTATCCGCTCGATCTCTGCGGCAAGCTCATGAAGGTGGGTTGAGAAAAGACAACGGCATTTGTATTTTGCCAGTCCCGAAAGCACCTCAGCGGCAATATATGAGGCCTCATAAGAGCCTGTTGAGGACAGGGATTCATCAAGAAGAACAAGGCTGTTTTTCGTAATCTTATCGAAGATCACCATCAGTCTTGCGCATTCCTCTCCAAGCCTGCCCTTATCGATCGTATCCTCAGAGCCTGTGGGGAAATGAGTGAATATTCCGTCAACAGGGCTGATCGTCGCCTCTGCGGCAGGAACAAACATACCGAGCTGCATCATAGCCTGCGCAAGACCAACGGCGCAGGTGACAACGCTCTTACCGCCTCGGTTAGGCCCTGTCAGAACAAATATCGAAGCATCATCGTCAAAGGAAATATCATTGGGCACGATCTCATCGTCTATCTTCAGCGCAACGCAGGGGTTATAAAGATCCTTCGCTATAAACTTTCCCTCTTCCATTGGAACAATGGTAGGCGTTACCAGCTTACAGCCCCTGTCTTCAAGCTCACGCATCATTCCCGTTGCCTTACCGATGAACTCTATCTCGGGCATGAGATTCAGGAGAAAATCGGTATTTTCAAGAACATAGGTCTGAACTATCTTCTTCCAAGAGCGGAGCGAGGATTTATAGACATCATTTATTGCGGAATTAAAAGCCAAGGAAAGAGCGGTTTTCTGATTTTCCGACTGTTTCTTTCCAAAGGGCACAAGGCTCGCAATACAGGTATATCCGTCATCCTTCTGTCCAATATGAAGGATCTTATCAAGTACATCCCCCGAACGGAATTTTCCCGAATTTATAGAGAGAACTCCCGCCTCGGTTGCTCTGAGCTGTGCGTCAAGATTAACACCGATAGTGACAGATTTTATTTCTCTGACGCGGCTTGTCAGCTCGTTAAGCTTTAAATTAAGCTCTTTATAATAATCGCTCTCGGAAAGCTCATATATCCTCTCCGAGAGAGTCTTAAATGCCTCGCTTTTCAGCTTATCACGAAGCGGAAGAAGATATCTTCTCAGCAGATCAACACTGGAGATATAAAGCTCGATCTCTGTGATGCACATAAGATAATCCTCGGCATTTCCGCTGTCTGCCTCAAGACGGCGAAGCTCGCCTATATCAGAAAGTATTGGAATGACCGCATTAAGCATTATGCCAAGCTCTTCAAAATCAAGCATATCCCGGAACATCTCGCGGCGATAGTTCATCACAGACGGAGACATGGTAAAATATTCCGAAAGATCCCTGCTCTTAGGATCGAGAAATTCAAGAAGACCAAGCTCGCTGAGCTCCTCCATGCTTATATTTGGAACATCCTTGCCCGAATAGTGCTCGGCTTCAATCGCAGTGGACGGATAAAGCAGACTGAAATTTTTCAGATCGTTCATTTTCATCTCCAAAATAGTTATAATAATATATTATATATCATTTCTTTTCTTTTTGCAATATAATTTTAAAAAAGTATTGTATTTGTTCTTAAAATTCTTAAAGTTACTTGAAAAATACAGATTATTGTGTTAAAGTTAAAATGAAATATTATACAGAGGAGACAGATCCTATGAAAAACTTTATGGACGAAAAATTCCTGCTTTCAAATAAAAGCGCAGAAATTCTCTATGAGAATTATGCTTCAAAAATGCCGATCATCGACTATCACTGCCATCTGCCCGTTAAGGAGATCGCAGAAAATGTAAGTTATTCCAACATAACAGAGCTTTGGCTTGCAGCCGACCACTATAAGTGGAGAGCGATGCGCTCCTGCGGTGTTGCCGAAAAATATATCACAGGTGACGC
This sequence comes from Eubacteriales bacterium, assembly GCA_045595425.1. Classification (GTDB taxonomy): domain Bacteria; phylum Bacillota; class Clostridia; order Oscillospirales; family CAG-272; genus SIG710. The sequence goes on from JAZOAL010000056.1 coordinate 12,364, forward strand.
CTCCGCATATGAAAAATTCCGCGAATACTGCAAGATCATGCCCGCACTTATCGGCAATCCCATTTACCACTGGAGCCATCTTGAGCTTCGCCGTTATTTTAACTGCGACCTTATCATAAATGAAAAAAACTGCGACGATATATGGAATATAACAGCCGAGAAGCTGAAGGATCCCGACATGAGCGCAAGAAAGCTTATCGAAAAAAGCAACTGCGTTCTTCTCTGCACAACAGACGATCCTGTCGATTCTCTCGAATATCACAAGCAGATCTCTGAAGACAAGAGCTTTGGCACCCGGGTTCTTCCCGCTTTCCGTCCCGACACGGGGCTTAATATCGAGCGTGCAGGCATCACAGCTTATATCGAGCGTCTCGGTAAGGCAAACGGCGTAGAGATCACTGATCTTAAATCCCTTATGGCGGCATTTGAGGCTTCACTCAACCGTTTTGAAGCTCTGGGCTGCAAAACTGCCGATCACGGCATGGATGACTATATCGCCTTTGCAAAGCCCGATGAATATCATGCTGATCTTATCTTCAAAAAGGCACTTGCTTCCGACGGTAAGGATATCACAGAGGATGAGCTTACGCTCTTCAAGAGCGAAATGCTATACTTCTTCGGCAAGCAGTATAAAAAACGTGGCTGGGTAATGCAGCTCCACTTCGGTGTAGCACGCAATCCCAACACCAAGATGTTTAGGTCTCTCGGCAGAGACAGCGGCTATGATAATATTCACGGAAAAAACTGCATACGCGATCTCGGTCATCTGCTTGATTATCTTACACTTAATGACGCTATGCCAAGAACTGTTCTCTATTCTATCGATCCTGCGGACAATGAGGCCATCGGTGCTCTTATCGGTTCCTTCCAAGGCTCGGACGGATATGTTCCCACTATCATGCAGGGCAGTGCTTGGTGGTTCAATGATAATATCGACGGCATGAGAAATCAGATGAAATCGCTGGCAAATCTCAGCGCATTCGGTCGCTTTCTCGGTATGCTTACCGATTCCAGAAGCTTTACCTCCTACCCCAGACATGAATATTTCCGCCGAATCCTCTGCGATATCGTCGGAACATGGGTCGAGGAAGGACTTTACCCCGCAGATTATGAGGAGCTGGCTCAGCTCATCTGCGATATCTGCTATAATAACTCAAAGAATTTCTTTGGATTTAATTTGGCATAATTCTTTAAAAAGCACCCGCGTGGGTGCTTTTTTGTTCTCGAAAACCCTATTGATAACAGCAAAAAATTACAAATCCATTTTGCCAAACAATAATTTGTCAGCATGGGGCTCCGCCCTTTGCCCCACTAAAGACCTTTTTCGAAAAAAGG
>JAZOAL010000057.1:0-5476 GCA_045595425.1 Eubacteriales bacterium
CTCCCCCGCGATGTATAATAATAACACATCTGCCCGTGGCACAGCTGGATAGCGCGTCAGACTCCGACTCTGAAGGACGCAGGTTCGAATCCTGTTGGGCAGGCCAAAAAGACAGGAAGGGGACAAAGTCCCCTTCGTGTCTTTTTGTTTTGTTCTATTGATGAAGAACCTCTTGCTGTTGCAAAGCAACAGCAATCATTTGCGCGCTACCGCCGCATAACAGTTTAGCACAAATTATGCGCGCAAATACAGGTTCAGAATCCCTTCGTGTCTTTTTGTTTTGTTCTATTGATGAAGAACCTCTTGCTGTTGCTCCGCAACAGCAATCATTTGCGCGCTACCGTGACATTTCAGTTTAGCACAAATTATGCGCGCAAATATAGGTTCAGAATCCTGTTGGGCAGGCCAAAAAAATCCGAGAACTTGTTCTCGGATTTTTTATTCAAGCCGCAGGCTTGGTATGTTATCACGCGTAAGCGTGTATGGCATTGCCGCAGGCGCATGGCATCACTGAAGGTGCATTGACCGCGGCTTGATTCCATACAAGGCACAACCTTGATTCCATTCCGCTTTGCGGATTCCATACACGGCTACGCCGTGATTTAGATGCGAGCGTTCGTTTTAGCTCAAATTATGCGCGCAAATATAGGTTCAGAATCCTTTCAGATCAAGGATTATAAATCACATAGCGATCGCTTCTACCACAGTAGCTGTTGTAATAAAACAGCGTTTCAAGCGGAACTTCAACCTCACCGGTCTTACAATTTGTATATGCATTAGATGCATATCTGTTTACAAACGAATCAACCAACTTAACAAATGTCTGACCGTCTTTTTCGTAGATACCTATCACTGTTGAATAGTGGCCATTGGAAGAATATGAAAAATATTTTTTGTCAAAGGATACTCTTACAATCACGGGGGAATTCTGAGCAAGGCTTCCGCGGATGGCCTTCTCGTATGCGTCAATGGAGGTAAAGGTCTTCCAGCAGTACGTGCCGCTACCAAGGTGTTTGTTGAGGGCGTCTTTTATCTTATATACGTAACCGTTTATAGAAGAATAAAGGTCTGTATCCTTAAGATTACCTGCCTTTCCGAAATAGGAGAGAACAGCTTTTGCAGATGCTGCGGAACAAGTGTAATTCTTTGTCTGAAAATATGCAGCAACTCCGAGAGCAATATTGGTATTGACGCTTGCGCTGACGGTGCCGGGGATGCTTGCAGTGATCTTAACGTCACCGCCCGCCTTGGGAGTAACGGCACCGGAAGAGTTAACTGTTGCCAGACCGGTGTTTGAAGAAGAAAACTTGATGCCGGTGATGCCGGAGGGGCTTACGGTGCACTTGAACTGTGCACTCTCACCGGTCTTGATGAAAGCAGGGCCGCTGACGGTGAGAGTGATCTTCGAGGTCGTTTTTACGTTTCCGCTATAAATGTACGCTACCTTTCCGGCATCGGTGAGAATGATGTACCAGAGGTTGTCATGATTATTTTTAATCTTACCGATCACGTTAAGCACGGTGCCTTTGGATATTGTTTCGAGCTTTGTTCCGTTGTCACAAGGAGCCTGACGAAGAGGCGCCGATTTTACGGTATAACAGAAGGTAGCATTCGAAGCCTTGGGAGCTGCTTTGAGCTCGGATTTCTTTATGTAATAGGTTGCGGACTTGCTGTCCATATTAAGCTTAACCTTATAAAAGTCTCCCGAAGTGCCCGAGGTCTTGATAAGTGCTCCCTTTTCGAGAGTAGCAAGCTTAAAATAGAGAAGAGAGGTGGAGCTTCTGAGAGTTGCGGCATTTTTTACAGTGTAAAAACCGCTCGAGGTATTCACCGAAATCTTCGAAATGCTTGCTGAAGCTGTGGCTTCTGCGCCGGCAGCGGATGCGCTGATTGTGGAGAAGGGGAGTGCGATAGTTGTGAGGGTTGCGAGGACGAGGATAAAGCTTACGAGTTTCTTGATGGTGTTTTTCATTTTTTAGTTCTCCTTATTTTTGTTGTGTTCGAGGGGCTTGTCCCTTGCTGTGACTATATTTTAACACAAGAAACATCAGTTAACAATTCCCATCCTTGAGACATTTGGGACATCACACCTCGAAAAGCCTGTCCCATTTTTATTTTTCTTTACAAAAAGAAAAAAATATGATATAATAAACTGAAAGCATTTGGACAGAGGGAGATAAAAATGACATCATTTGAAATTCTTTGGGATTACTTAAAAACCAACGGGCAAACGCAAGAATCCTTTTCTGCACAGCTTGGGATAGACAGAAGAACATTGGGAAGATGGATAAAAAACGGTTTTTCCCACTCAACAATGAGCCCCGAGTACTTATGCAAGTCCACTTTTGGCAGCTACGATCACAAGTTGGCAAAAGGCTTCATTAATTACCTCAAGGGTCACGGATACACCCCCGAGACCAATATTATAAATAAGAATGGAAGCATCGATGCCGACGGTTTTGAGGCGTTCTTTTCCTCGTTCCTTTCGGGCGATAAAAAAGAGGTTCAAAAAAGCCGCAATTTTCTGCTTCCCGTCTATTATTTTGAACGTTCGGGCGATATAGAAGAAATCTGCCAAACCTTTGAAGGCGGTTGTCCTGCCGTTCACGCCATTATCGGGGAACGCGGCATCGGAAAATCCACGCTTGCAAAATCCTTTGCCAATTATGCCGTCAAGAAAAAAGTATTCAAGCACATCATTTTTGTCAGCTTTTCCAACTCCATAGAAGATACAGTCATCAAGATCAATTCCGAGGATGGCGGCGACAGCACGTTTGCCGGAAAGATCCGAATGCTCAAAAATCTTCAAAAATCGGGCAATACGCTCCTTATAATTGATAATTTTGATGATCCGAACCTGAACGACACTCTTTCGGAGGATAACTCTGCCTATATAAATCTGCTTGATACCGAATGCAGCCTGCTCTTCACATCCACCTCCGACCTCAGCCATTGTTATTGCATTGACGATCACGTGACGCATCTTTCACCCTTGCCAACCGACGAGCTTTTGCGTATTTTTTTCAAGATCCGCGGCGAATCGGATGACAGTGAAGTTGATATGCGCAAGCTTATTGATAATTATTTGCTTGGAAATACCTATCTCACCGTTTTATGCGCCGAGCTTTCAAAGCAGGGGATGAACGCGGCAAAGATAATTGACACCATAAAAGACTTACGGGCGAACGACACGGATTATTTTTCCGCACAAAAGGACGGCAAGCGTCAGGATGAAAAAAATCTGCTCGAGCATTATTGCTGTGTGCTTGATAACAACAAGGTCATCAATCCCGATGACTGCGATATGAAAAGGGAAATGCACAGCATTTTAAGCGTCCTTGCCCTTCTGCCGATCGGTGGAATTTCATCGGTTGATTTTGATAATTTTGCTTATCCCTACGCAAAAAGAAAAATATTTAAAAAGACCATCGCGAGGCTGAAAAAACACAATCTTATTTTCGAAAACGACGGCAGAATATATCTGCAGCCTATAGTCAAAGAATATTTGATGCGCGAGGTGCTGATCCTTGGTGAAGATACGCATTACTATCTTGACACTTTGACAAAGAAACTGCGGGTCGAAAGCTACGACGACGAAATGATGCGTTGGGTAGCTATATCGGAGGCGGCGTACTCCGCTTTGAATGACGAACACACTCAAAGCAACGCTCGCTCAAGGACGCTTGAACTCTCGGAAACCTATCAAAACGAGGATAAAGTTGATGAGTCGATCAACGCGGCGATCCTTCTCGGAATCAGGATCACGGCGTGCTACAGCTCTGTCAATATGTTTGCGAAAGCACACGAATACGGTATTCTTGCACTTGAGGGCTTGAAATACATCTCTCAAAGCCAAAAGCAGACCTTCGATTTGCTGACCGTGGCAACCTGTTACAACATTGTCGGCTTTGCCTTTCTTCACGGAGAGGAGCAAGCCTTTGACAAAAACATGAAGACTGCATTCGATTGCATAAAAAAAGGCATTGACTATGCCCAAAAAGCACAATCAATGGAGTATACCACGCGCGCGCTGATCGTAATATCCAAGCTTTGGGGCACGTTTGCCGCCTATTATCTTATGAAAAAGGAATATGGCACCGCCCTTGAATACCACTCTCGCGCATTGCGCGAAAGAGAACAGCTCATCGGGGAAGACCCCGAATGTGAAGAATACAAAATAATGCTCGCCTTTACATACAGAGGTATAGGCACTGACTATTTCTATCTTTCGCGTGAGGCAGATAAGGAAAAGAATCTTCATCTGTCCTATATCAACAATCTGAAATCGGTAGAACTATTTGAGGAGCTATACGGAAGCAACCGCCTTGAAACCGTGGAGGGATATAACAGACTGATCGGCACAGCACTCGGACTGATAAATGCGGTATCCGAGGACAAGCTCGCGGAACTGATCGGCTGCCACGAAGATGAAGTGATCGAAGGTATTTATTCCCGTCTGAATTCTGCGTTTGAATTTTACGCCTCCTGCGGAGTGTCTTTGAACGGGGAAATGGCTGATTCGCTGAAAAAGCTCATCATCTTGACCGAAAGAAAAATTGCGAGAGGTCAATTCACAAAAGCAGATGCCGACTTTAACTTACAGGTTGTGCAGACAGTAAAAAGCATTTCAACGGCAAACAACGTCTGCCTCGATTTGCTGGTACAACTCGAAAGGATAATGTAATGCCAAAGGGAATCGCCATAGTCGGGCTGAACGGCAGCGGGAAAACGACTCTCGGGCGGGCGCTTGCCGAAAGGCTCGGGTATTATCGGATGGATGTCGAGGACTATTATTTCTCGAAGTCGGATGTTCCTTATGCCGTCGCGCGTACACGCGAGGAAGTCGAGCGGTTGATGCTTGCCGACATCGCAGAGCACGGGGATTTCGTCCTATCGGCGGTCTGCGCGGATTTTGCCGCGATCGAGCCGTTTTATAAGTTAATAGTCTACCTTGAAGCGCCGCAGAATGAGCGAATGGAGCGCATACGGCAGAGAAGCGTTGACAAATTCGGCTCCCGTGTGCTACCCGGCGGCGATATGTATGAGCAAGAAGAGAGTTTTTTCGCCTTCGCCGCGAAAAGAACGCCCGATAAGATTGAAAAGTGGATCAAGACTGTCGCTTGCCCCGTGCTGCGGATAGATTCGACCCGTGCAGTCGATGAAATCGCAGCGGATATCATGTGCAAACTTGTGGAGGACAACAAATGAGTGGAAGAATTACTTGCTTCTCATCGCCGCTGTCGCGGAGTTGATTTTTGCGATTATTTTTTCATATAATACTTGGATGGGATGGATGAGCGTATAAGAAAGAAACCGTGCACATTGATGACCTTGACATCCCCGCGTTTCTTGCGAATGTTGAGGAAGAGTGCCTTTATCGGATAGATTTGTTTGAGAGGTATTGATATGTTTGCGCCCTTCGGGCGCGGGGTGACAGGAGCGCGTACTTGCCTTCGGCAAGTTGCAACTCTTGCTT
>JAZOAL010000058.1:0-15782 GCA_045595425.1 Eubacteriales bacterium
TGTTCTTTAATTATACCCGCCTAAGAAATCTTTAAATTACTTCTTCTTAGGTCTCTTTGCGCCGTACTTGGAACGGCTCTGGTTACGGTTTGCAACACCCTGTGCGTCGAGTGTACCACGAATGATGTGATAACGAACACCGGGGAGGTCACGAACTCTTCCGCCTCGGATAAGCACAACGGAGTGTTCCTGGATGTTGTGTCCGATGCCGGGGATATAAGTTGTAGCCTCAAGGCCGTTTGTAAGTCTTACTCTGGCGATCTTACGGAGCGCGGAGTTAGGCTTCTTCGGGCTTGTTGTGGATACCTTTGTGCAAACGCCTCTCTTCTGGGGAGACGACTGGTTTGTCGTAGCGTTCTTAAGAGCATTGAAGCCCTTCTGGAGCACGGGGCTCTTGGACTTATAAACTCTGTCGCTGCGACCCTGTCTTACAAGCTGGTTAAATGTTGGCATTTTCTTCCTCCTTCTTCTGTAATAAATGTTTATATACAGTCGTGTGACGGGCACACGTTACTGTCATTAAAAGCGCTAATGGGCATAGTTTGCCCAATGCTACACGACATTATATCATTTTCGGGACAAGTTTGTCAAGCATGAATATTTCACCGCAAAATTTTCTCCCTTTTGCACAAAACAAGTGCTCCAAAATCATCTTTTTTGACCATTTTTTACGGCATATTATCCATCATCTTTACCAAAAATACATTTTAAAGTATGAGCCCGAACAAATCTGCGGCATTTTTCGCGGTCAAAGCGGCAAAATCAGCGGCAGAAGCGCCGTGAATATCGGCAAGAGCCTCAAGAGTGAGATACATAAGCCCCGAATGATTAAGCTCTCCCCTATGGGGATGAGGCGCAAGGTAGGGGCAATCCGTCTCTATAAGAAGTCTGTCATGAGGAACGATAGCGGCGACCTCCTTTACCTTTGCGGCATTTTTAAAGGTCAGCACGCCCGAAAATGAGATATACCATCCCATTTTAACAAGCTCCTTTGCCATTTCCGCGCTTCCGCTGTATGAATGAAAAACTCCGCGCACACCGGGATATCGGCGAACGGTATCAAAGCAATCTCCGTGTGCCTCTCTGTCGTGGATTATCACGGGCATATCAAGCTCTTCCGCAAGAGAAAGCTGTCTCTCAAAGAACTCCTGCTGCCAAGGCTTGTCCGTTCCCTCATAGTGATAATCAAGCCCGATCTCACCTATGGCAACTATCTTCTTCTCCGCCCTGCCTTCAAGGGTCTTTGCGAGTCTTGACATTTCAAAATCGACATCGGTATAAAAACGGCAGTCGCTTGGATGTATCCCCACCGCCGCATACATATTTTTATATTTTGCCGCCTGTGCTATGCACTCATCGGCGTTTTCATTACTTGTGCCCACATTTATTATCCAACCGACATCGCCCGAGAAAAGGGCGGAGAGGATATCCTCCGCTCCGCCTTCATGCTCCCGCTTGAATCGCTCATCATAATAATGCGCGTGCGAATCAAACATTTTCATGATTATTACCTATAATATTATTATCTGACTCTTTCACCGAGAGGTGTATCATCCGAAAGGAATACAACTCTGATCTCTTCCTCGCCGGAAGCCATGATCATACCGTTGGATTCGATGCCGCAAAGGTTTGCGGGCTTAAGGTTTGCAACAACTATGATCTTCTTGCCGATCATCTGCTCAGGCTCATAGAATTTCGCGATACCCGAAACAACAGTTCTCTTCTCATATCCGAGATCAATGGTGAGCTTAAGAAGCTTCTTCGCCTTCGGAACCTTTTCGCACTCGATAACCTTTGCTGTGCGCAGCTCGACCTTCATGAAGTCGTCTATTCCGATCTGCGCAACGCCCTCGGGCTTTTCGATCTTCTTTTCAGCCGCCTGCGCCGCCTTCACCTGCGCTTCAAGCTCTGCCTGAAGCTCTTCAAGCATAGCCTTTTCATCAATTCTCGCAAAGAGGACCTTGCTCTCGCCCGTCTTTGTTCCCGCAGTCATGCCGCAGAACCTATCGGCACTGCCGATGGTATCAAAGGAACGTGCATCCGTGCCAAGTCTTTCGAGAATATCCTCTGCGCTTTCGGGAATGAAGGGCAGAAGCATTACAGCTCCCCAACGGATAGTTTCAAGCAGGTTATAGAGAACGGTATCAAGACGTTCCTTCGCCTCTGGATCCTTAGCGAGAACCCAAGGAGTGGTCTCGTCGATATACTTATTCGCGCGGCGGAGCATACCGAAGATATGTTCCAGCGCGTCGGCGATCTTATATTCGTCCATATTAGCCGTAAACTTCTCAAAAGCCTGCACAGAGGCCATCTTCAGCTCTTCATCAAGTGCATCGGGAGCCAAAGGCTCGGGAATAACGGAATCATTATACTTTTTCAGCATATCGAGAGTACGCTTGAAGAGGTTGCCCAGATTGTTTACAAGATCGGCATTATAGCGGGTAATAACGCTCTCATAGGTGATAGAACCATCAGAAGCGAAGGGCATCTCGGAAAGTGCATAATAGCGCACTCCGTCAACGCCGAAACGCTTTGCAAGGTCATCGGCATATATAACATTTCCCTTAGATTTTGACATTTTGTCCTCACCGAAATTGAACCAAGGATGACCAAACACCTTTTTCGGCAGCGGAACATCAAGAGCCATAAGCATAATAGGCCAATAGATAGTATGGAAACGAAGAATATCCTTACCGATCATATGAACGTCCGCAGGCCAATACTTATTAAAGAGCTCGGGCTGTTCGGCAAGGTCGGGATCATAGCCGAGAGCTGTGATATAATTGGAAAGTGCGTCGATCCAAACATAAATAACATGCTTGGGGTCAAAATCAACAGGAACGCCCCACTTAAAGGCTGTTCTTGAAACGCAGAGATCCTGCAATCCGCCCTCAACCTTAAGGAAGTTGTTTATCATTTCCTTCTTTCGGGATTCGGGCTGAATGAAATCAGGGTTCTCTTCAATATATTTAATGAGTCTGTCAGCATACTTGCTCATCTTGAAGAAATAGGATTCTTCCCTCGTCTTCTGAACGCTTCTGCCGCAATCGGGGCACTTGCCGTCAGTTATCTGCGTATCCGTGAAGAAGGACTCGCAGGGGGTGCAGTACCAGCCCTCGTAATATCCCTTATAGATATCGCCCTTGTCATAGAGCTTTTTAAATATCTTCTCAACGCTCTTTTCATGATAATCATCGGTAGTGCGGATGAACTTATCATAGCTTGTGTTCATCAGATCCCAAATGCCCTTGATCTCTCCGGCAACGCCGTCAACATAGGCTTTGGGGGTAATACCTGCTTCACCAGCAAGATTTTCGATCTTCTGACCGTGCTCATCCGTACCCGTGAGGAAGAACACATCGTAACCGCGCTGTCTTTTATAGCGCGCGACCGCATCGGTCATGATCACCTCATATGTATTGCCAAAGTGAGGCTTTCTCGAAGCATAAGCAATGGCGGTCGTGATATAAAACTTTTCCTTTTCCATGATGTATAACCTTACTTTCTATAATATTCCGGAGTTGTGCACCCAACAAAATATGAGGCGCAAAGCTGGGCTGATAACATATAAAGGGGCAAAAAATAAACAAAAAACAATATACCGAGGGTGAGTATTGACAGAAAAAGAAGGGGCATAAAGCTAACATTAAAGGCAGATATTTCAAAAGCCTCACCTTTTACAGTCTTTTTGGCAGCCGAAAAAGCCTCAGTGAGGCTTCCGCTCTCAAAATACGCGGCAGGCAAAACAAAAGTCCTCGTAAAAGCCCCCGACAAAAACGGCAAAGCAATTGCCGAGCAGATCAAAGCCGGAACAGAAAAAAACTCGGCGTAGATGCCCTCAAAAGCATACGCAATACATCTGCCCACAGCAAAAGACATAACAAGCAGAACCAGCATATCAGCCAAAGCTGTGATCGCCAGCACATAAGCATCGCGAACACGCAAGCGGTCATAAGCCCAAAGGATATCCCCTATCTCGGTATTCTCCCCAAGAGACATTCGATAAGCCATTCTCGAAAGTCCGATGATGAGCGGGGCAGAAACGATGAACAAAATGACAAGCTCCGCCGCCAAAAGATATCCTGTTATCTTTGCCCCCAAAAACAGGCAGACAGTTTCAAACAGATAGATCACCGCCTCGATCAGGGCAAGCATAATGAAGGTCGCACCAACGAAACGCAGAAGGTTACCCCGCTCGCTCATCGCGCGTTTTGCACTGTATTTAAAATACAGCCTTCTGTCTCGGCTCATTTCAAGCTTCGACATTTTCTCACCTCCGACATCACATGATTCACTATTTTATTATTATAACAGAAAAATCCGTTTAATACAATAGTTTCCGCAATTTTTATCTCAAAAGACTGATTAGAAAGTTAAAAAATTGCAAAAAGATATTTGTGAGGTGATGATTTAATGAATAAAAAACATATTTTTTCGGCGCAGTCACCCTTTGCGGAGCTGACGCTGATTTTTATAACGGGAGCGGTAATATATTATTCCATCGAGCTTATGTGGCGCGGCTATTCCCATTCCGCAATGGCTTTGCTCGGCGGATTCTGCTTTCTTTCCCTTTATCTTATCGGAAGGACTTTTCCGGAAATGCCGATTTTGCTTTACTGCATAATCGGAGGTATAGTCATAAGCATTTTGGAGCTTGCGGCAGGTGAAATACTCAATATTCACCTTGGGCTTGGCATATGGGACTATTCAGACCTGCCTCTTAATTTCAGAGGTCAGATATGCCTGCTTTTCAGCTTCTTTTGGTGTCTTATTTCTCTGCCGGCAAATTTTCTTGCACGAATAATGCGTACAAAAATATTCGGATACGAAACATAATCGGCAGAATATTTTTCTCTTTCCGCATAAAAAGCACTCGCCCATCCCACAATTGAAGCTGCGGTGTAAAATAAAAGAGGGCTGTTGCCCTCTTTTATTTTACACCGCCATTCCGATGTTATCCTCTATATATTTTTCAACGTTCTCCTCAGGGATCTCAAGCACGGTCGCCATCTCCTTATATAGGAAACGCTTGGCATTATCAGAATAGGAGCGTTCAGCATCCGAAACCTTTTTGCCTCCGTCTCTGCCATTGAGAGTACGGTCATAAACGGTTTTAATTATCCGCACCCATTCAGCAGGGTCACCCGAACGAATAGCAATGCTGTATTTTTCCTTTAAAAGCTTAAGATTGCTCTCTTCAAAGAGAGGCAAATGCTCGATTTTTGCTATCAGTGCGGCAATATCACCCTTTGTCATTACTCTGCGTATCAGAGACTCCGCACCGTCAACGGGAACAAAAGCTGTGCTGTTACCGCCATGTGTCGAATGGAGAACATAATACTTCACATCTGTTTTCACATCTGAAAACGGTGAAGACACAATATCGTCAATGCGGCAAATACCCTCCGAGCCGTAGAAAACATATTCGTTTATTTCAAACATTCCCCTGCCTCCTGTCCTAAAAAGTCAAATCAAAAGAATTTATATGTATATTATACCATTTTTTCCGAAAAAAAGACATAGGCAAATTTCACAAAAAATTGCCCAAAGAAAAGTTTTTATTGTTGTTTTGCCTTTTCTCTTGAATTTCAAGGCAAAATATGCTATCATACTAACAAATAGGTAAACTCTGAAAGCTTATTTTCAAATCGGTAAACAATAATTTGGCAGGGAAAAGTAACTTGCAGTCTATGAGATCCTTCACTGCGTTCAGGATGACATTTGTGAGTCGTTTGTGTATCTTTTTCTACGGCAAATCTCCTGATTTTTCCATGTAGTAAAAGCTACAAATGAGCACTATCTGTCATCCTGAACGCAGTGAAGGATCTCATGTGGGGAAACTAACTTTCTGCCTTCTAAAATCTTATTTTTTCGTTATAGAAAGCCGCAAAATCAGTGCTCACCGAAAAGTCATCCCCAGCGTAGTCGAGGGATCTATGTTAGGTATTTGATGAATACATCTCAGATCGCCTATGCTCGGAAATTGTTTATAGATCCCTCGGGATGACTTTTCGGTAGTGTTCGCCCTGTTCACTAATTTTTATTTGCCTTAACTAACAGCCCGACAAATTATTGTTTAGCATTTTAATTTAATGTTTTTAGATTACCAATAACCTAAGGAATATGATTATGGATAAAAAGGTATTTATAACAGGCGGGTCGCGCGGTATCGGCGCGGCGCTTGTCCGAAAATTTTCAGCAGCGGGCTGCAAGGTCGCCTTCGCTTATCAATGCAGACATAAAGATGCAAAAGTGCTGTCGGATGAAACAGGAGCCTTTGCCGTTTGCGCCGATCTCTCAAAAGCCTCTGAATGTGTCGGAGCGGTAAAAGCTGCTGTGGATCAGCTCGGCGGAATTGACATTCTCATAAACAACGCAGGCATTGCGCAGTTCAGCCTTTTCACCGATATCACTGACGAGGACTGGAGCAGAATGATCTCAGTCAACCTAAGCGCGGCTTTTTATTGCACACGCGAGTGCGCAAAGCCAATGATAAATCAAAAATATGGAAGGATCATCAATATCAGCTCCATGTGGGGGATAACGGGTGCCTCCTGCGAGGTGCATTATTCGGCTTCAAAGGCAGGTCTTATCGGCATGACAAAGGCTCTTGCAAAGGAGCTTGGCCCATCGGGTATTACGGTAAACTGCATATGCCCCGGCGTTATAGAAACCGAGATGAATTCAAGGCTGAGTCATGAAGATCTCAAAGCCCTCGCGGATGAAACACCCCTCTGCCGACTCGGAAAGCCCGAAGAGGTAGCAGACCTCACCTTCTATCTGGCTTCCGACTCCGCTTCCTTTATAACCGGTCAGATCATCTCTGCCGATGGCGGTTTTGCGGTGTGAAACCCCAATAATCTTATAGGGAGCAACAAGCTGTTAGGCAAAAATCCCACCGAGAGCACGTAAATTTCAAAAACATCCCCAAATTAACAAATTATTCTTGAATATTCTTCGCTAAGGGTGTATAATGTAAATATAATGATGTTAAAACCGAAAGGATGATATTAAAATGGGATGTACTCATGATTGTTCAAGCTGTTCCAGCGGCTGCTCTTCAAAGCAGCCCGAAAGCTTGATCGAGGCTCTTAACGAGCTCAGCAATGTTAAACGCGTTATCGGCGTTGTCAGCGGAAAGGGCGGTGTCGGTAAATCTCTCGTAACCTCTATGATGGCGGTAAATATGCAGAGAAAAGGCTATAAATGCGCCATTCTCGATGCAGATATCACAGGTCCCTCTATTCCCAAGGCATTCGGAATCAAGGGTGCGGTTGAAGGTGACGAGCACGGTCTTATTCCTCCCCATTCCACCACAGGCATTGACGTTATGTCGGTAAATCTGTTGATGGATGAGGAAACCAAGCCCGTTGTCTGGCGCGGTCCCGTTATCGCGGGCATGGTAAAGCAGTTCTGGACAGATGTTATCTGGAACGATATCGACTATATGTTTGTTGACTGCCCTCCCGGAACAGGTGACGTTCCGCTGACAGTATTCCAGTCGATTCCGCTTGACGGAATCATCATCGTAAGCAGTCCTCAGGAGCTTGTTTCGATGATAGTTGAAAAGGCGGCGAACATGGCAAATATGATGAACATTCCCGTTCTCGGACTGGTTGAAAATATGAGCTATGTTAAATGCCCCGACTGCGGCAAGGAGATCAAGGTATTCGGCGAGAGCCACATCGAAAAGGTTGCCGAAAAATTCGGCTATGACCTTCTCGGGAAAATACCGATGGATCCCAAGCTTGCGGCACTGGTTGATAAGGGCTGGATAGAAATGATGGAAAATAATTATCTCGACAACGCGGCTGATACCGTTGAAGAAAAGCTGGGAAAATAAAATATTTGACAAATTATTGTTTTCCGGCTTATTTCCCGCACAGACAAATGCAAATGAGGGGATATCTCACTGATGAACAGCGAGATATCCCCTTTTTATTTAAAACATAGACGACCTGAATTCATTGCAGGTGGTCTATTATTTCACTGAGCGTACTTACGATCTGACAATTGCAAGTCTTGAGCGTTTCAAAAGCTTGATGTCCTCTCGCAACCAAAATGCAATCGGCGCCAATAGCATGAGCGACCTCAGCATCATGAATGGTATCACCTATCATCAGCGGACGTGCATCCGGGTTATCCGCCCTCCATTTTTCCGCGAGACTTTTCTTACTTGCCGCATGAATATTATCAAGTCCAAGAACTCCGTCAAAAACATCCTCCAGTCCGAGCTCCGAAAGCTGAGAGATCAGCATATTAAGCTCGGTTGCGGATAATATTATCTGCCTGAGCCCCATTTTTCTAAATGCTTCGGCTGTAGGCCTTACATCGTCAAAAACCTTTGCCTCTTTAACATTCAAGAGATACTGTTCTACCCAAATAGGTGCTATGACTTCATATGGCTCTTTTTCGAAATCAAAGCCCAAACGTCTGTAATAATCTATTATAGGAAAACCAAACACCGCATGATATTCCGAAAGGCTTTTGATAGTCGGCAAATTTCGTTCGGCAAGAAGGGTATTTACACTTTTAATCCCTGTTTCAACATCATCAAGAATAGTCCCGTTAAAATCCCATAAAATGTGCGTGTAATTCATGTGTCTCTCCGATTTATTTATCTGTAAACAATAATTTAGCAGAGAAGTAACAAACAGTTCATGAGATCCTTCGCCTTTGGCGAAGGATCTCAGTACTGAACTGATTATAATGTTTCTACGGAAAATAACGGTTAATTTTCCGGTGAAAAAATAAGTGATCGCCCCTATCTTGTCATTCTGAGCCAAAGGCGAAGGATCTCATGTGGTATTAACTAACTATTCGCTAAATTATTGTTTATTCTTCTGATAGTTTGTTTTATCAATCGCATTATTGTTCACCATTACCAAAGGGACTGCCCGAATATGGGCAGTCCCTTGTCATCAAACCTTAAATTATCACTGCGCCTTGTAAAGAGCGTAAGGTGTATTTGCGTTTTCGATACTAAGGAAGTTTGCAATAGCATCTGCATATTTTTCCGCAGCACCGTTTACAAGTGCTTCATAATCAGCATATGTCGAGCAAGCACCAAGGGCTGCTTTCAGCTCTGCCGAAGCCCGTGCCAACGCGTCTGCCGAAGCAAAATCAACTGTGAAAGCTGCCTCTGTAACCTCACCTGTATCGGGATTCACAACCTCAGCCTTATCCTCGGGCATCACAAAACCGCCAAAAGCATCTTCAACATATGCACTGCTGACAAGATTCTGCTTTTTAGCCATTTCCCAAATATTAAGGGGCATGCCTTCTTCGGGATAAGCCATATAGACATTACCTGTCTTATAAATATCCATCATATAGTCATTGTTCAAACGTATGAGAGCACCGGTTTCTTCATCAAGCTCATAGTTTATTTCCTCAATACCGTACTGAAGCAGATTACGGAGCTCTTCATCTGTGTTAAGAAGTGTGATAACCTCCATAACGCGATCAAAGTTATTTGTAAACTTCGAAACCGCAAACATAGAACTGCAAAGCTCACTTGCTTCGCCATAAACGCTGTCAAGAGCTATTATTTCATAGTTTTCAGAATACTCTGCCATAGAAAGCGCATCACCTGTCTTGATAGCCGCCGCAAAGCTCTCTGCGTTTGCATCACCAAAATAACCGGCAAACTTCATTTCAGCCATAGAAAGCAGATCCTTCTTGTAATTTTCATTTGCAAAAAGGCTCTCGGCATCTGCAACAGTATCGCTGCCATATTTGCCTACAAGTGAAAATTCTTCGGTAAACGCACGGCTTGCACAATCAACATTCATATAAGCAACGTCAAGCGCATCATAATTGCCCGCAATAGGTGTGACATCTGCCTTATTCTCCTTGACCCAAGCAAAGAAGCTCTTAAGATCATAGATAGAATCAACCTTTGAAGCATCAAGCTCAAATTCCTTTGCAAGTGCCTTATCCACGATCATATATGTACCTTCGCTTGAAACAGCCTTATTATTGGGAACCGCATAATAAGTGCCGTTTATCTTAGCAGATTCAAGTATAGCAGGATAGATATAATCGGTAAGCTTTTTAGAAGCATTTTTGATCGTATCGTCAAGATTATAGAGCCATCCCTTATCTGCATATTCAAGATACTTATCGTAGTCTGCGATCATGATAATATCTATCTGATTTGCACCAAGATCAGGGTATTTAAGCTCTGTAACACCGTATTCATTAACAATGGTAGCCGCAGTCGTCACAGCCTCTTTATCGGTTGCAGTGCCTGCTCCGGTGTCTGTTTCAGCTTCGGTTTCTAAAGACGCTTCTGCTCCGCTTTCCATTTTTGCAAGGCGAGCTTCAACGGTGCTGTAATATTCAGCTTCGGTAAGAAATTCTATTTCAAGATTTGTTGTATATTTTGATTTTACAAGAGACTTGATCGCATCTTCAACAGCCTGTGCTGCCTCAGCAGTGGTTTCATTCTCTGTGATTACATACATACCAAGGGTAACAGCCTCTCGCACTGTAGTCTCAATAGTTTCAACAGGCTCCTCCGAAGAGCAGGAAGCAAACATCGGAACAAGCATGAGAAGACAAAGCATCAAACTAACAATTCTTTTCATTTAAAGTAACTCCTTCGCATAAATATAGATATTAAATCTTTATTATTTTACATCATTTAAACTGATATGTCAAGGGATTTTTTGATTCAGATAACAAATTAAGTTAAAAAATCAGTCAAGAAATCCCTTCAGGTGCCTTGCTCGGCTGGGATGACGCAGCTTTCTGAGCGCCTTTGCCTGGATCTGGCGGATTCGCTCACGGGTGATATCGAATTCCTTTCCGACTTCCTCAAGCGTTCTGGAACGTCCGTCATAGAGACCGAAACGGAGTCTGATAACATGCGCCTCCCTGGGAGTGAGAGTATTAAGCTCCCTCTCAATGACCTCGCGCAGTATTGTCGCGGAGGCTGCGTCAGCCGGTGCCGGAGTATCCTCATCCGGAATAAAATCACCGAGATGGCTGTCTTCCTCTTCACCGATAGGGGTTTCAAGAGATACCGGATCCTGAGAAAATTTCATGATCTCTCTTACCTTGTCGGCGCTCATACCCATCTTTTCGCCTATCTCATCCGCTGTGGCTTCCCTGCCCAGCTCCTGCATCATCTGTCTTGAATAACGGGAAACCTTATGAATGGTCTCAACCATATGAACGGGAATACGGATAGTTCTTGCCTGATCAGCTATCGATCTTGTGATAGCCTGGCGGATCCACCATGTTGCATAAGTGGAGAATTTATAGCCCTTTCGGTAGTCAAATTTTTCAACCGCCTTCATAAGTCCGAGATTTCCTTCTTGAATAAGGTCGAGGAAAAACATTCCCTTGCCAACATATCTCTTTGCAATGCTTACAACGAGACGAAGATTAGCTTCGACCAGCTTATCCTTTGCCGCCTCATCGCCCTCCGCCATTTTTTCGGCAAGAATCAGTTCGTCTTCAAGCCCAAGCAGCGGTACCTTTCCGATCTCCTTGAGATACATACGAACAGGATCATCGATGGCAAGGCCTTCGCTTTCAAGCATCTTTTCCATCTTTTCCGGATGGTCAAACTGCTCCATCTCGCTTTCTATCTCACTGATGTCCTCACTGAGAAGCTGCTCCGGTGAAACATCGATGCCATTCTCCTCGAGATCCTCATAAAGCTGATCGAGCTTATCCAAATCATAGTTCATAGTCTCCATGATCTCCTCGATATCACTGCTCGAAAGCTTTCCTTTTTTTCCTTTTTCGATAAGGGTTCCTATATCAATTTTTTTCTTTATTTCCAGTTCTTCTTTCATTTTAACTCCTGCTTATATGGCTATTGTTATCAGTCTAAAAATGCTCGTAAATTCTTTGCATGGTTGTGATTTCGAAGCTTGCGCAATGCCTTTGCCTCTATCTGCCTGATTCTCTCTCTTGTAATATCGAATTCCTGTCCAACCTCTTCAAGCGTGCGAGAGCGACCGTCGATGAGTCCGTAGCGCAGCTTTATAACCTGCTCCTCACGCGGTGTCAGCGTATGAAGCTCTTTTTCGATAGCCTCGCGCATAAGAGATGTAGATGCTGCCTCCACCGGCGAAGGTGTATCATCATCGGGGATAAAATCACCGAGACGGCTGTCCTCTTCTTCTCCGATCGGGGTATCGAGAGAGACCGGCTCCTGAGAATATCTGCGGATGTCTCTTATCTTATCAACGCTCATTCCCATCTTCTCGGATATCTCTTCTATAGTCGGCTCTCTTCCAAGCTCCTGCTGCATCTGTCTTGAACATTTTGCTATCTTATGTACGGTTTCAACCATATGCACCGGAATTATTTCCTGCTCCGCAAGAGCGCGTGAAATTGCCTGACGGATCCACCAAGTGGCATAGGTTGAGAACTTATACCCCTTTGTGTGGTCATATTTATCCACAGCCTTCATCAGCCCAAGGGTTCCCTCCTGAATAAGATCAAGGAAGGGCATCCCCCTGCCGACATATTTCTTTGCGATGCTTACAACAAGACGCAGATTGGCATTTATAAAATCCTGCTTTGCATCCTCATCGCCTTCTTCGATCTTTGCGGCAAGATTCTTTTCCTGTTCTCCCTTTAAAAGCGGAACTCTGCCTATTTCACGCAGATACATACGAACGGGATCATCAATGGTAAGTCCGTCCTGTTCCAGGATCATCTCCATATTTTCCGAATTGTCGTATCGCTCGATCTCCTGCTCGATATCCTCTGCCTCCGAGGATATAAAGTCACCGCCCGGAACATTAAGACCTTCACTTCGCAGATCCTCATAGAGACGTTCATATGACTCTCCTCCGATCGCCTCGTTTGTCTTATTTTCCGCCGCAAGTATCACATTTATTTCATTTTCCTGCGATTTTTTCAAAATACACCTCACAAAATCTTAAGAATTTGAATTTTTATTTCTTTGTTCGCGGGCACTTTGCTGTTTCCTGCGAAGAGACGCGAATTTATCGCCTCCGTTTTTTTCGTCCTCTCTCTGCTTTTCGCTTTTCAGCTTTTGAACAGCCGTTTCAAGGACATCGATCCCGTTTTGCACCAGCTCGTCGCGCTTTATCCTGTATCTTGTGATCCTTCCCATTTCCTCGCTTGTAAAAGATTCATCAAGAAGCGAAAAATTGAATCCGTGATCCGATTTATGAAGCTCCATTATAACTTCAAATATCCTTTTGCCAAGGGAAGTAAAAAAATCATCTGCCAGAAGAAGCACCCTGCCCTGCGCAACTGCGGCTCTGTGCTCTTCATATGTGAGCAAAAGTCCGAGTATCGTCTCTTCCGCCGAATTTGCCGCAACATTTTTAACGGCATCGGCATTGATTCTGTCTCCGTAATTTTTGGCAGAGTTCAGAGCCTCGCGGCTCTCCGCTTTTTTTTGTTCTCTCAAAGCCTTTCGCCTCAATCGTTCAACATCGTTTTTCAGTCCGTCCGATGTAAGTGAAAGTCTTTCGGAAACGCGTCCGATATATACCTCGCGCTCAACGGAAGAAGCATAGTCGGCTATGATAGCGCAAAGCTCGCCGGAAGCTTTTATCTTTTCTTCGGGAAGGCTTATATCATAACGAGCCATAATGTTATCCATCTTATATTCAAAGCCGGTTTTGCTCTGCCCGAGGATCCTTCTGAAGCGGTCTGCACCGAATTTTTTAATGAATTCATCCGGATCTTTAGCTCCGTTCATTTTGAGTATCCTGACCTCAAGACCGACCTCACCGAGAAGCTGCATTGCTCGGTTCGCCGCCCTTTGACCTGCCTCGTCGCTGTCATATGAAATTATTACTTTTTTGGTATATTTCGACATTATCCGAGCCTGCTCGCTCGTGATCGCCGTGCCCAGAGTTGCCACAGCGTTACCAAAGCCTGCCGCATGCAGTGCGATAACGTCCATATACCCCTCACAGAGTATCATCTCCTCTGCACAAGCATCCTTTGCATAGTTTAGCGCGAAAAGATTTCGACTTTTCTTAAAGCCGGGGGTATCGGAGGAATTCAGATATTTCGGCTTTGAATCATCGAGCACACGGCCTCCGAAAGCAATGACATTTCCCGTTGTATCAATGATCGGAAACATTACTCTTCCTCTGAAATAATCGTATGCCCTGCCCGTTTTCTGGCTTTTTCCGCATAGGAAAGCCTTGACAAGCTCCTCCTCACCGAAGCCCTTTGATCGCATATGATCTGTCAGCATACCGAAATCGGAAGGCGCATATCCAAGTCCAAAACGCTTGATAGTTGCACTGCTAAGCTGTCTGGCGCGAAGATAATCCATGCCCGGTGCGCCGAGCGCGGGATCGAAAAGGCAATTTCTGAAAAATTTTGCCGCTTCAAGATTCATTTCATAAACCCGTTTTCGGTTTACAAGATCGCCCGAACCCGGCCGATCCTCATGCTGAATTGTTATTCCCACTCTTTGCGCCAAAAATTCAATGGCAGAGGGGTAATCAAGATTTTCCGCTTTTTTTATAAATGTTATAACATCGCCGCCTGCCCCGCAGCCAAAGCAATAAAAGGTCTTTGTCGCGGGAAAAACCGTGAAGGACGGTGTTTTTTCACTGTGAAAAGGGCATAGCCCACCAAAATTTGAGCCTGCACGCTTCAGCGTAACATAGGAGCTTATTGTATCAACTATATCTGCTCGATAAAGCACCTCTTCGATCGCAGCTCTTGGGATCATCCTCTGCCTCCCCAAACGCGCGGCACAAACAGTTCATTATATGTGTCGATGGCAAATCTGTCCGTCATGCTTGAAATATAATCGCAAACGCACCTCTTAACGCCCTCACTATCCACATTTCGGAAATAAACCTTTGGCATAAGCTCGGGGCGATCGCTGTAATATTCAAACAGTCTGCCAAGCAGAGCCTTTGCCTTTTCGTCCTCGGATTTTGCCGCGGAATTTTCATAAACATTGGCAAAAAGGAATGCGCGGAGCTCATCTGTAGCTTGCTGCACCTCATCGGTCATTTTTATCTGGGGCTCGCCCTCGCTTGCCTGTATGACCGCCAGAACCATACGGTTGATCCTTTCGCTGTGACCGTCGCCAAGCACTCTTCTGATATCCTTCGGAATATCATCAAGAGCCAAAATTCCCGCGCGCCTCGCATCATCAATATCGTGATTTATATAGGCAATTCTGTCGGCAAATTTTACAATAACGCCCTCAAGAGTTGACGCCATGTGCTTGCCGGTATGATTGACAATACCGTCTCTCACTTCCCATGTCAGATTAAGTCCACTGCCATTATTTTCAAGCTTTTCAACTACGCGCAGGCTCTGCTTATAATGAGCGAAATCGGGGGAAAAATATATCCGCATCGCATCCTCTCCCGCATGCCCAAAGGGTGTATGCCCAAGATCATGACCGAGAGCCGCGGCTTCCGTCAGATCCTCATTGAGACGCAGGGCACGAGCAATGATACGCGCTATCTGAGAAACCTCAAGTGTATGGGTAAGACGTGTCCTGTAATGATCATCAACAGGCGCAAGAAAGACCTGCGTCTTGTGCATCAGCCTGCGGAAAGAGTTTGAATGGATGATCTTGTCTCTGTCTCTCTGAAATTCTGTGCGCACCGCACATTTTGTATACGGATACTCTCTGCCCTTCGTCTGCGAGGTAAGAAACGCAAATTCCGAAAGGGTCGTCTTTTCCCTCTCCAGAAACAAATCGCGAATCATAGTATCAGACATTGATCATCCCTCCGTTTCATTGATTCAAAAAAAGAATTCCATGCGATATAAATAATATACGCATTTAATTCTCA